>NZ_CP046977.1:302350-604700 GCF_030408455.1 Corynebacterium atrinae
TGGTCCAGGGCGATGATTTGGCCCAACACGATGCCCGGAACGGACACCGCCGGGTAGGCATCGAGCTCGCTCGGCTCCGGCGGAGTGTCGGAGGTGGCCAGGTGCTGCGCCAGTTCTTCGAGCCGGGCGAATGCGCCGGGCACGGTGGAGGCGATCTGCCGGGCAACGGGTCCGGTGAGCGCGCGGGCACTCATGAGGAGGCTGGTAAGGCGGCCTTCGTAGTGCGCGTGGCTGAGAGCGAGTTGCCAGTTGGAGCCCTGTCCCGCAAACAAGACCGCGGGCTGACGCAGGGAGAGCAGGGGTGTCAAAGACATGTAGATGGACCTCTCGTGGGGAATAGTTACCTATCCGTAACTTACGAGTTAGTAACCTACGCTTGCGTTGGTTTCTGGTCTACGTCCGGGGCGGGAGGGTAGTTAGATTTGGGGGCCTAACCTGCGGGATCTGGTGTCTGTGATTCCTGACACTTCGTGGTGTGGGGGCGGGGCTTGCCTTTGAGTGCGCTCACACCTCTACCGTGGGGAGCATGAGAGACAAGCGGGTCCTGGAACACGCACTCCGGCTGGCCATCGATCCGCCGGGAGGCGTCAACCTTGACGCGCTACAGGGCCTAACGCGCCCCGATGGGTCAGCGGCCTGGAGCATTGCAGAGACCGCCGATCATCTCGGTGTCAGTGCCCACACTCTCCGTTATTACGAGCGAGCGGGCCTGGTGTCCATCCCGAGGGATCGCGCCGGACACCGCCGCTTCGACGCCGCGACTGTGCGCCGCCTGGTGTTCCTGACCAGGATGCGCACCTCGGGCATGAGCATCCGGGATCTCACGCGCTACGTCGAGCTTGTCGATGCCGGCGAGGGCACCATTCCCGACCGCGTCCGCTTGCTGCGTCAGCACCGAGACACCCTCCGCGACCAGATCGCCCAGCTACAACTCGCCTTGGCCGCCACGGAATTCAAACTCGCCACCTACGAGGAAGGCCCCCAGCCATGACCACGCCCCAGCACGACATCGACTCCATCGACTCCGCTGACAACCTCGCCCGCCGCCGGAAAGGTCTCGACGTACTCTCCCGCATCGATGGACACCTCGGGGATGCCGTCATCGATTCCCTGGCCGACATCAGCCCCGCCCTCGGCCACCACATCGCGGCCTTTGCCTTCGGTGACATCTACGACCGCCCGGGCCTCGACCCCCGCAGTCGTCAGCTCGTGACCCTGGGCGTGCTCACTGCCCTCGGCGGATGCGAACCACAACTGCGCGTTCACATTGGGGCCGCCCTCAACGTCGGCATCGGCCGCGAAGAGATCGTCGAGGCGCTCCTCCACGCCGCCGTCTATGCAGGCTTTCCCCGCGCCCTCAACGCCACCTTCGTCGCCCGGGAGGTCTTCGCGGAACGAGACAACCCCACTGCCGACTAGTGCGGGCAGTGGGGTTGGGGCGTGCGCCTACCGAGGCGCGTTAGCGGTTCAGCAGCTTCAGCAGATCCTGCTGGACCTCGCGGCGGCGAATCTTGCCCAGCTGGTCGCGGGCCAGATCCTCGAAGTGATAGAAGGTGCGCGGGACCTTGTAGCGCGTGAGGCGCTCGCGGGCGAAGTCCTTGAGGCCCTCCGGGTCCAGGGCGGCACCTTCGCTGAGGGTGACACAAGCGACGACATCCTCGGAGCCATCGGCGCGGGGACGACCGACGACCGCCAGATCGATAATGTCGGGGTGCTCGCGCATGGCCTCCTCCACCTCAATGGGGTAGACGTTGAAGCCACCGGTGATGATGACTTCCTTGATGCGGGCAACGAGGCGGATGAAGCCGTCCTCTTCCATCACTCCCACGTCACCGGTGCGGTACCACCCATCGTGGAAGCTGGCTTCGGTGGCTTCCGGCTGGTTGAGGTAGCCGGAAAAGACCTGCGGACCCTTGACTAGGATCTCGCCCTCGGTGCCATCAGGCTGAGTCTCGTCGAGGTTCTCGGGGTTGGCGATCCGGATCTCCGTGTCCGGGAAGGGGATACCCACATAGCCCGGGCGGCGGTTCTTGTTCATCGGGTTACCGACGATGATCGGGGACGTCTCGGTGAGGCCGTAGCCCTCGACGAGCAGGCCGCCGGTGAGGCGCTCCCACTTCTCCACCGTGGACACCGGCAGGGTCGCGGCGCCACAGAAGGAATTGCGAACGCCGGTGATGCTGATGTCCTCGGCCTCGGCGGCCTCGACGATCTTCTCGTAGAGCGTCGGCACACCCGGCACCCAGGTCGGGGTGTGCTTCTTCATCACGTCCATGATCAACGGCACCCTGGGTGCCGGGAGCAGGACCATTTCGCCGCCGACGTAGAAGGCGAGGGTGCCCACCATGGTGAGGCCATAGGCGTGGAACATTGGCAGGGCAGCGAGCATCCGCTCGTCCTCTTCGCCGAGGCCCGGCACCCAGTTCTTACCTTGCAGGCAGTTGGCAAAGAGGTTGCCGTGCGAGAGCTGCGCTCCCTTCGGGGTGCCCGTCGTGCCGGAGGTGTAGAGGATGAGGGCAGTGGTGTCTTTGGTCACGCTCGGCTCTGAGACGATGTCCTCACCGTCGCCGCCGATGGCCGAACCAATAAGGGCCTCCCACGGCACCGTGTTGGGGGCAGGCGCCGTCAGCGCATCGCGGGATTCGCGGATCTTCTTCAGCGGCAGGCTCAGGGCCAACTGCTTGAACTTGGGCATCGCCTCGACCATGTTCACCGAGATGATGGTCTCCAGTGCGGTGCTTCCGCGCAGCTTCTCCAACGTCGGAGCAGCCTTGTCCCACGCGATGGCCACACGGGCACCATGGTCGGCGAAGGGTGCCTTGAGCTCATGCGCGGTGTAGAGAGGATTGTGCTCCACGACGGTCGCACCGAGCTTGAGCACCGCGTAGAACGCGGCGATGTGCTGCGGGCAGTTCGGGAGGATGATGGCAACTTTGTCGCCCGGGCGAACGCCAAAGGCGCGCAGGCCAGCGGCAGCGCGGCGGACCTGGCGATCGAGCTCCCCGTAGGTCTGGCTGCGGCCGAAGAACCAGGTGGCTGACTTGTCTGCGTTGAGCGCGAGATTGTTGTCGTAGACATCCAACAGGGTGGTGTCGTCGTACTCCAGCGAGTGGGGCGTCCACTCGTCGTAATACTTAAGCCAAGCCTTGTCCTCGTATGCCGACATAGAAAAGTTCCCTTCAATTGGTTATGAGGTGAAAACCAGTATAACGAGTGCCCTGCCACTCCTGTTGGGCCTCTACTATGAAGATCATGCGAGTTGCCATGATCTCCATGCACACCTCCCCGCTGCAGCAGCCCGGAGTGGGCGACGCGGGAGGCATGAACGTCTACGTCCTCAACACGGCCCTCCAGCTCGCGCGCCAGGGAGTCGAGGTAGATATCTTCACCCGGGCGACCCGCCCGAGCCAGGGGGAAATCGTCGAGGTCGCGCCGGGCCTGCGCGTTATCAACATCGTCGCCGGCCCCTACGACGGCCTAGCAAAAGAGGCCCTGCCCACCCAGCTAGCGGCGTTCGCGGGCGGCATCGTGCAGTTTAAAAAGTGTCACCCGGTCGAGTATGACCTCATCCATTCCCACTACTGGCTATCGGGCCAGGTCGGCTGGCTTCTCGCCGATCTGTGGGAGGTTCCGTTCGTGCACACCTCTCACACCCTGGCCGCCGTGAAGAATGCCCACCGGAGCGAAGATGATTCCCCGGAGTCAGAGGCCCGCCGCATCTGTGAGCAGCAGCTGGTGGACAACGCTGACTTCCTGGTGGTTAATACCCACGAGGAGACCAATGACCTCGTCGGCCATTATGACGCTAACCGCGAGCGAGTCGTTGTCGTCCCGCCCGGGACCGACACGGAGCTGTTCACCCCGGGAACCGAACGCAACACCGAGCTGTCCCGCCGCCAACTGGGCATCCCCCTCCACGCGCAAGTCATCGCCTTCGTCGGGCGTTTACAGCAGTTCAAAGGCCCCCAGGTGCTCATCCGGGCGGCCGCAGAGTTGATGAACCGCAACCCCGAGCGCAACCTGCGCGTCATCATCTGTGGTGGTGCCTCGGGGGCGTCGGCAAGCACCGAGATCTACGCCGACCTGGCGCGCGACCTCGGCATCGCTCGCCGCATCCGCTTCCTCGAGCCGCGCCCGCCCTCAGAGCTGGTGACCATCTACCAGGCGGCGGACATCGTCGCGGTCCCCAGCTACAACGAGTCCTTCGGCCTCGTCGCCATGGAGGCCCAAGCCTGCGGCACCCCGGTGGTCGCCGCCCGCGTCGGCGGCCTGCCCATCGCCGTCGCGGAGGGCGAGACCGGAGTGCTTGTCGACGGCCACGGGACAGAAGAATGGGCCGATGCCCTCGGCGCGCTCCTCGACGATGACGACACCCGGATGCGGATGGCCGAGGAAGCCGTCGCCCACGCCGCGAATTTCTCCTGGGCATCCACGGCGTCACAATTGGCGGCCGTCTACAACGAGGCCCTCAGCATCGATCACAGCGGCTGCTATCCGCGCCGCGCCGGAGCGTAACTCTCCGAGAAAATTCGTGCGCTGTATCTCTTCCACCAGCGCTACGGCCCCAAAAGTGGCATATTGGGGGACATGAGTAACGGAAAGCTGATTCTCCTACGCCACGGCCAGAGCCAGTGGAACGAGTCCAACCAATTCACCGGCTGGGTTGACGTCGACCTGACCACCAAGGGAGAGGACGAAGCCAAGCGCGGCGGCGAGCTCCTCAAGGAAGCGGGCCTGCTGCCCGACGTGCTGTACACCTCGCTGCTGCGTCGTGCGATCCGCACGGCGAACATCGCCCTCGATCACGCTGATCGCCACTGGATTCCCGTCGTCCGCGACTGGCGCCTCAACGAACGCCACTACGGCGCACTGCAGGGCCTGAACAAGGCCGAGACCAAGGACAAGTACGGCGAGGAGCAGTTCATGTCCTGGCGCCGTTCCTACGACACTCCGCCGCCGGAGCTGGCCGATGACTCTGAGTACTCGCAGTCCCAGGACGTGCGCTACGCAGACCTGCCGGCCGTGCCGCGCACTGAGTGCCTCAAGGACGTCGTCGATCGCTTCATCCCGTACTACACCGAGGAGATCCTCCCCCGGGTCAAGGCGGGCGAGACCGTCCTCATCGCGGCGCACGGCAACTCCCTGCGCGCGCTGGTCAAGCACCTCGACAACATCTCGGATGAGGACATCGCGGCTCTGAACATCCCCACCGGTATTCCGCTGGTCTACGAACTGTCCGCTGACGGCACCGTCCTCAACCCCGGCGGTACCTACCTTGATCCCGAGGCCGCTGCGGCCGGTGCCGCAGCAGTTGCGGCACAGGGTGGTAAGTAGCCACTAGCGCGTGTCCGCTGTTCTCTCGTTCCTGTTGGGCGTCGCCGTCACCGGCGTCGCCCTTCCGGCCTTGATCTGGGGTCGTAAGCGCCTGCAGCGCTACCGCTCCTCGGCCACGCTGGAGGACAATCAGGTCACCACCGTCAGCCAAGTGCTTCACCTGGCTATTCAGGGTTCCCCCACCGGTCTGGCCGTGCTGGACCGGGGTGGAGAGGTCATCCTCTCCAACGCCCGCGCGCACGAGATGAATCTCGTCCACGATCGCACCGTCAACGCCACCGTGTGGCGGGTCGCCGAAGAGGTCTACGCGGACAAGGAACCCCGCAATCTCGACATTTCCGTGCCGAAGCGGCGAACCGGCAACCGCGTGTCCTCCGTGCGCGCGTTGATCAAACCCCTGACGCTTGTCGACGATCGCTTCGTCATCGTCTACGGCAGCGACGAGAGCGAAAACGTGCGGATGGAATCCGCCCGCCGCGACTTCGTCGCGAACGTCTCCCACGAACTGAAAACCCCCGTCGGTGGCATGGCTCTGCTAGCCGAGGCCCTCATGGAGGCCGTCGACGACCAGGAGCAGGTGGAGTACTTCGGTACTCGCTTGCACCGTGAGGCCCACCGCATGGCGGACATGATCAACGAGCTCATTTCACTCTCCAAACTCCAAGGCGCGGAGGCCCTGCCGGAGATGGAGCCGGTCCTCATCGACGATGTCATCGCGGAGGCCTTCGCCCGCAACCAGGTCGCCGCCGATACCGCGGACATCACGTTGACCAAGGGCGCGGACTCCGGTGTCCTCGTCCTGGGTGACAAGTCTCTGCTGGTCACCGCCGTGTCCAACCTCATTTCCAACGCCATTAACTACTCGCCCCATTCCGTCCCGGTCTCCGTGTCCCAAAAGGTCACGAGCGATGACGTCGTGCTCATCCGCGTCACCGACCGGGGCATCGGCATGTCCCCGGAGGACCAAAAGCGCGTGTTCGAGCGTTTCTTCCGCGTGGACAAGGCGCGTTCGCGTTCCACCGGAGGGACGGGGCTAGGTTTGGCCATCGTCAAGCACGTGGTGGCCAACCACAGCGGTAACATCAAACTATGGTCCCGGCCCGGTACCGGCTCCACCTTCACCCTTGAACTGCCGATCTACCGCCCTGATCCTTCCCCGGACGTGCCGGCCGAAGTAGGGGAAGAAGAGAATCCGGCGGCCAACGGCCCGCTTCGCCAGGCGGTGTCGCGGGTGGCCACACGTCGAAAGGACAAAGCAACATGACGACGACCATTCTCATTGTCGAAGATGAGGAATCGCTCGCCGATCCCTTGGCTTTTCTCCTCCGCAAGGAGGGATTCGACGTCATCACCGCTGGTGACGGTCCGACCGCGTTGGTGGAGTTCGACAAAAACGACATCGACATCGTCCTGCTCGACCTCATGCTGCCGGGCATGTCCGGCACCGACGTGTGCAAGCAGCTGCGTTCGACGTCCTCGGTACCCGTCATCATGGTCACGGCCCGCGACTCCGAGATCGACAAGGTCGTCGGCCTTGAACTCGGCGCAGATGATTACGTGACCAAGCCTTATTCTTCCCGCGAGCTCATCGCCCGCATCCGCGCCGTCCTGCGCCGCGGAACGGACTCGGACAACGGTGGCTTCGACGAACTCGAGGAGCGAATCCTCGAGGGTGGTCGGGTGCGCATGGACGTGCAGCGACACACGGTGACCGTCGCCGGTGAGCCGGTGCCCATGCCGCTCAAGGAGTTCGACCTCCTGGAATACCTGCTGCGCAACGCCGGCCGCGTGCTCACCCGCGGCCAGCTCATCGACCGGATCTGGGGTGCCGACTACGTCGGTGATACCAAGACACTCGACGTCCACGTCAAGCGGCTGCGTTCCAAGATCGAGGAAGAACCGTCCCGACCCCAGCACCTCGTGACCGTGCGTGGCCTGGGGTACAAGTTCGAGGCTTAGCGCTCGATCGCTTCCAGGGGCGGGGTGCGGGAGGCTTTGATCGCCGGGATGAGTGCGGCGATCACTCCGACCAGCACGGAGGCCGCGACCATGATCATGATCTGCACCCAGGGGATTTCGGGGCTCGCCATTCCCTTGGAGCCCAGCACCCGCACTGCGGACCACCCTGCGGCGGTACCCAGCACGATGCCGACGGCCGCGCCGTGGATGGAAATGATGAGGGATTCGATCTGAATGATTTTCCTCAGCTGGTGCCGCTGCACGCCGACGGCGCGGAGCATGCCGAGCTCGCGGGTTCGTTCCGCCACGGACAGCAACAGCGTGTTGATGATGCCCAACGTCGCGATGATGACAGCCAGCGCCAACAGGGCGTAAATGATGAGAAGTAGTTGGTTGATCTGGGTTCCCAGCGTGTTGCCGTATTCCGCCTTCGTCTTCACCTGAACCACCAACAGCGACGCGGTCGCCGCCGCCAGGTTGTCCCGCAATTGGGCATCGGACACCGATCCGTCACCGGTCACAAAGATTGCTTGTCGATGCAGGCTTGAGTCCAGGTTGTCCAGCACCTTCGCCGCTGCAGCGAGGCTCACCGTGATGTGGCCCAAAGTGGAATAGTCGGTGTAGACGCCGGTGATGGGGATGAACATTTCGGTGTAGAAGTCGCCCTGGAAGGCATTGATCCCAATGAGGTCGCCGACCCCGAGGTCGGCCTGGGAGGCATACTCCGCCGAGATGGCGGCACCTTCCAGGGCGTTGTTCATGCTCCCCGAAATGAGCCCGACGTCGATGTACTGGGAGAAGTCATCATCGACGACGGTGGTGGTGAGGTTGTCCCAGTTATCCACCTGTAAGGGCGCGGACATGAGGGTGCCCGCGCGTGCCACGCCCGGGGTCGCCATGACTAGGGATGTGGTTTGTTCTGGCAACCCGAGGGTAGAGGTACCGGCCTGCGTCGAAAAGTTGTTTCCGCCGAGACTGTCGAGGACGACGGGGACGGAGACGTTGGATTCGAGCATGCCGAAGACGCTGGCCCGCGTGGTCGCGCCGATGGTGCCAACGCAGGCGACGAGGCCGACTCCCAGCGCCAGGGCTAGCGCGGAGGATGCCGAGCGTCGGGGATTGCGAACTGCGTTTCGACGTGCCAGAGTGCCCACCGCACCCAGGGGGACCGTCAGTGCTCGGCCGAGAGTTTGGCCCGCGGCAACCACGAGGGTGGGGCCGATGAGCGGAATGGCGAGGAAAACGATGACCACGCCGATGCCGGTGAAAGCTAGACGTTGTTCGACGTCGGGAGCAACCTCGTTGACGGAATTAATCAGCGCCGAACCCGCCACCAGCACTGCTCCGAGGGACATCAAAACTCCGGCGATGAGGAGTCGCAGGCGCGGTGCTCGGGTACGGCGGGCGTCGGAAAGGTCGAAAGCTTGGACCGGGGGAAGCATCCCGGCCCGGCGGGCAGGGGCCAGGGCGGATGCCATCGTGATGATGACGCCAAAAGCTAGCGGCAAGGCGATGGCCTCGTTCGTCCAGGTGAAGTCGATGGAGGCGAGCTCCCCGCCGACGTAATTGAAGGCGGCCAAGAGCCCAGCGACGAAGATGAAAGCCGCTGAGATACCGACAAAAGATCCCACGAGGCCGACGAGGAACGCCTCGGTGAGAACGGAATAGGCCACCTGAACGGTGGAAACACCGATGGAACGCAAGAGGGCGAACTCGCGGGTGCGCTGGCCGACGACCATCGCGAAGGTGTTGGTGATGTTGAAAGCACCCACGAGCAGAGCTACGGCCCCGAAGATAACCAGCACGTAGCGGACGAACTCCATCTGTTGGAGGACGGCGCCGCTGATGTGCTCGACAATCTGCTCGGGCAGCAGGGGAGTGAGGTCCCGCCAGGCCAATCCGATCCGGTTGCGCACCACCATCGGGTCCACGCCCGGTTGCGTCGAAATGACCACTTGCGAGGCGTGATCGAGTTCCGTGAACAATTGCAGGTAACGGTCGGAGGTGAACATGACGCTGATCCACCCGGCCGTGTCACGGGAGGAATCGAAAATTCCCGACACTTTCACGCGCAGATGCTCCCTGGGGGTGATTACCTGCAGCCACTCGCCCACGCTGACGTGCGCCCGGTCGGCGGCGGAGGAATTGAGCAGGACCTCATACCCTTTGCGGGGTAGCTCCCCGGCGATGAGTTCGGGACTGGGCCCGACGACCTGGTCTTCGGGGTACACCGCGGCCGGGTGGGCGCCGGACGACCCCGCCTGCATGGGTATGCCGTTCGGCGGGATCACAATGATCCCGGAGTTCCCCGCGGCGCGGATACCGCCTGGGGTTCCGGGCCCGTCCCCGACGATGTTGATGGCCCGGACCTCGGGCCAGGATTGAATCTCGGCGATGACCTCGAAAGGCACACCCTGTTGTGAGGTGGAGCTGCCGACCAAGCCGATGTCCACCCCATCGACTCCGGCGTCGATGATCGAGTCAAAGGAGCGTTCCATCGCGTTGGTGAGCAAGAGCGATCCAGAGATGAAAGCAGTGCCCAGCACCACGGAGATGAAAGTCAGCACCATGCGACCCCGGTAGGTGACAGCTGACCGCCACGAAACTTTCAGCATCGTGGCACTAGAGTGTCTGCTCACGCCGTACTGCACGGGTGTGGAGCGGACCGGAAGCCGGCGGCAGCCCGGCGCTGGCAATGCTCCGCCAACACGTCGAAAGATGCCCGGCCCATGAGCGCCACCAGCTCGTTTTCGTAGGACTGCCACATGGGTACCGGGCTCGTGTGGCAAGAGGAGTCCTCGGTGCAGTACCAATCAAAGTCCTCGCCGCCACCGCCCCACGTGCGACGGTGATACTCCCCGATGACGGTGCGGAGGATCTCGACGCCGTCCGTGCGGTCCTCGTAGGCCTCGTCGCGGTGCAGGGGTACCTGCCAGCACACTTCCGGCTTTTCGACGGTCAGGTCACGTCCCTCCGCCACCGCCCACTGGTGGATGGCACATCCGGGTCCAGTCGGCCAACCTTGCCGGTTGGCAAACAAACACGCCCCGTCGACGATTTTGGTCTTCAAAGCGGGCTCGGGTTCACCATTGTCATCATCAAGTTCGTCCCACACCAGCCACGGCTCCAACTGCACCGGATCGGCCTCGCGGAGGAAACCGTCCACCTCGACGGGGCGGTGTTGCCAGTAATGGGCGGGCATTTCGGAGACGGCGTTATACAACTGGTCTCGATCGGTCTCATCGGCGAGGTAGGCGCCATGGACACAACAGCCCACATCCGGCTTCGCGGCATCGATACCGGGGCAGAGTTCAGTACCGAACTGGCAGCTCCAGCGAGACTCCAGCCACGTAAGGTCAATCTGAAAAATGTGCTGCGGGTCCTCGGGGTTATAAAACTCAAACCACTCGCGAGGAAAATCAGGGGCGACTTCGCGGCCAGCCAAGATTTGGCGGCCGGCGGGGGAGGATTCTGGGAAACCCAGAAAAACCTGGGTCGGACGCGGGCGGTTCACACTTGAACAGGTTAGACCGTCTACCCTGATACATGTGCGACTAGGTGTATTGGATGTGGGCAGCAACACTGTCCACCTCGTGGCAGTGGATGCCCGCAATGGCGGTCACCCTACCCCCATGAGTGACTGGAAGACGACGCTGCGACTCGTGGAACTCATCGACGGCGACGACGCTATCGACGATAAAGGTCTGCGCAAACTGACCAAAGCGGTCGGAGAGGCGGCGGAACTGGCAAGCACTCTCGGGTGCAAGGAAATCATGCCGTTTGCCACCTCGGCCGTGCGTTCCGCGACCAATTCCGATGACGTGCTCGATCACGTGGAGAAGGAAACCGGCGTCCGACTGGAAGTTCTTTCCGGGGAAGACGAAGCCCGACTCACGTTCCTGGCGGTTCGCCGCTGGTACGGCTGGTCCGCGGGGCGCATCACCAACCTCGATATCGGCGGAGGTTCCCTCGAACTGTCCACCGGCTCGGATGAGACCCCAGACGTGGCCGTCTCCCTCGACCTGGGCGCGGGGCGCCTGACCCACCAGTGGTTCGATACCGATCCGCCGGAACGCAAGCGGATCAACCTTCTGCGCGACTACATCGACGCCGAGCTGGTCGATGCTGCCCGCCAGATCCGGGTCTACGGAACCGCCGGGGTCGCCGTCGGCACCTCGAAGACTTTCCGCACGCTGGCCCGCCTCACCGGTGCGGCCCCGAGTGCAGAGGGCCCCTACGTCAAACGCACGCTCACCGCACCAGGTCTGCGCCAACTCATCGCCTTTATCTCCCGCATGACTGCTGCTGACCGGGCTGAGCTGGAAGGCATCAGCTCGGATCGTTCGCATCAAATTGTCGCTGGCGCTTTGGTCGCGGAGGCCAGCATGCGGGCCCTCGGGTTGGAAAAGATCGAGATCTGCCCCTGGGCGTTGCGGGAAGGCGTCATCTTGCGCCGAATTGATAAGGGACTTACCCAGGAGGACCTGGGAATTTCGGCTGACCAGGATAGGATGTGACCATGAGCGACAAACAACTAACCGTCGCCGAGCTGCTTGCGCGCGCGGCCAAGGAGGGTCCTGCGACCGACGTGCCGCGTCGTCGTCGGCGCCGGAGCCTCGAAGATGGTGGTATTTCGGTCGCTGAGCTGACCGGTTCCATCCCCGCGGTCAAGGAGAAGCCGGCCGAGTCGAAGCATTCCTCCGTGCCGATCGATCCGCCGGAGTCAGAGCCTGAGGTAGAGCCAGAGGTCGAGGTCACGGAAGCTACCGAGGTGGTGGAACCGCAGGTTCCGACCCCCGCGACCGACCAGACTGTCATCTTCCAGAAGATTGATGCGGACGATGCGGACGCGGACGTCGCTAAGCAGTCCGTGATCGTCGAAGAGGAGGCCGCCACCGGCGAGATCCCGGCGATTGCTGTCGAGGACGAGCCGGAGCCGGAGGCTGAGCTAGAGGTCGTGGAAGAGACTGAGGCCGAAGTCGAGGAGAAGACCTCGATGACCGGCATTATTCTCATGGCGGTCATTGGCGTCGTCCTGGGGGTCGTGGTGTTCAAGGGCTTCGAGCTGCTGTGGGAAAACCTGAGCCGGCCGATTGTCGCCGCTCTCGCCATCGTGGTCACCGGCGTCATGGTGGGCGTGGTGCGGGCGCTACGTACCTCCAACGATGGGTTGTCGATGTTCCTGGCGGCCGTGGTTGGCCTGGTCATGACCTTTGGGCCGCTGCTCATCGTGATGCTTTAAGCACACACAGACAACTGCTCCCCCTCCGTGCGAGGGGGAGCAGTTTTTTGTGTGATCGCGACCGGCTGATCGCGACCGGAACGCGCTCGCGAGGTGAGGTCGGAGCTAAAAGCCCAGGTCGCGTTTCCCGGCTCGGCTAAAAGTCGGGAGGAGGGCGTCGCGATCAACCGGTTCCCGGCTAACCCATCGGCCGCGCCGGGGGCTGACCGTTCCCGGGCATCATGCCGCCACCCATGCCACCGGGGCCTGCACCTGCAACGCCTTGACCTGCGGTGACGGCAGTGTCGGTGCCATTGACCGTCACCGTGTACTGCTCACCGTTAGCGATCGCCGCGCTCGAGTATTGGACCAAGCCGAAGTCCTTGACGGCGGTGAAGGTCGCGATGGTGGCCCCGGAGGAGTCCTTCACGATGATCTCATCGCCTGCCCGGCCGCTGGCGGTGGCGGCAATCCACCCTTGGCCGTCGGTGGACGTCGGGTTGACGGGCATGCCGTTGGAGCCGACGGCGATGAGCTCGCCGCCAGTGAGGGTGAACTCACCTTCCGTGTCCAAGGTTCCGTTGCCGTTGTCCGTCGGACCCCACACGGTGGTGGTGCCGCCGCTGATGTGGAGGTCGCCGTTGGAATCGAGGCCGTCGCCACCCGCGTTGACCGTGAGGGTGCCGCCGGTAATGGTCACCTGCTCTCCGGTGCTGCCCATGGGCGGCTGGTTGGATTGCGTCGCGGACGTGGTTTCTTCCGAAGTGGCGGCGAGCCCGGCTTCGGCGGTGGTGGAACCGGAGCCGTTGACGCCATCGTCGGTCGAGGTGACGTTGATGTCTCCGCCGGAGATAGTGATCAGTCCGGCCTCGATGCCCTCGTTGGATTCGGCGATAGTGAGGGTGGCGCCGTCGAGTACCGCGGCGACCTCGGCGTGGACGCCATCGTCGCCGGTCTTTGCGGTGATCTCGCCGCCGCTCAGCCGCAGCGCGCCCTTGGAGTGGACGGCGTCGTCGCCCGAGTCGATCGTGGTGTTGCCACCTTCGACGATGACGTAGGTGCCCGCCTTCAGACCCTTGGCGGAGGTATCGGTCTTGCCTGCCGACGCCCCGCCACCCGCCGTCAGCGTGAGGTCACCGTCGCTGACGATGAGGTCGGTGGACGCGTCGATGGCATCTCCCTGAGAGGTCACGGTGAGGGTGCCGCCCTGGATGTCCACGTACCCCTTGGTCGGGTCGTCGTCCTTGTCGGACTTCAGGCCATCGCCCCCGGACTCGACGGTGAGGCTTCCGCCCTTGATCACGAGCGCATCGTTGCCCTGGATGCCATCATCGGCGGCCTTGACGCGGTAGGTGCCCGACAGGACCGCGAGGTCGTCATTGGCGGTGATGCCATCGTTGCCTTCGCCTTCCGCCGTGACGTCGAGGGTGCCGGAGCCGGACAACGTGAGGTCGGCGGCGATGTCGATGGGGCCAGTGACGGTGTTGGTACCGGTGGAATCGATGGCCACATCTTCGGCGTTGGTCGCGGTGATGCCCTTCGCAATTGTGGCGTCATTGAGCAGGAGGACGACCTGGGCGTCGGGGGCATCGATGGACACGGATTCGATGTCGCCGCTCAGCCGGTACACGCCGCCGCTGGTGATCTGAATGTCGCTGCCGCTGAGGTCCTGGGCATCCGCGGCGTCCCACTCGTTAAAGGTGGATGCGTCGTGGTTCTCGGCTAGCGCCTCCGTGGCCGTCGGCGGGTTGACGGTACTGAAGGAACCGGAGGTTGCGGTGGCGGTCGGCGTGGTCGTCGCTCCGGTGCTCCCGGCGCCGGGGGAGCACGCGGCAATGGACAAGCTCAAGCCGAGGACGGCGGCAGTGAGGGCAGGTTTCGTGATTTTCATGGTGGTTGTTCCTTAAGAAAAGTAGTTGTTGAGCACGCGGTTCCACCGGTTGCGGGGCAGCGAGCTGTTGAGGGCGGACATGCCGGTGCCGAACTTGGATATTCGCGCCGGGCGGTGGCCGGATGCCCAGAGCAGCCGGTCGACCTCGGAGGGGCGGGAGCCCGACTTGGTTTCCACCACGGCCATGTCAGGCCGCTCGAGGTAGCTATCGCGACTGGCCCAATCAAGCTGCGTATCGACGGTCGCCCGTCCCGTTCCATCCGCCATGAGCAAGGTGGTCCGGTGCCAGCTGCGCGCCGGTGTCCGGCGGCTGGCCGGCCGCCAGTAGGCGGCCTTCCAGCCAGGCCGCCGACTCGTCGCTCAGTCGCGCCTGCATGGCGTCGTCAAAGTCGCAGGCGATCCGCTCTTTAACGGTGACCCCGCGGGGACCCACGGCCTTGACCTCGAGGAAGGAGGTCCGGGATGCGAGGTAGGTTCGTGTGCGAACTTTGAACTTCCGACGCCGCGGGTGTGCCGCCATGTGGAAGCTCCGCAAGTCCGGAGTGTCGAAGTAGGTGGAACGGTACGGCTGGGGGACGCGGCCGTCGATACGCAAGACCCGAGTGCGGGGATCCAAGCCGCCGAGGGCGGCGTCGAGTTCGCGGCGGTGGAGGACGTATTTGCGGTCTACCCGGGTGAGCATCTCGGCCTCGGACACCAGCTCCTCGAGGCTGATCGGGGCGAGTGCGGAGTAAAAGCTAGGCATCGATGGCCTCACGCAGGGGATTTTCCACCGGGGTAGTGGAGTGCGCGCGGGGCTGGAGGCCGACCTCGACGAGGGTGAGGTCATTGACCAGGTCGAGCTTGAGCACACTCACCGTCAGTACCTGCTGGCCAGTGAGGTTCTCGATCTCGGCGCGCAACTCGCGCTCCTGGGCAATGGCCCGATCGAGCTGAATCTGCTGCCGCTGCACGCCCCGCCTATTTACTAGCGAGGTATCGGCCACCGCGATGACCGCGATGATGAGCGCAATCATGGTGGTGCTGAGCAATGACACGGTGGCCAGGCCCGAGATCAAACCGATGGCCAGGGACGCGAAGTAATAAGCCACCTCCCGCTGGCTGATTTCGGAGGAGCGGAGCCGGATGATGGAGAGCACTCCAAACAGTCCCAGACCCAAGCCTGCCCCCACAGAGGAGGTTGCCAGGATTTGAGAAACCGCCAGAACGCCAATGTTGACGCCCAAAAAGGCGACCGCCAAGTCACTTCGGCGATGGCGGGGAAAGTAAATGCCAAACACCAGAACCAGAATTGCCATCAGATCTACGAAGATCATCATCGCGGGCGAAGTCATGGGAATGAGTTCCTTTCAATAGCGAGTACGAGGTGTTGATATCAGCGAGTATGGAAACTCAAGTTGTAAAAAAGCTGGAATGAGCTGGGAGGGAAGGTGGCAGAATAAGTAAAGAAGAGCCGGGTAGCTGGCAGTTGGCTGTATGCAATGGCGGTCGATGCCGTTGTTAGCTAACTGCAAATGAATAAGTTACTGAGAAAAAGCTAATTGGGAACAAAGGTGAGACGGCACTTTCTCATGTGTTTTGTTTCTCTTCAGGTGGCCTGCCCGGTGTCCTTGGGTGGCGCTCCAGCGTGTGGCAGGGTGGAGGCCATGAGAAATCTCGCAGTCCTTGGCGGCGGCAAAATCGGCGAGGCCTTGATCTCCGGCCTCATCAACGCTGGCGCCGACCCGCAGACCATCACCGTCACCAATCGACGCCCTGAGCGCGGCGTGGAACTCCGCGAAAAGTACGGGGTGCGTGACCTAACGGATAACCGCCAGGCGGTGGAAGGTGCGGGAGTCGTCTTCCTCTGCGTGAAGCCAAAGGACATCACCTCTCTCATTGGCGAGATCTCCGACACCCTTGAAGACAACGACGCCACCACCGTCCTGGTCTCCATGGCCGCGGGCATTCCCCTCGCCGCAATGGAAGACGCCTCCGTCGCAGGCACCCCCGTCGTCCGGGTCATGCCGAACACCCCCATGCTGGTCGGACGTGGCATGAACGCCGTCGCTACCGGCCGCTTCGTTAGCGATGAGCAGCTGGCCGAAGTCACTAACCTGTTAGGCACCGTCGGTGAGGTCGTCCCCGTCGAGGAATCTGACATGGATGCCGTCACTGCGTTGGCTGGCTCCTCGCCCGCCTACTTCTTCCTCGTTGCCGAGGCGCTAATCGACGCTGGCGTTTCCCTCGGCCTCACCAGGGACATCGCCGAAAAGCTCGTCACCACCACCGCGGCTGGCGCGGGGGTCATGCTCGCGGAATCTGGGGTCGATCCGGCGACCTTGCGGGCGAACGTCTCCTCGCCGGCGGGCACCACCGTCGCCGCGCTGCGTGAGCTGGAGGAATCCGGAATTCGCGGTGCTTTCTTCCGGGCAACGGAGGCGTGCGCCCAGCGTTCCGCTGATTTGGGTTCGGGGAAGAACGTGTCCCGGCAGGGGGATCTCGAAGAATTTTCTGGCACTTAAGTCGCAACAGTCACACAATTCACGCTAAGCTAGTTCAAGCACGTGCGTGACCGAACTGCGGGAGGGGAAGCCTGCAGCGCGCCACCTGCTTGAAGGGTTAGATAAATTATGGCTAATGCAGACAAGGGATCGTTCCAGACTGTCGCCGAGGTCGCGGAGATCATGCGCGTATCCAAGATGACCGTCTACCGGCTCGTTCACTCCGGTGAACTGCCCGCCGTACGCGTCGGGCGTTCTTTCCGAGTGCACGAGCAAGCGGTCAAGGACTACCTCGAGTCTTCGTACTACGAGGCTGGTTAGGCCCAGATCCCCGCTCCATCGTCGGCGGCGCTCGACTCTCTCCGGAGGGTGGGGCGCCGCCGTCGCCTTGGCCTGGTGGTGCTCGAAACCGGCGTTCGTTAACAACTCTGGGTTTTTCCAGCCCGGAATCGGGTCAAGTTGTTAGCGAACGCGGCTTTTGCCCAGCGGTGGGGCCGGTTGCCCTTGAAACCGGCGTTCGCTAACAACTTCGACCCTTTCCTGGAGCGACACGTGGCTATCTTGTTAGCGAACGCGGTTTTTGGCCCTACTAGGCCCTGTCGGTATGATGAATCGCATTCGTGCCGACGATCTATTTGCGCCGAGCGTGCACCTCGGTCGCTGCGACCTCCCAAAAGGGGTCCGTGGAAAAGTCGGCAGGTCATGTACGTACATCAATCCGAAATGAGGAAACCCCATGGGTTCTGTCATCAAGAAGCGCCGCAAGCGCATGTCCAAGAAGAAGCACCGCAAGATGCTGCGCCGTACTCGCGTTCAGCGTCGTAAATTGGGCAAGTAAGCCTCGTAGTTACACCGCCTTCCGTCTCCCCGCACTGGGGAAACAGAAGGCGGTGTCGCTTATTCTGGCTTTAGTCGGCGGCCGTGGAAGATTCGCCAGCTGCTCAGGCTGAATGCGGCGGTGGCGAGGGCGGGCAGGCCGAAGGTGCGGACGGCGCGGCGAAGGCTGCGGTAGTCGCGTACCTGCCAGCCATGCTTTCCGGCCTCTTTGCGAAGCTTCGCGTCGGGATTAATGGCGACGGCGGTGCCGACCATCGACAGCATGGGAATGTCGTTGATGGAGTCCGAGTAGGCGGTGCAACGGGTTAGATCGAGCTGTTCGATGGCGGCTAGGGCTGCCACGGCGTGCATTTTGCCGGGGCCGTGGAGGATGTCTCCGACGAGGCGTCCGGTGAATTTGCCATCCACCACCTCGGCGACGGTACCCAGGGCGCCGGTGAAGCCGAAGCGTTTGGCCAGGATCTGAGCGAGTTGCACGGGGGTGGCGGAGACGAGCCACACTTGGTGCCCTGCGGCCAGGTGCATTTCGGCGAGGTCCCGGGTACCGGGCCAAGTCTTGTCGATCATGGTGCTGTCCACGATCTCTTCGCAAAGCTCGACGAGCTCGGCGACGCTTTTGCCTTTGATGAACTCCAGAGCTTGGGTACGACCGGCGGCGACGTCGTTAGCGTTTTCGGAGCCGGTGACTCGGAACTTAATCTGCTTCCAAGCGATGGGCAGCACTTCCTGGAGGTGGAAGTAGCGTTTGCGTGCCAGGCCGAGAGCGAAGACGACTAGCGAAGAGCCTTGGATGAGCGTGTTGTCAACGTCGAAGAAGGCGGCGGCGCCGACGTCTTGGGGGATGTCCGGGTCGGGCAGGTTGATGTGGAAGCCGCCAGCGGCCTCGATCGACCCGGAGACGGAATCGACGCCGGAGGAAAATGCGTCGAGCTCGATGCCGAAGGTTTCTTGGACGGCGGCGGCGGCGGAGGCTTCGCCGGCGGCGCGTTGGTGTTCTTCGCCCAGTGGTGGGAGGGCTCGTTCTTCGAGGAAGCGGCGGAGGTTGCCGCGCGTGGCGCTCCAGCTGGCGAGGAATTCTCGCGGGGAACCGGGGAAAACTGGTTCGCTGTTAGGCGGGGTCACGGCGGTGTTCGTGCCTTCCTTGGGGTGCGGGGCCTGCTCTGTATCGTGTCCATCGTAGGCGCGTTGCATTCGCAGCGCTGGGCAAGAAGCTGGGAAGAAGTGGAGTCGGGCTGTGGCGCAGGTGGTGGAGCTTATGGTGCGGACATCATGTGGTTCGTGCGCGCGGGTGGAGAAGCAGATTGCGCCGGTCGTGGCGGCGGCGGGTGTGGGCTTGGTGGTGCGTAACGTTGATCATGATCGCGAGCTGGCGATGGAATTTGGTGATCGGGTGCCGGTGGTGGTGGTTGATGGTGAGGAATTCGCCTGTTGGGAAGTGGACAATGGGGAGCTGGCGGAGGCTTTGGCCCACTAGCTCGGGGGTAGATACGGACTTTTCTTCACTCGGGGGTATCCTTTTGTTTGATCCGCCCCGAGGTGCGCGCCCAGCCACGCCCCGGGGTATGAAATTGTGATCCAGGTCGAAAGCGGTGAAGGTTAACGTGAGTGTGCTCGTCGTGGGAATGTCGCACCGATCGGCGCCGGTGGCGTTGCTCGAGCGACTGAGCATGGACGAGACGGTGCGGGAAGATACCACCACCAAGCTCATTAATTGCCCTGCGCTCAGCGAGGCGATGATCGTCTCCACGTGTAACCGGCTGGAGATTTACTCGGTCACTAATTCCTTCCATTCTGGGGTGCAGGATGTCGTGGAGGTGTTGCACGAGATCTCGGATGTGGATATCGATACTCTGCGTGGCTACCTCTATGTTCGCTACGCCGACGCCGCCGCGGAGCACATGATGGTCGTGGCTTCGGGGTTGGATTCCATGGTGGTGGGGGAGCAGCAGATTATTGGCCAAGTGCGCACGGCGTACCAGGAGGCCAGTGAGAAAGGGACGGTCGGTCCGGCGTTGCATTCGTTGGCCCAGTCGGCGTTGCATACCGGCAAGCGGGTGCATTCTGAGACCGATATTGATGACGCCGGGGCGTCGATGGTGTCGGTCGCGGTGGATGAGGCGCTGGAGCACCTGGGCACTGATCAGCTGACCGGACGCACCGCCTTGGTCCTGGGTGCGGGGGCGATGGCCTCGCTGGCGGCTACGCACCTGGGGAAGCTGGGCGTCGATAAGCTGATTATCGCCAACCGCACGCGATCGCGGGCGGAGCGTCTCGCCGAGCATTCGCGGGAGGCCGGCGTGCCGGCCGAGGTGGTGGATTTCGCGGATCGGGCGGCGGTGCTGTCGCGGGTTGACCTGGCGGTATCGGCGACGGGTGCGGATGATTTCACCATTACCCCGGCGGATATTCCCCGCGATCGGGTGGATAATCTCACTCTCATTGACCTGTCGATGCCCCGCGATATCGACGACGACACGGCGCAGTTGCAGGGCGTGCACCTCGTCAACATTGAGCGGCTGCACAAGACAATGTCGGGGCGCGGCGATCACGCGACGGGACATCAGGAGGCGCTGGGGATCGTCGCCGAGGAGCTACACGCTTATAGCTCTGAACAGCGGGTTCGTGATGTGGTGCCGGCGGTGGCCGCATTGCGCAAGCACGCTTCCGAATTGGTGGACACGGAGTTGGAGCGCCTGCGGGCGCGGACTCCGGCGATTGATTCTCCGGAGTTTGAGGAGGTGACGCGGACGGTGCGGCGGGTCGTCGATAAGCTGCTGCACCAGCCGACGGTGCGGGTGAAGAAGTTGGCCGCCGAGTCCGGTGTCGTGTCCTATGAGTCTGCCTTGCAGGAGTTGTTTGGCTTGGCCGCGGATGGGCCAGCGGTGGCAATTGATGTCGCTGACCTGCCGGAAGGCAAGGTCGGAATCAACGAGAAGGAACAGAAATGACCCTGAAGATCGGTACGCGCGGCTCGAAGCTGGCCACCACCCAGTCCGGCCACGTGCGTGAGGCGTTGGCTGCCCATGGCTTCGACGCCGAGTTGCACATCGTGACCACGGCCGGCGACGTCAATATGGCGCCCGTGGAGCGCATCGGGGTTGGCGTGTTCACGCAGGCGCTGCGCGAGGCCATGGTGGCCGGCGAGTGCGACATTGCGGTGCATTCCTTCAAGGACTTGCCGACGGCCCCCGATGAGCGCTTCCACCTCATCGTCCCGGTGCGTGCCGACGCCCGCGAGGCCCTCATCGCGCGCGATGGCCTCACCCTCGCCACCCTCCCGGAGGGGGCAAAGGTGGGCACCTCCGCGCCCCGCCGCATCTCCCAGCTCCGCGCGCACCGCCCTGACCTGGAGATCCTGCCCCTACGGGGCAACATTGATACGCGCATGGGCAAGGTCACCTCCGGCGAGCTCGATGCCGTCGTCCTGGCCTACGCCGGGCTCTCCCGCGTCGAGCAGGGCTACCGCGCAACGGAAGTCTTCAGCCCCGAGGTCATCCTCCCGGCCCCCGCGCAGGGCGCGTTGGCCATCGAGTGCCGCGCCGACGACGAGGAGGCCCGCCGCGCCATCGATTCGCTTATCGACGCCGCCGCCTACACTTGTGCGATCGCCGAACGCATCGTCCTCAATCGACTGGAGGCGGGCTGCACCGCCCCCGTCGCGGCACATTCCACTTTGGAGGGCGAGACCATCACCCTCACCGCTGGGGTGTTCGCTCTCGACGGATCGGCACAGCTTAAGCACAGTGCCTCCGGGACCGACCCGGTCGAGCTGGGGGAGCAGATTGCCCGCCAGCTCATCGAGGACGGCGCCGCCGAGGTCATGGCGAGGTAAGCTCTACCGGATTATGGCCGAACTACAGATCGACGAACGTCAGGTCACCGTCACCCTCAACTGGTGGGAAAAGATTGCAGCCCACCGCTCTCACCTCACCGTGCCCGCCCGGGCTATCTCCGGGGTGCGCGTGGTGGATGATGCGCTCGCCTTCGCTACCGCTCTCGAGCGACACCGACACGCCCCCGGCACCCGCGTCAAAGGGGTGACCGATACCGGCACCTTTGTCACCCGCGATGGCTCCCGCGCCAGCGTCCTTTCCGTGTGTCATGGCACCGGCCCCGGTGTGGTCATTGATTTGAGTTCCGGGACGATCAGCCGGATTATCATCTCGACGACCCAAGCGGAGGAGTACGCCAAGCAACTCGGGCGTTTCCTCTGAGTCGGGTGTTTTCGTAATCTGGCCTTATTAATTTAAGGTGTAGATACCACACGGTGGACGCCCCGCATGCGATATGGCCCCCTTTATGGGAATGGCGGTCGCAGCGATGGGCGCGCATTTGTGTCTTGACCTGTTGTGATACTAACCATCGACTGTAGAAAAGATCCGTATGAGCATGGCTCCCCAGACCTCCCAGCCGGGAAAGGTCGTCTTCGTTGGCGCTGGCCCTGGCAACCCCGATCTGCTCACTATCCGTGCCCGCGAGGTGCTTTCTTCGGCGATCATTGCCGTCACAGATGCAGCTGTCCTCCCAGGCGTGCGTGAGGTCGTGGCTGCTGCTCTGCCAGTGCCTCAGGAGAAGCTGGATGCCGCGGAGCGGGAATACGAGCGCATCTGTGCTGAGGCCAAGGAAGCCGGGGCTCGCCGCCGTCCCGCGCGTCCCGCCGAGCCCACCGCCGCCGATATTCGTGAGCCCGTTGGATCTACCCCCGATGAGGTGGCCGCGCAGTTGCGTGATGCCCTCGCCGAGGAACAAGGTGATGTCATCCGCCTCGTCACCGGTAACCCGTTGACCCGGGATCAGACGATGGCGGAGATCGCCGCTGTCGCTGGCCTTGGCCTGGAGTTTCAGGTGGTGCCGGGCATGTCTCTGCCGTCCACGGTGCCCTCTTTTGCGGGTATCGCGTTGGGCTCGACCTACACCGAAACCGATGTCACGGAGAACAACGTCGACTGGGATCAGCTGGCCAGTGCCCCGCAGCCGCTGGTGCTGCAGGCGGCCGATGAGAACTTGAGCACGATTGCCACGGAGTTCATTTCCCGCGGCATGAGCCCGGACACTCCGGTCTCAGTCACCGTCAACGGCACCACCCGCTTGCAGCGCACCCACGATGCGACGTTGGGTACCTTGGGCCGCCTCGACGTTGAGCTGGGTGGCCAGCTGGTGGTCACCCTCGGTAAGGGAGTGGACGACCGCACGAAGTACTCCTGGTGGGAAAACCGCCCGCTGTACGGCTGGCGCGTGTTGGTGCCGCGCACCAAGGAGCAGGCTGCGTCGATGAGCGCGCGCCTGTCCTCATACGGCGCCATTCCGCAGTCCGTGCCGACGATCTCTGTCGAACCGCCGCGCAACCCCGCGCAGATGGAACGCGCGATCAAGGGCATCGTTGAAGGCCGGTACCAGTGGATCGTGTTCACCTCCGTCAACGCGGTGTCCGCGGTGTGGGAGAAGATCAATGAGTTCGGCCTCGACGCCCGCTCCTTCGCTGGCGTTCATTTGGCCGCCGTCGGTTCCAAAACTGCCGACGCCATCCGCGAGCTGGGTATGACGCCAGAGCTGCTGCCGCCGTCGACGAAGCAAAACGCAGCCGGATTGGTCGAAGTCTTCCCCGACTATGTCGAGGAGCTTGATCCGGTGGGTCGCGTCCTGCTGCCCCGGGCCGACATCGCCACCGATGTGCTTGTCGACGGCCTGGTGGAGGCCGGGTGGGAAGTCGACGATGTCGTCGCCTACCGGACAGTCCGGGCCGCTCCGCCGTCGGCGGAGATCCGCGAAATGATCAAGTCGGGCGGCTTTGACGCCGTGTGCTTTACGTCGTCGTCGACGGTGAAGAACCTGGTGGGCATCGCCGGTAAGCCGCATCAGCGCACCATCATCGCCTGCATTGGTCCCATGACGGAGGCCACTGCGAAGGAGATGGGCCTGCGGGTCGACATAGTTCCCGCTACCGCCGAGGTGCCCGATCTTGTCGACGCCCTGGCCAACCACGTGGCCAACCTCCGTGCGGCGGGGCAGTTGCCACCGCCGAAGAAGAAGCGCCGCGCACGTCGCAAGCCAGTGGCAGTAGACAAGGACTGATTTGCGCCGGGCACTATGATGGCGGTCTAAGTACTCGCCTTCCGGAAAGGTTCAGCCCTCGCTGTGACTGACCAGCATTCTGCCCCCCTGCACGTTCCCGCCCCCGCGCGCCGCCCCCGCCGCTTGCGGCTGAATCCGGCGATGCGGGAATTCGTAGCTGAGACAACCTTGCGTCCCGCGGACCTCATCTTGCCGATGTTCATCGCCGACGGCATCGACGCACCCCGGGACATTTCTTCCATGCCGGGCGTCCAACAGCACACGTTTGATTCCTTGAAGGCCGCGGCCCACGAGGCGCTCGACGCCGGGGTGCGCTGCGTTGACCTCTTCGGCGTCCCGCTCGATGCGGATAAGGACGCGGAGGGTTCGCCGGCGTGGAAGCAGGAGGGCATCCTCAATCGCGCTCTCCGCGAGCTGCGGGCGGAGTTCGGCGATGATCTGCTCATCATGGCCGATACGTGCCTGGACGAGTTCACCGACCACGGGCACTGCGGCGTGCTGTCGCAGGACCGGTGGGGACGGGTGGTCGTCGATAATGATGCAACGCTGACCCGGTATCAGCGGATGGCGGTGGCCCAGGCCGACGCCGGGGCGCACATCGTTTCCCCTTCGGGGATGATGGACGGCCAGGTCCTGGCGATTCGGGAGGCGCTGGATGGTGCCGGGCACGAGGATGTGTCCATCATGGCCTATTCCGCCAAATACGCCTCCGCCTTCTACGGGCCCTTCCGCGAGGCCGTCGGCTCATCCTTGGAGGGCGATCGCCGCACCTACCAGCAGGATCCCGCCAACTTGCGTGAGTCTCTGCTTGAGGTGGAACTCGACATCGATGAGGGCGCCGACTTCGTCATGGTCAAGCCAGCCCTGCCGTACCTCGATGTGTTGCGCGCGGTGGCGGACGCCTCCCCGGTGCCAGTCGCCGCGTACCAGGTATCCGGCGAATACTCGATGATTCAGGCCGCCGGTCGCAATGGGTGGATCAACCTGGAGGCAGTGATGATGGAATCATTGACCTCTATTAAGCGGGCCGGTGCCGACCAGATCCTCACCTACTTTGCCACCGACGCTGCCCGGGCCCTTCATGTCTGACACTGAGAAGACTGAGAAGACCGAGAAGACCATGCCGCCGGAGTCGGTGCGGCTCATGGTGTGGTTGTTCGCCTTCGCTGTAGGTGGGGAGGTTCTCCACCAGATCCTCAATGTGACCATCTCCTTCATTGATCCCTCCGCGCTCATCGCCGCGGCCAAGGAGCAGACGGACCCGCAGCGGTTGGAGTCCATCGGGGACACCGGCGTACGTCTGGCGGCCTACGGCTCGGTGCTGTTCATGGGAGCGCTGAGTCTGGCAATCATGGGCCTGCTCACGTGGATGATCTTCGCCCTGTGGCGGCGCTCCCGCTTCGCCGGGACGGCCCGCCGGATGCTGCTGGTCTTCGGGTTCTACTTCGGGTTCCGCGTGATGATGCTGTTCATGGTCACACCTGGCGGGACGAATGTACCCGTGGCACTGTATGTCGTAGATGGAATCGTGCAGATCCTCGTGGGTGTCGCCGCCGTCATGGGAGTGTTCCTGACGTTCAAGGAAGACACCCTGAAGTGGACTCGCGAACTGCCCGTGGCCAAAGACAGGAGCTGAGATACGAGTATGCCCAGCATGTTCCCTGGAATGTATCGTTCGCCGGATGATCCGAACCGGCGCCTGCGAAGCGACGGTGCCTCCGATCCCGCTGATGGGTCCTGGCCACCCGTGCTGCGCTGGGGTTACTGGGTGTGCGTCGCGGCGGCCATTTTCATGACTTTCTCGGGTCTGGTGATGTTCGCATTGCCCGTCGAGGATCGGGCCGGAGCCGCACCCGAGGTCATTGAAGCTTTCCACCGCAATGTTCGTTTCGTGGCCATTTTCAACGTCGTCGCCGGAGTGCTCGTGGCCGCCCTGGCTGCGCAGCTGAAGTCCGCGGGCCTCGTCTCGCGCCGCGTCCTCATCGTCGTCATCGCTTTGGCCGTTTTCTGCAACGTCGCCGCCTTCGCCATCCAGGTCGGCGGGCTAGCCATGATTGTCATCGTTATCCTCCTCGCCGTGGCCGCCTTCTTGGTGTTCCGCCCGGCATCCAATCGCTACTTTGCCCGCGCCAACGGCCGGAACTACTAGTCTTCGAATCATGAATAACCGCTATGACGATGTCGTCTCCTCGGCGATCGCTGAGGCGAGGACCGCTGCCCGGGCAGCCGGCTTCAACGACATCGATGAGGAGCGCACCCAGCCCGCCGATCCCTCCGAGCGACCCAAAGTGTCCTACGCCTTCGACCTCACGGGCTTGGACAATGCCCCCGACATCGCCGACATCGAAGCCGCGCTTGAGCAAATCCACGGGGTGCGCGCCCGCTTGGTCTACCCCAACGCCACCGCGTGGGTGACCGCTCCCGATACGGTGGACCCCAACGACCTGATCCTCGTCATCGAGAGCTTTGGAGTGGGGGCCGTGCTCACCGACAGCTCCTTGCGCCGCCGGATTATGCACTCCCACTCGGGGGAAGGGCCGCTGACCCAACGGGCTGAGGTTCGCCCCAAGCGCCGTCGTTCATCCATGTCGTGGAAGTTCCGCCGACATCTGGAGCAAGAGGCACGTATCCAAGAACGGGCGCGGCGCGCCGGGTTCTTGAATAGCTCCCAGGAAAGCCTGCGCGATCCGGAGGCCAAAGGGCGCCAGGACATTTTGTTCACCGCCCGTGATCTGCTCACACCCACCCGGCTGTTCATCACACTTGTGCTCACCTTGCCGGTGCTGTTGCTCACGTACTTCCAGTCCCTGCAATTCGATGGCTGGCAGTGGGTGACTCTGGGGTTGGCGTTGCCGGTGGTGACGTGGGGCGCGTGGCCCTTCCACCGGGCCATGGCTGGCGGAGTGCGTCGCGGTCTGACCGCGCTGGACGCTGCGAGCTCGGTCGCGATAATCGCCGCCACGATGTGGTCGATGGTCATGCTGGTTTTCACCCCGGCGGGTGATCTCGGCTGGCGGACGACGCCGTCGTGGTTCGCCTTCGACCACAACCGCATTGTCGACGGTGAGCTCTTCCTCGACGTCGCCTGCGGCATGACGGTGCTGTTGCTGGTCGGGCGGTTGCTCACCATGCGTAGCCGCGTCAGCCTGCTCGATGAGCTGGATGCCCGCCGGCCCAGCCCCCATGAACTGGTTGAGGTGGTGCAGAAGAAAGCCACCAGTGGCGACGGCGGCGTGGCCGGGGTAACCAAAGAGAAGATTCCGCTGCAGGAAGTGAATGTTGGCGACGACATCAGCGTCGAAGAGGGCCAGATCATTCCGGTCGACGGCCAGGTCGTGGGCGGGTCCTGCATGGCGTCGCCGGGCTTGTTCGGCTCGGGTCCGGCCGATATTCAGGACGTCAAGGTTAATTCCTACGTCTACGCCGGGACGAAGAACCTGCGGGGGCGCATTAAGGTGCGTGCTGCATACACCGGGCACGGCACTCGCCTGACCGCTATTCGCCGCTGGGTCTTCGCCGCGAACCAGAAGCAGATCCAATCAACGTTGCTGTCTACTCGTACCGCCGCAATGCTGATCCCCGCTGCTTTCGGTATCGCCGTCCTCGATTTCTTGTTGTGGGTGCTCATCGCCGGCAACTTCAACGCGGCCTTCGCCACGTCCCTGGCGGTGCTTGCTTCGGTCGCGCCGGTCGCAATTGCTTTGTCGCCAGCCTTGGCTATCCGCAACGGTATTGAATCCGCCGCCCGCAACGGCGTGCTTATTCGCGATGGAAGCATCGTGCGGGTGATTGAAAACATCGACACGGTGATCTTCAACCGAGTAGGCACGCTGGCGGAGACCGGCATGACCGTGGAGACGGTCACCGCCGACCGGGGAGAAAACCCCGAACTGGTGCTGCGCGTGGCCGGGGCTCTGGCCATGGAATCCGATCATCCCGTCTCCCGCGCCTTGGTCCGGGCGGCACGCGAGGCCCGCGACTTCGGTACCGGCGGTGAGGAAGTCCCCCACTGGATCGACGTCAGCCACTTTGAGATCGGGCCCGAGGGAGACTTCCGCGGACACATCGAGCTGCCAGTTACCGACGACAGCGGGCACGTGAGTATGCAGCCGATGGAGGCCCGGTTGTGGCGACCGCTCAACATGTCTCAGCTCCAGGGGCGTCTGGCAGCGGCGGCAGTCTCCGGCGGTACGCCATTGGTCGTGCGCTGGAAAGGACGTGATCGGGGCGTGATTACCCTGCGCGATACGGTCAAGGATGACGCCGAGGAAGCAATCCATGACCTGAGCGACATGGGGATTGAAACGATGATGCTGTCCCGCGATACCTACCCCGTGGCGCGCCGCATTGCCGACCGCATTGGCATCGACCACGTTCTCGCGGGCATTGCTCCGGGCAAGAAGGCCCAGGCAGTGCGCTCGGTGCATACCCGCGGGGCGACAGTCGGCATGGTGGGGGATGCGTCGGTGCTCAGTTCCCTGCGGGTGGCGGACGTGGGCATCCTCATGGGAACGGATGCCCAGGTTGATCGCATCGCGCATTCCGAACACCCAGACGTCGACGCGATTGTCCTGCGCCCGGATGTCACGGCGATCCCGCAGCTCATCGTTCACTGTCGGCGTATCTGCCGGATCATTGACCGCAACATCGTGTTCGCCTGGACCTACAACGGCCTGGCTGTGCTGGCCTCGATCGCTGGCGTGCTTCATCCGATGGCGGCGACGGTCCTCATGCTGGGCTCCTCCCTCATTATTGAGGCGCGCTCGAACCGGGCGCGAGTGTTCCGCCGCTAGTTGGGAATGCGTCCGTTTAGGCCGTATCCAACTTATGGACCACAATGGACGCTATGACTCGCCGCACCCTCATCGACGCCCCGCTTCTCGACGCCGCTGTCCCCGGCCGCACCCCCACCCGCACCCCCGTCTGGTTCATGCGCCAGGCCGGCCGTTCCCTGCCGGAATACCGGCAGGTTCGGGAGGGCATCGACATGCTCGATTCTTGTTTCATGCCGGAGCTGTTGGCGGAGATCACCATGCAGCCGGTGCGCCGTCACGATGTTGACGCGGCGATCTTGTTCTCCGACATCGTCGTGCCGCTGAAAGCGGCCGGCGTCGGGGTGAACATTGTGGCGGGCCGCGGACCGGTGATGGATAGTGCCATCCGGAGCCGCGCGGACGTCGATAAGCTGGCCATCCTGGAGGCGGACGTGCCGGAAGTGAGTGCCGGGATCGAGATCATCCTCGACGAGCTGACTGACTCGCAGGCCCTCATCGGTTTCGTGGGGGCGCCGTTTACGCTGGCCAGCTACCTAGTGGAGGGTGGGCCGAGTAAGAACCACGAGAAGACGAAGGCCATGATGCACAGCGAGCCCGAGACGTGGCACGCCCTCATGCGTCGCCTGACGCCGACGATCATTCGCTTCCTGCAGCTGCAGATCGACGCCGGAATTGACGCCATGCAGCTGTTCGATTCCTGGGCGGGGTTCCTCACCGAGCGCGATTATCGCGAGTTCGTGCTGCCGTATTCCACCGAGATCCTTGCCGCTATCGAGGACGCCGGCATTCCCCGCATCCACTTCGGCGTGGGTACCGGCGAGCTGCTTGGTGCCATGAGCGAGGCCGGTTCCGAGGTCATGGGAGTGGATTGGCGAGTCCCGCTGGACCAGGCCGCCGCGCGGATCAACGCGGTGAGCGGGCCGAAGGTGCTGCAGGGCAACCTGGACCCGGCGATGCTGTTCGCTGGGCGTAGCGTGGTGGAGCGGGAGGTCGCGCGCATTAAGTCCGAGGCGGCCGCCGCCATTGCCGCAGGTGATGCCACCGGCCACATTTTCAACCTCGGCCACGGCGTCTTGCCCACCACCCCGGCGGAGGCCATCACCGAGGCCGTCGCCATCGTTCACGGAGAAAACTAGTGCGCTACGCCATCATCGGAGCCGGTCTCGCCGGCCTCGTCACTGCTACCGAGATCCGCCGCGCGGACGCCGACGCCGCCATCGATGTCTTCGAGGCCGAGGACCGCATTGGCGGCAAGCTGTTCACCGTGCCCTTCGCCTCCGGGCCGACGGACATGGGCGCCGAGGCCTACCTCGCCTTCCGCTCGGATGCGACCGACTACTTCGAAGGCCTGGGGTTGGGTGAGCTGCTGCGCTACCCCTCGGACCTGCGCTCGCTCGTCTATTCCGGCGGCCAGACGCGGGCACTGCCCGCCGTCGGCGTCATGGGCATTCCGTCTAGCTCCGAGCCGATCGCCCATCTGGTCTCGGCGGAGACCGCCTCGCGTATCGACGCCGAAGGGGACCAGGACAGCATCACCTGGCCGGTCGGCGGGGACCTCAACTTGGGTGCTTTGATCCGCGAGCGCTATGGCGACGAGGTCGTTGACCGCGTGGTGTCCTCCCTGCTCGGTGGGGTGTACTCCTGCCTCGCCGATGACCTGGGCGTGCGTGCGACGGTGCCGCAGTTGGCGTTGGCCTTCGACGCACTGGCTGAGGCTGGTGAGAAGGTCACGTTGTCGGGGGCGGTGGCGCGGGTGGAATCCCAGCGCCCGGCTCGCAGTGGTGACCCGAAGCCAGTGTTCGCCTCCTTCGACGGCGGGTACGCGGTTGTCTATGAGGCCCTTGCCGAGGCATCTGGCGCCGACATTCACCTTGATGCCTTCGTCTCGGGCGTGACCCGCGGAGTGGGCGGCTTCACCATCACTGGGGCGGGCGAAGGCACCTACGACCGCGTCGTCTTTGCCACTCCGGCGCCGACGACCGCGATGCTGCTGCGTTCGCTGTCCCCGGAGGCGTCGGCGGCGCTGAAGTCCATCAAGCTGGCCTCCTCCGTCGTCGTGGGCATGAAGTTCGATTCCGCCGAGGGCCTGCCGGACAACTCCGGCGTGCTCGTCGCCGCCGATGAGCCCGGTGTGCGGGCCAAGGCTTTTACCCTGTCGTCGAAGAAATGGCCCCACCTGAGTGAACGGGGCGGTGCCTTCGTGCGCGCCAGCTTCGGCCGCTTCGGCGACGATGAGATCGTGCGCGCCGACGAAGACGACCTCGTCGACTGGGCCCTGGATGACCTGCAGACGGTTACTGGTTTCGACGGCCGCGAGGCCGGGCTGGCGGAGATCTACGTCCAGCGCTGGTTCGGCGGCTTGCCCCGCTACGACGAGACCCACCTGGCCACCGTGCAGGCCGTGCGTTCCGAGCTGGCCTCAGTCCCGGGGGTCGAGGTCACCGGGGCCTGGGCTGGGGGAGTGGGGGTCCCGGCGGTCATCGCCGACGCCCGCGCGACCGTCGCCCGTTTGCTAGGCTGACCGGATATCTAGCCCCGCCTGGTGGGGCCCGGACGAGGGAGCCGTACCCGGAGTCGCGACAAGACGGCCAGAAAGATTGTGTCGTGACTATGTCGTGGATTGTTCTGCTCGTCTCCGGGGCATTCGAAGCTGTCTGGGCCGTGGCCTTGGATAAGTCAGCGGGGTTCAGCCGTCTCATCCCCTCCCTCGTGTTCGTTGTTGCCCTGGTTATCTCCATGGGCGGGCTGGCCTGGTCGCTAAAGAACCTCCCCCTGGGAACCGCTTATGCGGTGTGGGTGGGAGTCGGGGCCACGCTGGCTGTGCTGTACTCTTTTTCCACTGGTCAGGAGGCGATCAGCGTGCTCAAGGTGCTCTTCCTGCTCATGGTCGTGGGCGGCATTATTGGCCTGAAGGTGGTGGGGTAACCCCCACCCTATGGACTACCCCGCCGTACCCCCTACAATGGGTTCCCATGACTACCGCCGATGTGACCTCCGCCCACACCACCGCGTCTGCCCGGTCGTTTGAGCGCGCCCGCGCCCTCATCCCCGGCGGCGTGAATTCCCCGGTGCGGGCCTTCGGATCGGTCGGCGGCCAAACCCGCTTCATCGAGTCGGCCTCCGGGTCGCGTTTGCGGGATGTCGACGGCAACGAATACGTGGACCTGGTGTGCTCCTGGGGCCCGATGATCCACGGCAACGCCCACCCCGAGGTCGTTGAGGCCGTGCAGCAGGCGGTGACCAAGGGCCTTTCCTTCGGTGCCCCCACCAACGCTGAGACCGAATTGGCGCAGATGATCGTGGACCGGACCAGCGTCGAAGAGGTGCGCCTGGTCAACTCCGGCACCGAGGCCACCATGTCGGCCGTGCGCCTGGCCCGGGGTTTTACCGGCCGCGCCAAGATCATCAAGTTTGACGGCTGCTACCACGGGCACGTCGACGCCCTCCTCGCCGCTGCCGGGTCCGGCGTTGCCACCTTCGCGCTACCTGACTCCCCGGGGGTGACCGGGGCGTCGGCCGCCGACACCATCGTCGTTCCCTACAACGACCTCGCCGCCGTGCGTCGCGCCTTCGACGAGAACCCGGGTGAGATCGCCTGCATCATCGCCGAGGCCTCCGCCGGCAACATGGGCGCTGTCGCCCCGCGCGACGGCTTCAATGCGGCGCTGAAGGAACTGGCCCACGCCAACGGCGCCCTCCTCATCCTCGACGAAGTGATGACCGGCTTCCGCACCTCCTACTCCGGCTGGTTCGGCGTCGATGGCGTGGCCGGTGACCTCACCACCTTCGGCAAGGTCGTCTCCGGCGGCCTGCCTGCCGCGGCCTTCGGTGGGCGTCGCGACATCATGGAGCACCTCGCCCCCAACGGCCCCGTGTACCAAGCGGGCACCCTCTCCGGAAACCCGGTGGCGATGGCCGCCGGTATGGCCTCCCTGCGCCTGGCCAGCGAGGACATCTACCCGGTGCTCACCGCCAACGCCGACCGCCTGGCCGGGCTCATTTCCAGCGCCCTGAATAAGGAGGGCGTGGCCCACCACATCCAGCGCGCCGCCACGATGCTCTCCATCCGTTTCGCCGAGGGCGAGGGGCACAACTTCGATGAGATGAAGGCAGCAGACACGTTCCGCTTCCCGCCCTTCTTCCACGCGCTGCTGGACCACGGGGTCTACGCCCCGCCGAGCGTGTATGAAACGTGGTTTGTGTCCACCGCCCTCACCGACGATGATTTCAAGAGGATTGAGAGCGCCCTCGTCCCCGCCTCGCAGGCCGCCGCCGCAGCAACTGCTTAAAGGAACCTTCATGAGCACCACGATCGTCCACCTCGTACGCCACGGCGAGGTCCATAATCCCGACAAGATCCTGTACGGAACGATCCCCGGCTACCACCTGTCCTCGCGGGGCCGCTCCCAAGCTGCCCGCACGGCCCGCTCCTTCGAGGGCCACGACGTCACCTACCTGGGTGCCTCGCCCTTGCAGCGGGCACAGGAAACCTCCGAGCCCTTCGCCGAGATCACTGGGCTCGAGGTGGACACGGTGGACGGGATCGTCGAGGCGGGCAACCGTTTCGAGGGCCTGCGCACCAAGGGCTGGCGCTCCCAGTTGTGGAACCCGGTCCGCTGGCCGCTCATGCTCAACCCCATCGAGCCGAGCTGGGGCGAGGCCTACGTGGATATCGCCGAGCGGATGATGAAGGCCGTCGAGCGGGCGCGCGCTCAGGCGGAGGGGCACGAGGCCATCCTCATTAGCCATCAGCTTCCCATCGTCATGGTGCAGCGTGCCGCTCGGGAGCTGCCGTTGGCCCATGCCGGGCGGGAATGCGACCTCGCCTCCGTCACCTCCTTGGTGTTCGATGGCGCGGAGATCACCGACATTTTCTATTCCACTCCGGCGAAGGACATCTGACCGGGATGCGCCTGAAAACCGTATCCGTGGTTCTTGCCGCGGCCTTGACCCTGAGCGCCTGCACCGCCGATGGTGATGCCGCGAAGAATGCCGTCGCCGTCGGTGGTACCTTCCAATTCCACTCGCCCGGCGGCCAGGTAGAGATCTTCTACCCGGAGTCCGAGCGGGCGCCGTTGCCGAGCTTCACCGGCGAGTCCCTCACCCAGGAGGGCCAGGAGATCAGCCTCGATGATTTCGCTGGCGAGGTCGTCGTCCTTAACGCGTGGGGGCAGTGGTGTGCCCCCTGCCGTTCCGAGGCTGATGACCTCCAGGTTGCCCACGAGGAGCTGCAGAAGGTGGGCGGCACCGTCCTGGGCATCAACGTGCGCGACTACAACCAGACCATTGCGCAGGACTTCCTCACCGACAACGGCCTGACCTACCCGTCGATCTATGATCCGCCGTTTAGGACCGCGGCCGTCCTCGGTGGCGTGCCGGCGTCCGTCATTCCGACGACGATCGTGCTGGATAAGCAACACCGCCCGGCCGCCGTCTTCCTCCGGGAGGTCACCTCCACCGATATTCTCGACGTCGCCCTTCCCTTGGCCCAGGAGTCCTAGTGGTCGACGTGGTACTGGCCCAGGGTCTGGGACAACAATTTGCCGACGCCGCCGCCTCCGGCCCACTGTTGCTCGGTATCCTCGCCGCCGCGGCGGCGGGACTGGTGTCATTCGCCTCGCCCTGCGTCGTTCCCCTCGTGCCTGGGTACATGTCCTACTTGGCGGGCATCGTTGGCGGTGAGATGACCATGGACGGCCGACATGGGCCGGTCGTCGCTAAGAAAAGGCAATGGGCGGTGGCCAGTGCCGCATTGTTGTTCATCCTCGGATTCACCGTGGTGTTTGTGCTGGCCACGGTGACGGTATTCGGGGCGATCAGTGCGCTGACGCTCAACGCTGAGACCCTCATGCGGGTCGGAGGCGTGATCACCATCCTCATGGGCATCGTCTTCATGGGCCTGGTGCCCGTGCTCCAGCGCGATACGCGCATGGCGCCGAAACGCTGGACCACGTGGCTGGGCGCCCCGCTGCTGGGCGGAGTGTTCGCCCTCGGCTGGACCCCGTGCCTGGGGCCGACGCTGGCGGCCATCATCTCCGTATCCGCCGGCACCGAAGGCATGACTGCTGCCCGGGGTGTCATCCTCATCATCGGCTACTGCCTTGGGCTGGGGCTACCCTTCCTGCTCGTAGCGCTGGGCTCGGCCCGGGCGATGCGCACCATCGGATGGCTGAGCAAGCATTCGCGCGCCATCCAGATCACCGGCGGCGTGCTCATGATCCTCGTCGGGCTGGCCCTGGTGACCGGCGCGTGGGCGGAGTTCATCAACTGGGTGCGGCAGTGGACCGTGGAGTACGGCGCAACCTTGATCTAGCCGCATGGCGGATCAACAACCAATCTAGGAATGGAAGACAAACCGATGCGGATCGTCGTCACCTACCTCAACAAGGCCTGGCACTGGCTCACCAGCATGCGCACCGCCCTGGTCCTGCTGTTCCTCCTGGCCATCGCCGCCATTCCCGGTGCCCTCCTGCCGCAGCGCAGCCTCAACGAGGAGAACGTCACCGAGTACATCGCCAACAACGGCCGCCTCGCTGAGATCTACGACAAGCTGCAGCTTTTCGACGTCTTCTCCTCCGTCTGGTTCGTTGCCATCTTCGTCCTCCTCACGATTTCCCTCGTCGGCTGCATCCTCCCGCGCACCTGGGATCACTGGAAGGCCATGAACACCCCGCCCACCCGGGCGCCGAAGAACCTTCACCGCCTGCCCCTGCACGCCTCCGGCGTATCCGACAAGCCCCTCGACGAAGTGGCCGCCGATGCCCGTCGCCTGCTGAAGAAATGGCACGTCTCGGAATACCAGCCGTCGGAAGACCGGGCTGGCGCCTTTTCCCTCGCCGCCGAGCGGGGCTACGCCCGCGAGGCCGCCAACCTGCTCTTCCACCTCGGCTTGGTCGGCATGCTCATCACCATCGCCGCCGGTCGCCTCGTCTACTACGAGGGCCAAGTCATCGTGGTCACCGAATCTGGCAACTACGAGACCCCGGAGATTACCCAAAACACGGAGTTCTGCAACACCTCCACCGCCAACTTCGACTCCTTCCGCGCCGGTGCGCTGTTCGACGGCACCGGACTGACCACCTTCTGCTTCGACGCCCACGACTTCTCCGCGGACTACCTCCCCAATGGCCAGGCCGAAATGTTCACCTCGAACATCTCCTGGGCCGCCGGAGATGACATCCTCACCCCGAAGGATCAGTGGCAGGACTACCAGCTGAAGGTCAACCACCCGCTGCGCATCGACGGCGACCGCATCTATCTCCAGGGCCACGGCTACGCCCCGACCTTCACCGTCACCTGGCCGGACGGCGAATCCCGCACCCAGACCATCCAGTGGCGCCCCGATGATCCGACCTTCTTCCTCTCCTCCGGCGTCATGCGTTTCGATCCCCCCGCCGGTATGTACCCCGACCTCTACGAGCGCCGCCAGAACCAGATCGCCATCCAGGGATTGTTTGCCCCCACCGCGCAATGGGATGGTGAAAAGGGTGAATTGCTCACCTCCCAGTACCCAGCAATGCGCGATCCGGCCGTGGCCATCGATGTCTACCGTGGCGACGCCGGCCTGGACACCGGCCGCGCCCAGTCCATCTTCAGCCTCGACCCCTCGCTCTTGCACTCGGGCCAGCTACAAAAGATTGAGCGCGTGAACCTCACCCAGGGGGAATCCGTCACGCTTGATGATGGCACCGTGGTTACTTTCGACGGCGCCAGCGAATTCGCGAACTACCAAATCTCCCGCGATCCTTTCCAGCCGTGGGTGCTGGTGACCGCGTCGATCATGCTGATTTCCCTCGTCGGTTCCCTGGTGATCAAGCGCCGCCGCATCTGGGTGCGCCTGCGCCCGGCCGCCGATGGCACCACGCTCGTCGAGCTCGGCGGCCTGGCGCGAACCGACCGCGCCGGCTGGGGTAGCGAGTTCGACACGATCCACCGCGAGCTTCTTGGCCTGCCCGATCCCGATGAGTTGGACGATGAGGATGGGCTGTACGACGACCGCGACTAACCCCGGTGGGGGTAGCCCATCAAAAGATGGATCAATGTCTCGGTCAAGGGTTGGAACCCATTAGTGGGGTGCGGTAGCCTCACAAAGGTATCTGCCTAGCTCCACCGACTGTGAGGGTGTTTAAGAGTCCATGCCTGTCAATCAGACTCTCGCTAGTTTTTCCGACACCGCGTTCATCACGGCGCTCATCATCTACCTGGGCGCCCTCGTGCTGTCCATGGTCTACTACGTGAAGATGCTCAGCGTCGTTGATGCCCGCCGGGTGCTGAGCAACGTCGAATCTAAGCAGCTGGTCTCGGTAGGGGCCGGAGGCTCCGATTCTGCCGAGGCGAGCGCTGAAAATACCGCGGAGACCATCACCGAGGATGAGCTCCATCGCCGCGAAGCCGCCGCCAACAAGTGGGGTGGCATGACCCAGTCACTCGTGTGGCTTGGTGTCGTCGTTCACGTCGCCTCCGCCGTCATGCGTGGCCTGGCCACCGATCGCTTCCCCTTCGGCAACCTCTACGAGTACGTCCTCGTCATCACCGGTTTCACCATGGTCGGCGCCGCGATCGTCATCCAGCGCAAAGAGTGGCGCATCGTCTGGCCCTGGCTGCTGGTTCCCGTTCTGGCCCTCATGTTCTTCGGTGGCACCAAGCTCTACTCCGATGCCGCTCCAGTCGTACCGGCCCTGCAGTCCTTCTGGTTCCCGATCCACGTGTCCACCGTCTCCATCGGCGCCTCGATCGGCATGCTCTCCGGTATCGCCTCCTTGCTCTACCTGCTGCGCATCTGGCAGCCCCGTGGTCAAGAACGCGGCTTTTTCGGCGCGCTGGCCAAGCCCCTGCCTAGTGCCAAGAAGCTCGACGCACTGGCCTACAAGTCCGCCATCTTCACCCTCCCCATCTTCGGACTCGGCGTCGTGCTCGGCGCCATCTGGGCCGAAGCCGCGTGGGGTCGATTCTGGGGCTGGGACCCGAAGGAAACAGTCTCCTTCATCACGTGGATCCTCTACGCCGCCTACCTCCACGCCCGTGCGACGGCGGGTTGGCGAGACCACAAGGCAGCCTGGATCAACATTCTCGCCCTGGCCACGATGGTCTTTAACCTCTTCTTCATCAACATGGTCGTCTCCGGGCTGCACTCCTACGCTGGGTTGAATTAGCCCTTGTCCGGCACAGCTTCGTGTGTCACAGTCTGAACCATGGCACTGAAGTGGTACTCCGTCGTCATCGATTGTCTCGACCCGCAGGCGCTTGCCCGCTGGTGGGCTGAGGCGTTGGAGTGGAAGCTGGTTTATGACACTCCCGAGGAAGCAGTCATCGTTCCGCCCCATCTGAGTGAGGAGCCGATCGCTGACGTCTCCACCTGGCGGCAGCAAGGCCAGGGCTGGGTGTTCGTACCGGTTCCTGAGGTCAAGGCTACGAAGAATCGCCTCCACTTCGATTTGGCACCGCATACCTCGCAGGATCGGCAGGCGGAGATCGATCGGCTGCTGCGGCTGGGTGCTACGCGGGTCAATGTTGGACAGGACGAGAGTGCAGTGACCTGGGCTGTTCTCGCTGACCCGGAGGGAAACGAGTTCTGTGTCCTTTCCTCCCGTGATCATTAGCATGGCCTCATGACTGAATTTCGGGTTAGGCGAATCTACGAAGCCCCCAGTAGCAACGACGGGTTGCGGGTGCTGGTGGATCGGTTGTGGCCGCGGGGGATGTCGAAGGTGCGGGCCCATCTGGATCTGTGGGAAAAAGAGCTGACTCCCTCCCGCGAACTGCGATCGGCTTATCACCGCAGTGAGATCACCTACGAAGAGTTCACTCAACGTTACCGGCGGGAACTCAAAGACTCCGGGGCGGCCGAAACCTTCGTGGCGAGCCTGAGCGCCAACATCGTAACGCTGCTGACCGCGGTGTCTGACCAGGAGCGCAGCCATATTCCGGTGCTATTGGCAGCACTAAAAGAGGCTGGTGGGCTGCAAGCGTAGAACGGGTTAAAACTTTTCAGACAAAAAGTATCAGAGAGGTCTACGCTCAGAGTTATAAAAGGTACCCACAATAGGTGGCGTATCGCCGCTGGCCATTAGGTTGTCGAAACGCATGTACCTCTAAGGAGGAGTGGATGACTGGAAAATCCGTACCCCGGAAGAAGATCGGCAAACCGGCGGGCGATGACCCAGAGTTGATAGCTTTGGGTGCTGTCTTGGCAGAGAAGCGACGCTCCTCGGGCCGACTTCAGCAAGAAGTGGCCAAGGCAGCGGGTGTTTCTCGTTCGACTTTGCACACGATCGAGCATGGTGGCGCGGGTGTTCGTTGGGAAATCGTGGCCGCTGTGGCCAAGGAGTTAGGTCTTCGCCTGACCTTCGTCAACAACGGCACCGCAGTTTACTAAGTCAGGCTATTTCTCTTCCGGCTGGTCCCCGGGTTCATCGCCGCTGCCTTTTTTGTCGCCCGCTTCCGGCGACTCGTCCTCATGCTCTAGGTAGCGTTCCCGGGCGCGCTTCATCCGCTCTTCTTCCTCCTTGGAGGCGGCCTCTTGCGCGCGGCGGCGTTTGAAGCGGTTCTTCTCGATGTTCCACAGGAACTCTTCGTCATCGTCCGGGCCCTTGATTTGGCGGGGCGGTGCCGCGACTTGATTGCGCTTCCAGGTGGAGGGTCCGAATGCCCGCCACACCAAAATGACGGCGGCAACGATGAGCAGGAGCAGTAGTAGACGACCCATGAGTTCCTCCTTCTTTGTTCTCCACTCTACGGTGCCACGATTGGGGGCTGCCTGCCGCCCCAGGATCGTTGAGTAAGCTCTTGGGTGTGACTGACCAGGAAAACTCGAACCAGCCCCCTGCGCTTGACCCGGAGGTCTCGCGGCGTGCCAACATGGCCCTGCTCAAATACGGCGGGGCGCGTTTGCTGCTTTTCTTGGGCCTCACGGTGGTCATCCAGCTCGCAGCGTGGCTAATTGATGCCCCGGTGCCGCTGATGATGTCGGCGCTGCTGGCATTGCTGGTAGCTTTCCCGCTCTCCATGTTGATTTTCAAAGGCATGCGCATTGAGGCCACGGCGTCGGTGGCGGCGCGTACGCAGGAGCGTAAGGCCCGCAAGGAATGGGTGAAGCGGGAACTCGAATCCCGCTAACGCCCGAAGAGCAGCGCGATCGCCAGCATGACGGGCAGTGACCCGAAGGTGGTGAGGAAGACGGTGTCGCGCGCCATGATCATTCCGCGTTGGTACGTCGCCGCGTAGTTGTAGACGTTCTGCGCAGTCGGCAGAGCTGCCAGGATGACGGCGGCGTAGAGCTGCGTGTCATCCAGCCCGAGGCCAAGGCCGATGAGCCAGGCGAGCACGGGCATGCCCACGAGCTTGAGGCTGGTGGCTACCAACGTGCCCGGCCGGTCCGCAGGAGTCTTCAGCGGAGCGGTGTTGCGGAGGGAGGCGCCGAAGCTGATGAGGATCATGGGGATCGAGGCTCCGCCCAGGATCACCAGCGGTGTCATCACGGGGGTCGGGATCTCGACGCCCACCACCGCGACGAGGAGCCCCAGCAGGGAACCGAGCACGATGGGGGAGAACAGCGCCGAGCGCATCGATGCCCCGATCTTTGCCGCCAATGATCGGCCACCGGCATCCGCCGACCCCAGCCCGGCGAGCACGAACGGGGTAAACACCACCATCTGGAGCACCAACACCGGCACCACGTAGGTAGCCTCCCCGAGCACGTAGACGCTCACGGGTAGGCCGATGTTGACGGAATTGAAATAGCTTGCCGACGCCGCCCCCATCGTCGTCGTAGGCACGTCCTGCCGAAAGAACGCCGCTGAAGCGGCGAGATAGACGGCGGATGTCGCGATCGTCGATAAGCCAATGACCGCAATGACCGGCGATACTAAGGTCGATGCATCGGAGTTAGCCACGGAGGTGAACAGCAGAGCCGGGGACGCGGCGTAGAACGCCACCCGGTTGAGCACGAGGCGCTCCCGGTCGTCTTTGATCACGCCGAAGCGCGCGAGCAGGGCACCGGTGGCGATGACCGCCAGGATGATGGCGAAGCCCGTGATCACGCCCGTCATTAGGAGTTCAAGGCCAGGACGACGGCGGTGATGACGGCCCACATGAGCATGGCCTGACCGGTGGATTTGATGAGGGGAATGAGCTCCATTCCGCGGGCGCCGCGCAGGGCGAGGATGATTCCGCTGAGCGCCAGGGGGAGGGCGAGGATGGCCAGGAGGAGGGGAAGCAGTTCCGCCGCCATCGCCACGGACATGAGGAATGGGGTCAGCGCCAGCGCGGTGTAGAGGTAGCGGGTCTTCCGGTCGCCGAGGCGCACGGCAAGGGTGATTTTTCCGGATGCGGTATCGGTGGGGATGTCGCGGAGATTGTTGGCCAGGTTCACCGAGGAGGAGATCGCCCCGATGGCGACGGCGCAGGCCACGCCGATCCAGCTCACGGAGCCGGATTGGGTGTATTCGGTGCCCAGCACGGCGACCAGGCCGAAGAAGATGAACACCGCCACCTCGCCGAGGCCCTGGTAGCCGTAGGGGTTCTTGCCGCCGGTGTAGAACCACGCCCCGGCGATGCAGAGCGCGCCGACGAGGATGAGCCACCAGGCGCTGGACAGCGATAGCGCGATGCCGGCCACGCCTGCGACGCCGAAGGCGAGGAACGCGGCGATCTTGACATGCTGCGGCTTCGCCAGGCGCCCTCCCGTGAGGCGGGTCGGCCCGGTCCGGTCCTCGTCAGTCCCGCGGATGCCGTCGGAATAGTCGTTGGCGTAGTTGACCCCGACGATCAGCGCCCAGGCCACGATGAGCGCGAGGAGGGCTCGCCACCACGAAAATCCACCGGCGTAGGCCGCCGCACCCGAACCGACGATGACGGGGGCGAAGGCGTTGGGCCAGGTGTGCGGGCGGGCGGCCTGCCACCAATCCCGCGGCGTGGCTGTTGGCGAGTGATGATCTTCGAGCATGTGCCCCATTGTCCTTGATCGGCCCAGCTTTTGCCTATCCGGGGGCCCGGTATCAACGTAGGGTGGGAACGAGTTTCTCCACCGACGATAAATGGGGGTGACCGCAGCGATGTGGGTGTCTTATGTGGTGGGCCAAGCGGTGAGTTTCCTGTTTACACTTCTGCGGATGATCCCCCTGGCCTGGCGTAACCGTTTCTCGCGGGAGCGCATCCCCCAGGGCGGCGATGTGCTTATCTCGCTGACCTCGCATGGGGATCGCCTCAAGCGCGCGCACTTCACGGTGGAATCCATTGCCCGCGGTGATGCCCAGGCACCGATCGTGCTGTGGTTGGACCAGGGGGACTTCGATAAGGAGCTGCCCGCTGGCCTGAAACGGCTGGTCAAGCGGGGCCTGCAGGTGCGCTGTTCGGATGGAAACTATGGGCCGCACACCAAGTATTGGAATCAGTTCCGCGCGGTTGCTGGCACCGATACCCGCGTGGTCACCGTCGATGACGACATGATCTACCCGGAGTGGTTCCTCCAGCGCCTGCTGTTCATCGGTGAGCTGCGCAACGATGTGGTCATCGCCTACCGCGCGCATCGCATCGAGCTTCGGCACGGTCGCCTGCTGCCCTACGTCAAGTGGACCGCCGCCGATACCAGCCGCGCGTCTTTCCTCCACTTCGCCACGGGTGTCTCCGGCGTGCTGTATCCCAGCTCGTTCATTTCCCACGTCGTGGAGCAGGGGGATCAGTTCCAGCAGCTCGCGCCCCGCGCGGATGACGTGTGGTTGCACGTCTGCGCGCTGCGCTCGGGCCACCCCATCCGCCAGGTGTATGCGCATCCCCGTAATTTCGCGGTCGTGCCCAGCACGCAGGGCGGCGCGCTGGTCATCGGTAACACCCTCATGGGCGGCAACGACGAGCAAATCGCCCGGGTGTACACGCCGGAGGATGTCGCCTTGCTGGTCGCGGCCTCGGCGGAAGAAGATTAAAAGAGCTTCTCGACGCCTCGTCGGTCCACCTTCCCCGGCCCCACCAGCGGCAGGGCAGCAACCTGCCGAAGTTCCTTCGGCAGCTGCCAGCGGGGCAGGTCATCCAGCCCGTCAAGCACCTCCGCCACGGACGCTGACCCCGAGTACGCCGCCACGATCGCCTGCCCCAGCCGGGGGTGCGGTACCCCGATGACACAGGCTCCCGTCACCCCGGGGATCCGCAGCATCGCCTGCTCCAGCACCTCCGGGTGGAGTTTTAGCCCACCGGAATCGATGACGGCGTCGAGGCGACCGGTGACGGTGAGGCGGCCGTCGATAAGCTTTCCGGCATCGGAGGTGGCGAACCAGCCCTCCTCCGCGAACGCCGGGTGGCCCGGGTGATTGCGATACCCGCGGGCGACCATCGGCCCGCCTAAGTAGATCCGGCCCTGTGTGACGCGGACCTGCGCGCCGGGCAGCGGGCGGCCATCGTAGACGCAGCCGCCGGAGGTCTCCGACGAGCCGTAGGTAGTCACCAGCGTGATCTGCATGTCGGCCGCCGCCCGTGCGAGCTGCGGGTTGAGCGGCGCGCCGCCGATGAGGATCGCGTCGAAGACCCGCAGCGCCTCGATGCCCTGCAAAGAATCCATCGCCTTGGCCAACTGCAGGGGAGTGAGCGCCGTGTACGCCTGCCCCCGCACCTGCGCGGCCGCCCGGGCGAAACCGCCGATGTGGAACCCGGTGCTCAGATCCACACAGATGGGATCCCACCCGGCGACCAGGGAACGCACCAGCACCTGCAGGCCCGCGATGTGATGGGCCGGCATCGCCAACACCCACTGGCCCTCGCCGCCCAGGAATTGGTGCGTGGCATCGGCGCTGGCCACCAGATTCAAGGGGGTGAGCTGGGCACCCTTGGGGGTGCCCGTCGACCCGGACGTGCCCACCACCACGGCGATGTCCTCCGCGATGGCCTGCCCCGCGCCTTGGGAATCCTTCAGCAACGCCGTGCGGGCCGGGTCCTGCAACGGGACCGGCAGCAGGGCCCGCTGACCGGCGATGGCCTCCTCCAGCGCGGGGAGCGCGGCGGCGGGGGCGGCGGCGTCGATAAGCAGGGGTTGAAGAACGCGAGTCACGGAGCTACATCCTAATGGGCGGCTAGTAGTAGAACGGGTACTCCGACCAATCGGGCTCGCGCTTGTGCAGGAAAGCCTCCTTGCCCTCGACGGCCTCGTCGGTCATGTACGCCAGGCGGGTGGCCTCGCCCGCGAAAACCTGCTGGCCCATGAGGCCATCGTCGGTGAGGTTGAAAGCGAACTTGAGCATTCGCTGCGCCGTGGGGGACTTGCCGTTGATCTCCCGGGCGACCTGGATGGCCTCGTTTTCCAGCTCGGCGTGATCGGCAACAATGTTGACCGCGCCCATCCGCTGCATCGTCTCGGCATCATAGGTGCGGCCGAGGAAGAAGATCTCCCGCGCGAACTTTTGGCCGACCTGCTTGGCTAGGTAGACGGAGCCATAACCGGCATCGAAGGACCCCACATCGGCGTCGGTCTGCTTGAAGCGGGCCTCCTGGCGGGAAGCGATGGTGAGATCACAGATGACATGCAGCGAATGCCCGCCGCCAGCCGCCCACCCATTCACCACGGCGATGACCACCTTCGGCATCGTGCGGATGAGCCGCTGCACCTCAAGGATGTGCAGCCGCCCGCCCTCGACCTTCGTGCGGGACTCGTCGACGGTATCGGCCGTCTCCCCGGACGCGTACCGATACCCCGACCGACCCCGAATCCGCTGGTCACCCCCCGAACAAAACGCCCACCCGCCGTCCTTGGTGCTCGGCCCATTACCGGTAATGAGCACCACGCCCACGTCCGGAGTCCGCCGCGCGTGATCGAGCGTGCGATACAACTCATCCACCGTGTGCGGCCGGAACGCATTGCGCACCTCCGGCCGATCGAAAGCGATCCGCACGATGCCATCTTTACGAGTCCCGCCGACGTGGCGGTGATACGTCACGTCACTGAGATCCTCGAAACCCTCCACGGGCTCCCACTGCGCGGCGTCGAAAGGATTGTCTGTGCTGTAAGCCATGCCCCTAGCCTACGGCCCGCCCACCTACTCTTGAGCCATGCACATCGATGACATCCTCGACCGCGCCCACGTCGTCGCCCTGCCCATGGCAGTGCGGTTCCGCGGCGTCGACACCCGGGAAGCACTGCTTATCGACGGCCCCGCCGGCTGGGGCGAATTCGCCCCCTTCCTCGACTACGGGCCACAAGAGTCCGCCGCGTGGCTGCGCGCCGGGCTGGAAGCCGCCTACGACGGCTTCCCTGCGCCCGTCCGCTCGTCGGTGGAGGTCAATGCCACCATCCCCGCTGTGCCAGCCGGGGAGGTGGCAGCAGTGTTGGAGCGCTTTCCCGGTTGCCGCGTGGTCAAGGTCAAAGTCGCGGAGGCTGGGCAAACGTTAGCCGACGATGTTGCCCGCGTGGCCGCCGCCCGCGACGCCCGGCCCGGCGCCGTCATCCGCGTCGACGCCAACCGAGGCTGGAGCGTGTCCCAAGCCATCGAAGCCGCCCGCGCCCTTGGCCCCCTCGACTACCTCGAACAACCCTGCGCCACGGTGGAAGAACTCGCCCAGGTGCGGCGCGAACTCATGCGCTCCGGGATCTTCGCCCGCGTCGCAGCCGACGAATCCATCCGCCGCGCCGACGACCCCTACCTGGTGGCCTCGCTGCAGGCCGCGGATGTCGCCGTGGTGAAAGTCGCCCCGCTCGGAGGGGTGCGCCGGGTGCTGGACCTGGCTCGCGATCTGCGCGCCCGACACATGGACATCACCGTCGCCTCCGCCCTCGACACCGCCGTCGGCATGAACGCCGGCCTGGCCGCCGTCGCCGCCTTGCCCCTCCTCAACGACGATGATGAGATGGACGTCCCACCCCCTGCCGCCGGCCTAGCCACCCAACAGCTCTTCGTCGAGGACGTTGCCCCGCCCCGCCCCATGATCGACGGCCACCTCTCCGTCGCCCCCGTCAACCCTGAGACCGACCGCCTCGCAGCCTTGGCGGTCCCTGTGAAACGCCGCGACTGGTGGTTCGAGCGCCTCCGAGAGGCCCACCAGTACCTGTAACCTGGCCCTATGACTCCGCGCAACCCCGATGACGAGACCCGCTACCTAGGCCCCACGGGCTCATCCTCTGGCTCCTCTGCTGGGCAGGAGCGGCCGCGCCAATACTTCCCCGGAGAACACGACCCGGATTACCACTACGAGCCTCCGGCCCCTCAGTACCCTCAGTACGAGGCCCCCGCCCCGAGCGCCCCGGCCCCGCAACGCGGCGGCACCTCGATGCTGCTGGGCATCCTATTCGGCCTTGCCATTCTCGCCGCCGTGGCCTTCTTCTTCCTCTGGCGCTCCGCGGCCGGAAACCTTGCCGAGGAAAGAGCCACCGTTCCCACCACCCCGCCCCCGGTGACGGTGACCAGCGTGGTCACCCAGACCCAAACCTCCACGGTGACGGAGACCTCGCGCGTCCTCCCCACCGCGATCCCTTCCCAGCTCCCCGACATCGGCGGCTGGATTGATTCGCTCACCGGCGGTCAGGCCGAGCCCACGCCAGCTCAGTAGACTAGACCACCATGTCGATCAATCCTCCGTCCATGGAACTGGCCCAGCGGGTCGCCGAGCAACTATCCCGCCACCTCAGCGACGTCGTTGTCTGCCCCGGATCGAGGAACTCCCCGCTCAGCCTGGCTCTGCTGGCCCGCCCGGACATCAGGGTCCACGTCCGCCTGGACGAGCGCTCGGCAGCCTTCTTGGCGCTCGGGATGGCCCGGGTCCAGGGCCGCCACGTGGGCGTGGTCATGACCTCCGGGACCGCCGTGGCCAACGCCCTGCCCGCGATGATCGAGGCCCACTATGCCCACGTGCCGCTCGCCGTGATCAGCGCGGATCGACCTCGCCGCCTGCAGGGGACCGGTGCGAGCCAGACCATCGACCAGGTGGGCTTATTCGGCGTCTATGCCGACACGATCACCATCGCCCAGGGCGAGGACATCCCCGACCTGGCAGCGGCCTTCACCTCGCGGGGCCAGGTCCACGTCAACGTCGAGCTGGACAATCCGCTCGTGGGCGACCAGCTCCCCGAACCGGCCCAGAGTTGGACCCTGCACCGTGCCCCCATGCCCGCCCCGGTTGACCACGGGGAAGTGGCGGTGGATCTCAGCCGGAACACCCTCGTCATCGCCGGCGATGAGGCCTGGGCCGTCGACGGCCTCGACGACGTCCCCACCTTCGCCGAGCCGACCGCCCCTGCGCCCTATCGCCCCATCCACCCGCTGGCGGCCGCCATCTTCCGCAAGACCCAGGTCAGCGCCAACGACTATGTAGTGCAGACCAAGCCCGAGCAGGTCATCGTGGTCGGCCACCCGACCATGCACCGCGACGTCCTGGCGATCATGAGCGACCCGGACATCGAGCTCATCACCTTAAGCCGCACCCCGGACTTCACCGATCCGCGCCCCAATTCGCACCGCGGCACCACCGTCAAGGTCACCGGGCAGCCGAGCAAGCAGTGGCTGAAGATCTGCGAGGCGGCCTCCGATCTCGCTGCCGACGCCGTCCGCACCGCCCTGGAGGACCCCGAACACGGCTTCACCGGGCTGCACGCGGCCGCCGCCGTCGCCGACACCCTCGGCACGGATGACCACCTGGTCCTCGGCGCGTCAAACCCCGTCCGCGATGCTTCCTTCGTGGGCCTGCCCTTCGATGGCGTCACCACGTACGCCCCCCGCGGCGCCGCCGGTATCGACGGCACCGTTTCCCAGGCCATCGGCGTCGCCCTGGCTACCCAGGCCGCGCACCCCGATGAGCCCCGCGCGCCCCGCACCGTCGCCCTCATCGGCGACGTCACGTTTCTCCACGACGTCGGCGGCCTGCTCATCGGCCCCACCGAGCCACACCCGGAGAACCTCACCATCGTCGTGGCCAACGACGATGGCTGCGGCATCTTCGAAACCTTGGAGATCGGCGCCGAGCCGCTCCGCGCTGACTTTGAGCGTGCCTTCGGTACGCCCCACGGGGCGTCGATAAGCGATCTTTGCGCCGGTTACGGCGTCAACCACCGCCTGGCCTCCACCACCCAAGAGCTTATCGACGCCCTCCTCGACACCACCGAAACCCCCTCCGGGTTGAGCGTCATCGAGGCGCGCACCACGCGCGCCTCCCGCCGCGCCCTGCACGCCGCGCTCCAGGTCGGGCTGTGAGGGCGACCCTTCGCCGCCGACTGCGCCAACTGGTTATGGCGCTGTTCATCGCCGCGCTCCTCGGAAGCACCAGCCTCGTGGCCGGGGCCTGGCTCGACGACCGTGCCATCGACGCCAACCCCGGCCGAGCACTAGCCACCGTGACCGGCGTGTCCACCTTCCGCACGACCGTCGATTTCCGCGACAGCGAGGGCATCTACCACTCGCCGCCGACCGGGCTGCTCTACCCAACCGGCCTGGGGGAGGGGCAGCGAGTCTGGGTGAACTACTCCACCGCCGACCCCGACCTCGTCAAAGTTGAGGGCCGCCGCTGGACCCTCTCCATCATCCCCGCGCTCAGCTTGGCCGTGGTCTCTGTACTTATTGCCGGACTATTGTGGTGGGCGGTGAGCTTTTTCACCCGACCCCGGTTCACCAAAAGTTAGCCAAGTGTCAACGCTCCGCTCAAGACGACGTTGCCTGAGGAAGGAACGATAGCCGCATGCGTGTCGCGATAGTTGCCGAGTCCTTCCTGCCCAACGTCAACGGTGTTACCAATTCCGTCCTCCGCGTTTTGGAACACCTCCACCGGGAAGGCCACGAAGCGGTGGTCATCGCCCCGGGCGCCCGAGACTTCCAGGAAGAGATCGGCGAGTACCTCGGCTTCGAGATCATCCGCGTGCCCACCGTCCGCATCCCCCTCATCGATTCCCTCCCCGTGGGCATCCCCAACACCACCGTCGCCGACGAACTCCGCGCCTTCCGCCCCGACATTGTCCACCTGGCCAGCCCCTTCGTCCTCGGGGCCGCCGGAGCCTTCGCCGCCCGCCAACTCCGCGTGCCCGCCGTCGCCGTCTACCAAACTGACATCGCTGGCTTCGCCACCAAGTACCACCTGAGCCCCCTCGCTGCGGCCGCCTGGGACTGGACCCGCACGATCCACAACACCTGCCAGCGCACCCTCGCGCCCTCCTCTCTCACCATCGCTGATCTGCGCAAACACGGCATCCAGCATGTCCGCCACTGGGGTCGCGGCGTCGACGCCTTGCGCTTCGATCCCCAGAAGAGGTCCTCTCAGCTGCGCCGTCAGTGGGATCCCAGCGGGCGCCGGAAGATCGTCGGCTTCGTCGGGCGCCTCGCCTCGGAAAAGGGAGTCCACCGTCTTGCAGCACTGGCCAACCGTCGCGACATCCAACTGGTCATCATCGGCGATGGCCCCTCCCGCGGCGAGCTGGAGTCCCTTATGCCCGGCGCCATCTTCACCGGCGCGCTCGGGGGAGAGGAGCTGGCCCAGGCCTACGCCTCCCTCGACCTTTTCGTGCATACCGGCGAATTTGAAACCTTCTGCCAGGCCATCCAAGAAGCCCAAGCCTCCGGCGTCCCCACCATTGGCCCCCGCGCTGGCGGGCCCGTCGACCTCATCCAGGAGCGCTACAACGGCCTGCTTCTCGACGTCGACACCTTCAGCACTGACCTTCCCGCTGCCGCCGAGTGGCTCCTTCACCCGCAACGCCACGATCAACTCCGGCTCAACGCCCGAATCTCGGTGCGCTCCAAGACCTGGGAATCGCTCTGCGACCAGCTCATGGGCTACTACGGAGAAGTCCTCGAGGAATCCCAGCGCGTCCCCCTCACCTTCTTCGGCCCCCGCCCCGAACTTCCCCTCTGGGCAGCGAAGGCACTCGGCGCGCGAGTGGCTTAAAGCAGGCTCTCGCCTAGACTCACAGTGTGGCTAAGGCAGACCTAGACAAAAACCCCTTCGATGTGGCGTCCATGTTCGACGCCGTCGGTGAGAAGTACGACCTGACCAACACGGTCCTCTCCTTCGGGCAGGACCGCCGCTGGCGCCGCCGCACCCGCGAACGGCTCAACCTGCAGCCGGGGGAGAGAGTCCTTGACTTGGCTGCGGGGACCGCTGTGTCTACCGTCGAGCTCTCCAAATCCGGAGCATGGTGCGTGGCCTGCGATTTCTCCCAGGGGATGCTGGCCGCGGGGCGCGATCGGAACGTGCCCAAGGTCGTCGGCGACGGCATGAATCTCCCCTTCGAGGACAACTCCTTCGACGCCGTCACCATTTCCTACGGCCTGCGCAACATCCAGGATCATGAGGCCGCCCTGCGGGAGATGTCGCGGGTGACCAAGCCGGGAGGCCGGCTCACCATCGCCGAGTTCTCCACCCCGGTGGTCCCCGTGTTCTCCACGGTGTACAAGGAATACCTCATGCGGCTCATCCCGCCGATTGCCCGCGCGGTGTCCTCTAACCCGGAGGCCTACATCTACCTGGCGGAATCCATTCGGGAGTGGCCGGGGCAGGAAGAACTCGCCCGGCGCATCAATGCCAACGGCTGGTCGGAGGCGGGATGGCAGAACCTGAGCCTCGGCATCGTGGCGATGCACTCGGCGCTAAAGCCGCATTCGCTAACAACTTAAGGCTCCCGGGCGGTCGCGAGGGCGCGGAGTTGTTAGCGAACGCCGTTTTCGCTGCCCGACCACAGCGGGGAGTCCCGCCGCGCCTTCGACACTCCCCAGCCAGCCAGGCGCCAGGCGCGGGCAATGAGGTCACGGTCCTCGTCGGTGACCAAGTTGCCCATCAGGCGCGCCGCCGCCGGCATGACCATCGCGCCAATGGGGCCGCGCAGGCCGAGTGGGCCGACGAGGGGGAGGAACCGCGGGTACGTCAGCAAGCGGGCGGCGGTGCGGGCGAGGAGGAAGGCGTCGCCGTAGTTCTCCCGAAGCAGGTCGGGCCAGGCGTGCGTGAGCGGCTCGGGGCCGAGGAGGTCGACGGCGAGTTCGGCGGTTTCGAGGCCGTAGTCGATGCCTTCACCGTTGAGGGGGTTGACGCAGGCAGCGGCGTCACCGATGAACATCCAGTTGGGTCCGGCGACGTTAGACACGGCCCCGCCGAGCGGCAGGAGCGCGGAGGCGACGGATTGCTCGGGGCCGAGTTGCCAAGCGTCGCGCTGTTGGGCGGCGTAGTGCGCGAGGAGTTTTTTGGTGTTCACTTTGGCGGGGCGCGCATCGGTGGAGAGGGCGCCGGCGCCGAGGTTGACGCGGCCGTCGCCAAGCGGGAAGATCCATCCGTATCCGGGCTGGACCACGCCGGCTTCATCGCGGAGTTCGACGTGGGAGTGGATCCACGGTTCCGCCGATTGCGGGGTGTCGCAGTAGGAGCGCGCCGCGATGCCGTAGACCTCGCCTTTGTGCCACTGTCGGCCGAGCAGTTTGCCGAAGGTGGAGCGCACCCCGTCCGCGACAATGATCCACCGTGGGTGCACCTGCTTATCGACGCCCCCGTGCCTCACCGTCACCATCTCCACCGCACCGTCGGCCGCGCGTTGCGCGGCGACCGCCGTGGCACCCTCCCACAGGTCGGCGCCGCGGTCGACGGCGGTGCGGGCGAGGAGGGCGTCGAAAAGCAGGCGAGGCATGGCCGAGCCAACCGTGCCGTAGTGGCCTTCAGGCCACGGTGCTGTGACGGAGCCGCCGAAGCCGTGCAGCTTGAGGCCGTTGTTGCGATAGGTGCCGGTGACCTGCTCGGATAGCCCGAGGCGGGAGAGCTGATGGATGGCGCGGGGGGTGAGCCCATCGCCGCAGGTTTTGTCGCGGGGGAACGAAGCGGAGTCGATGAGCACGACCTCGTGCCCAGCCTCCGCGGCGTGAATCGCAGCTGCGGAGCCCGCCGGGCCCGCGCCGACAACAAGGACGTCACAGTCAATCACGCACCCCATTGTGGCATGTCGCCCCACCCCGGAGTATGGCGGGCGGCCACTTTGGACTACGGTTGAGTGCGATTATTTCTAACCCTCTGACACGCGCGCAAGGACACTCGACAATGACCCACGGCACTACCCATCAGCCCCGTACCGTCGGGCACGTGGACCTGGGTGACGCCGAGCTCAACCAGCGCATCTCCCTCGGCCTTGCGGCTGTGGAAGAACTGCTGGACGTCGAGCTGGCGAAGGGCGAAGATTTCCTCGTCGACAAGGTGATGCACCTGACCAAGGCTGGTGGCAAACGCTTCCGGCCGATGATGGCGCTGCTGGCCTCCGAATACGGCCCGGAAGCAGGCTCGAGGAATGTGGTGAAGGCCGCGACCGTCCTCGAACTGGTGCACCTAGCCACCCTCTATCACGATGACGTGATGGATGAGGCCGAACTGCGCCGCGGCGTGCCATCGGCGAACTCTCGCTGGACGAATTCCGTGGCCATCCTCGCCGGCGACATTCTCTTCGCCCACGCCTCCCGCCTCATGAGCGAGCTTGACGTGGCCACCGTTGCCCACTTCGCGCAGACCTTCCAAGACCTGGTCACGGGGCAGATGCGGGAGACCATCGGCGCCGAGGACGGTGACCCGATCGAGCACTACATGAAGGTCATCGAGGAAAAGACCGGAGTGCTCATCGCTTCAGCCGGGCATCTGGGGGCCGTTCATGGCGGGGCGTCTGAGGAACACGTCGACGCGCTGACCAGGCTCGGCGGTGCGATCGGCATGATCTTCCAGATCGTCGACGACATCATCGATATCTTCTCCGACCGCGCCGAATCCGGAAAGACCCCCGGCACCGACCTGCGTGAAGGCGTGTTCACCCTCCCTGTGCTCTACGCGCTCGCCGAAGATACTCCGGTGGGGGAGCAACTGCGCGCGCTGCTCGTTGGGCCGCTGACCACGGATGAGGATGTAGCCCTGGCGCTGTCCCTGTTAGAACAATCCACTGGGCGTGCGCGGGCCCTGGCGGATGTCCAAAGCTACCTGGTTGAAGCGGAGACGCAGATAGCCCGCCTGCCCGAAGGGCGCGCAACCGAAGCCTTAAAACTGCTCACCACCTACACCATGCGCCGGGTAGGATAGTGCCCGGTTTTATGGGCTGAGCTGCCGATTTGCCTCGGTAGTGGTGCGGCATAGTAGAGTATTCAACGCACCTTCTGGTGCGCGCCAGGTTGCCCGAGCGGCCAAAGGGAGCGGACTGTAAATCCGTCGGCATTGCCTACAGAAGTTCGAATCTTCTACCTGGCACCACAAGAAAACCCATCGTCTGGAGAAATCCGGTCGGTGGGTTTTCTGCTGCGTGCCGGGTAGGCCATCCCTGTTGGATACCCACTGAGTCGATGAAAACCCGCACTTCCTAACAACTCGGGGGAGTTGGAGGGGCGATTGACCCCGGAGTTGTTAGGAAGTGCGGGTTTTGGGTTTCTCTTCGCCGTGTGTCAGCCGGGCCAGGTGGGTGGGTGCACAAGTGCGATTTGAGCTGACGCGTCAGTCGAGTGATGGAGAGCGGATACTCGATTAATGGGCGAAGTCATATCGCACTTGTGCGCAGGCGTGGTGTCGAGGAAAATTTTGCTACTTGGCCCTGATCGCGACGCCCTGATCGCGACCGGAACACCATTTCAGGGCCGTGGCGGCAGCGAAAGCCCAGGTCGTAATTCTGGGAGCGGCTAAAAGTCGCGAGGAGGGCGTCGCGATCAGGCTGGAAACGTAGGGTGGAGGCATGCAGATGAACGTCAGCAGGATTGATCACCTGGTTCTCAATTGCGCCGATGTTGACGTGACGGCCGCCTGGTTCCAGCGGGCGCTGGGAATGCAGGTGCAGCAGTACTGCGAGGGGCGGACTGCTCTGGTGTTTGGCCAGCAGAAAATCAACCTGCGGCCCCAGGGCGCGCCCGAATGGGGAACGGCGAAGGTGGATACTCCCGGTGCCCTGGACATCTGCTTCGTCACAGAACTGACGGTGGAGGAGTCGCTGGCGGCGTGGGAGGCGGCCGGAATTGAGGTCCACGAGGGCCCCATTCAGCGGTCGGGCGCTGTGGGGCCGATCACGTCCTTGTATGCGCTGGACCCGGACGGCAACCTCATCGAGGTGGCGCACTATGGTGCTCAAGGCTCCGATTGAGTGCTCTCAAGCAGGCTAAGTTGAAGTGGCGAAAACTGACCTTAACCTGGCGATTTGTGTAACTATTATCAGTCGGGTTAACCTTTGTGAGGCTTCAACGGAGCGGGCAAGAGAAATCGAGTCCATAATTCCACAGAGGCTGTGCCCCCTTAGCTCAGTCGGCAGAGCGTTTCCATGGTAAGGAAAAGGTCGTCAGTTCGATTCTGACAGGGGGCTCTGTTGTTTTTATCCCGCGGTTGTCCGCCTGTGGCCCAGGGGTGGAAGCGACGGCCATCTGGCGGTGTAGCTCAGTGGTAGAGCAAGCGACTCATAATCGCTGTGTCGCGAGTTCAATTCTCGCCATCGCTACCAGGGAGGTCACTCCCACGATCACGCTGGAATTTGCGTTCTGGTAAGGTCACAACCGTGCTGCTGTGAAGGCAGACGACCAAGGGGCGTAGTTCAATTGGTAGAGCAACGGTCTCCAAAACCGTAGGTTGCAGGTTCGAGTCCTGTCGCCCCTGCACTTGGAAGAAGGGCTGACACTGAGTAATGCTCAGTGCCAGCCCTTCTTTGCTTGTTCCTGATTCCGGGGTCTCTGGTAGGCTCTGGTAGGTCCTAAACACCTGTAACACCAGTAAGCATTTTTTGAGGAGAGCTGTGGCTGAAGAACTGTCGAACCCGACCGGCGCTGGGGCAGCCCGCCCGACGGGCAAGCGTCAGCTGGCTGGCAGCGGCGCAGGGACGACTACCACCTCTTCTTTTGAGGCGAAGAACGCCGCCAAGCCAGCTTCGAACGATGGCGCTAAGACTGGTGGCGGCGTTACGTCTTTCCTCCCGGAGGTCGTGTCGGAGGTGCGGAAGGTCATTTGGCCGACTGCTCGTCAGATGGTGACGTACACGTTGGTGGTGTTTGCCTTCCTCATTGTGGTGACGGTGTTGGTCTCTGGCGTGGACTTCCTCGCGGGGGCCGGAGTTGAGAAGATTCTCTCCCCTTAGGTACAGTTAGTCACATCAAGCTTTTCTTCCCGCCGGACCCGCCAGGGTAAGGCGGGATTATTCGTTAGGATGGCCGCAATGGGACATCCTCAACCTGGGAGTATTTGAATGAGCGACGAGAACGCCACTGAAGCCGTAGTTGAGACCGAAGAGATGGTCGTGCCGGAGGTGGAGCAGACTGAGGCCGAGCAGGTGGCCGCGCAGCAGGAGGAAGACACGCTGGCCGCAGCGGCTGCTGCTTTGGGCGATACCGATGAAGAGGACGCGGAGGCGGCGTACAAGACGCGTCTGCGTGAGTACACCCGTGAGCTGAAGAAGCAGCCGGGCCAGTGGTACATCATTCAGTGCTACTCGGGGTATGAGAACAAGGTGAAGACGAACCTTGATATGCGCGCTCAGACCCTGGAGGTCGAGGAGTTTATCTACGACGTCGTTGTTCCGATCGAGCAGGTCGTGGAGATCAAGGACGGCAAGCGCAAGACCGTCAAGCGCAAGTTGCTGCCGGGTTACGTTCTGGTCCGCATGGAGCTCAATGACGCCGCATGGTCGGTGGTTCGTGATACCCCGGGTGTGACCAGCTTCGTGGGCAACGAGGGGAACGCGACTCCGGTGAAGCACCGGGACGTCGCAAAGTTCTTGATGCCGAAGGAGCCGACCCTGGAAGGGGAGGTCGCGGCGACCAATGCGGACGGCGAGATGGTTATCGCGATGCCGGAGGAGCAGGCGAAGCCGGCGCACTCCATCGACTTCGAGGTGGGCGAGGCCGTCACTATCCTGACGGGTGCCTTGGCGTCGGTGTCGGCAACCATCTCCGAGATTGATCATTCGACTGGCAAGATCCAGGCGCTGGTGTCGATCTTCGGCCGGGAGACTCCGGTGGAGCTCACCGCTGATCAGATCGAGAAGGTTAACTAAGCCGGATTTGGGGTGCTGACCTTGGGTGCCGTAGGATTGTCCTCCGCGTGTGCCGCAAGGTTTTTACACGCCCATTAACTCAACATCCCCGGTGGCCGGGATACGTGAAGACCCAGTGTGATTGATGCTGGTAGCGGGGCTCGGCATCCGGACGGGAACTGTCATCATCGTGGCGGTCACCCGGTAACACGGAAGAAGGTAATTCGATGGCTCCCAAGAAGAAGAAGGTCACTGGCCTGATCAAGCTGCAGATCGATGCAGGTGCTGCTAACCCGGCTCCTCCGGTCGGCCCGGCTCTCGGTGCTCATGGTGTCAACATCATGGAGTTCTGCAAGGCTTACAACGCTGCCACTGAGTCCCAGCGCGGCAACGTCGTCCCCGTCGAGATCACTGTCTACGAGGACCGCAGCTTCGAATTCAAGCTGAAGACCCCGCCTGCTGCCAAGCTGCTGCTCAAGGCCGCTGGCCTGCAGAAGGGCTCCGGCGTTCCGCACACCCAGAAGGTGGGCAAGGTCACCATGGCCCAGGTCAAGGAGATCGCGGAGACCAAGAAGGAAGACCTCAACGCTCGTGACATCGAGGCTGCTGCCAAGATCGTTGCCGGCACCGCCCGTTCCATGGGCATCGAGGTCGAGGGTTAATCCCTCACCCATAACACGTGGCAGGGCCAGCTCCGGCCCGTTGACCACCCAACTCCTTAAAGAACAGGAATTGCACAATGAGCAAGAAGTCTAAGGCGTACAAGGCCGCCGCTGAGCTGGTCGACAAGGGTCGTCTCTACGCTCCGATCGAGGCCACCAAGCTGGTCAAGGAGACCTCCTCCAAGAACTACGACGCTTCCGTTGAGGTTGCTGTCCGCCTCGGCGTTGACCCGCGTAAGGCTGATCAGCTGGTTCGTGGCACCGTCTCCCTGCCGCACGGCACGGGTAAGACCGTCCGCGTTGCCGTTTTCGCCGCTGGCGAGAAGGCCACTGAGGCTGAGGCTGCTGGCGCTGACGTTGTTGGCACCGATGAGCTGATCGAGCAGATCAACGAGGGCAACATCAACTTCGATGTCGCCATCGCTACCCCGGATCAGATGGCCAAGGTTGGCCGCGTGGCTCGCGTCCTCGGCCCCCGTGGCCTCATGCCGAACCCGAAGACCGGTACCGTCACCAACGATGTTGCCAAGGCAATCTCCGAGGTTAAGGGCGGTAAGATCTCCTTCCGCGTGGATAAGGCTGCGAACCTGCACGCCGCCATCGGCAAGGCGTCCTTCGACGAGAAGGCTCTGGCTGAGAACTACGGCGCCCTCATCGAGGAGCTGCAGCGCATCAAGCCGTCCTCCGCGAAGGGTATCTACATGAAGAAGATCACCCTGTCTTCCACCTCCGGCCCGGGCATCCCGGTTGACCCGTCGGTGCAGAAGAACTGGACCGGCGAGGCCTAATCGCCTGCTGCTTATCGACGACCCCGTGGGTACCGCTGTGCGGTACCCACGGGGTTTTCTTTTTGCTTGCCAGCCTTGACAGGCTCTCGTTGGCTACTTTAAGGTCTTTCCTCAGGCCCGAACAACAACGACCAATAATCCGAAGGAGGAGCCGCTATGTCATATGACCGCATGATTTTTTTGCAGTCTCAACAGGCGAGCCCTCCTATCGGTGATTGAGTTCTCCGCGGCTTCTATTAGCCCCCGATAGCGAGGATGTTCGCCGGCCCTGACCATGCAGGGCGGACCCTCGTATCGCGGTGGCCCTTTTTTACGGCTCTCGCCTTGTCCGCTCTGTCCCATTTTTCAGACATGACAAGGAGGAGCACTATGTCTCCCCGAAGGCGCTCCAAGGCGCCGACCCTGCGCAATCTGCACACCCGTCGTCCGAAGGTAGAGATCTTCGCGACGGTGATCGAGCAGGGCACCATCGACCAGGCTAAGGCCCTGGCTTCTCTTCCCTTCGTGTACCCGCACGTTGCTCTCATGCCCGACGCGCACGTCGGAATGGGCTCCGCGGTGGGCACCGTGTTCGGCACGATCGACGCCGTGATCCCGGCGGCGGTCGGCGTGGACATCGGCTGCGGAATGATCGGCGTCCGCACGACGTTCACCGCCGCCGATCTGGAGGGACGGGATCTCACCCAACTCCGCGACGCCATCGAGGCTACGATCCCGCTGTCCCCGGGCAACTACAACGATTGGGCCCTGGCGGGCACGACCGCTGACGTGCGTACCCGGGAGCTGTCCGCCTTGGCGGAGGCGACGGGCGTCGACCTGGCGCACTCCCCGAAGTGGCGCCAGCAGCTCGGATCGCTGGGCGGCGGCAACCACTTCATCGAGCTCTGCCTCGACGAGGAAGACACCGTGTGGATGTTCCTGCATTCCGGCTCTCGAGGCGTAGGCAACAAGATCGCGCAGCAGCACATCCGGGCCGCTCAGGAGCACTGCGCTAAGCACTGGATCCGCCTGCCGAACGCGGACCTGGCCTACCTCGTAGCCGGGACCCCCGAGTTCGATTCCTACCTGGCGGACCTGGCGTGGGCGCAGCGCTTCGCGTGGCTCAACCGGGAAGAGATGATGGATCGCTTCCGCGCGGCGCTGGCCGATTTCCTCGGCGCAGAGGTGGTGGAGCAGGAACGCATCAACTGCCACCACAACTACACCGTCAAGGAGGACCACTACGGCCACAACGTGTGGGTGACCCGCAAGGGTGCGGTCCGAGCCGCGGAAGGGGACTCTGCGTTGATCCCCGGATCGATGGGCACCGCCTCCTACGTCGTGGACGGTCGGGGCTACCCGCCATCCCTGGCCAGCGCGCCGCACGGAGCGGGGCGTCGGCTGTCCCGGACGCAGGCGCGAGCCGCGTACACCGCCGAGGACTTGGCGGAGCGGATGACCGGCATCGTCTACCGCCCGGGTAATGCCTGGGTGGATGAGATCCCCGATGCCTACAAGGACATCGACCAGGTCATGGTGGATGCCGAGCCCCTGGTGACGGTGCGGCACCGGCTGCGCCAGGTGCTCAACGTCAAGGGGACGTAAAAAGAATCGCCGAAGGGCCGGCTCCGCGGAGCCGGCCCTGGAGGCAGATTACTGTTACTTGGCCACGGGGTCGCGGCGTCCGAGGCGGACCTTCTTCACCTCGCGGACGGCCTCGACGTCGGAATCCTTGAAGCCGAAGAACCAGGTGAGGACGAAGGACACACCCAGTGCCACGCTCGAGGCGATGAGGAAGCCCCAGAAGCTGAAGTCCAGGCCGTCGGGGTTAACGAAGGACGTGAACCCGATGAGCGAGCCGGTGAAGCCCCACATGTTCACGTTGAACAGGCCGGTGAGCAGACCACCGCAGGCACCGCCGATGGAGGCCATGATGAACACGCGGCCGTACTTGAGGTTGACACCGTACATGGCGGGCTCGGTGACACCACAGAATGCGGAGATGGCGGCCGGGCCGGAGATGGCCTTGATCTTGTCCAGCTTGGTCTTGAGGAACACGGCGAGGACCGCGCCACCCTGGGCGACCATCGTCGCGGAGATGATGGCGTTGAGGTAGGAGTTGCCCTGGGAGGCGATGTCCTGGGCGACCAGCGGGATGACGGCCCAGTGGAGACCGAAGATGACCAGCGACTGGTAGAAGCCGCCGATGAAGGTGCCCGAGATGGTCGGGGAGAGGTCGTACAGCCCCTGGATGAGGCTGGCGATGCCCGTGGAGACGAACATGACGATTGGGCCCAGCACCAAGATGATGGCCAGGGAGACGATGATGACCTCGGCGAGCGGCAGGAAGATCATGCGCACGGTGTTCGGGATGACCTTGCGCAGCCACGGTTCGACGATGCTGGCCAGCCAGGCGGCGACGATGATCGGGAAGATCGAGTAGGTGTAGCTGGCCATGTGCAGCGGGATGCCGAAGAAGTCCGAGTTGAGCGACATGCCGAGGACGGAGTTTTCGCCCTCGACGGAGGCCATCTCGACGAGCGCGGGGTAACAGAGCACGCCACCGATGATGGAGACGATGATGGGATCGGCCCCGAGTCTGCGGGCGGCGGTGAAGCCGACGAAGATCGGGAGGAAGAAGAACACCGCGTCGCTCATCGCGTTGATGATCTGGAACGTGTTCGACGTGTTGGTGATGACGTCGAAGGTGAGCAGCAGGGACAGGATGCCCTTGATGATGCCGGAGGCGGCCAGCAGGCCGATGATCGGGATCATCGAGCCGGTGATTACGCCGATGAGCTCGGAGAATCCGTACTTCACCCAGCCGATGGCGGTGGTGGGCTTTTCCCGTTCCTCGCCGCCGTCGTCGATGGGGGCGTCGCCGCCGCCGATCTGCGCGGTGATGGCGTTGTAGACATCTTCGACGTCGGGTCCGATGACCACCTGGTACTGGCCGCCGGCCTTGACCACGTCGATGACGCCGTCGAGGTCCGCCACGTGGGCGTCGTCGGCCTTGGATTCGTCCTTGAGGTAGAAGCGGACGCGGGTGATGCAGTGCGTCACGCTGCGGACGTTCTCGGCTCCGCCGATCCCGTCGATGATGTCCCAGGCGGTGGCGTCGAATCCGGTGAGGTTGGCGGGTCGTTGCGTATCGACGTCCGCGGTGCCCTGCGTTGCCACGTCCGTCGCCGCCGGAGCGGCGGCGTCCGCCACGAGCGGGAAGGCCTGCGCCACTTCGGTGCCCAGGTCGGCGGGGCCGGTGGTCACATCGAGGTGGTCGAGCTTCTTCTTCGTGTTGGTGATGATGACGACGGTGGTCGTGGACTTGCCAGCCTCAAGGATGGTGTCAACGTCCATGGTGGCGACCTTGTCACCGGCGGTGACCTCATCGCCCTTGGCCACGCTGATCGTGAAGGGACGGCCCTCCAACTCAACGGTGTCGATGCCGAGGTGGACGAGGAACTGCATGCCGTCGGCAGTCTTGATGCCAATGGCGTGGCCGGTCTTGGCCACCATGACGACTGTTCCGCTTACGGGAGCGACGACGTCCCCTCCGGGGGTGTCTTGGATGCCGAAGCCCTCACCCATGGTCTTCTTAGCGAAGACGGGATCAGGGACATCGTCAATGGGAATGATTGTTCCCTTAATGGGGGACAGAACTGAAACTGTCTCGCTCATGATTCTCCTTTAATCAAGGCCAGAGCCTGGTAGGGCAGTAGATTGAGGGTCAGGGAGTCGGTAGTCGATAGATCTCCGGGGTAGTTGTCGATGAGGATGCGGGAATGAAGGAAATCTGCGGGTAGCTCGATGCTCGTCGGCTCCTGGGTAAGGTTGCAGGCCACAAACACGGAATCGCGCAAGTAGGCGTAGACGTGATCGTGGTCCAGATTCCAAGCCTGGTAGGAGCCGTCGGCGATATCGGGAATCTCGCGCCGGAGGCGGAAAAGTTCTTGGTAATGGCGGAAAATGCGGCCCTCGGCGAGCTCGTCGCGCACGTTGATGCGGTCCTGGTTGGTGGGCATGAGCCAGGGGGTGCCGGTGGTAAAACCAGCACCGGGGGAGTTGTCCCACTGCATGGGGGTGCGCGAGTTGTCGCGCGCCCGGGCGGCGACGATGGCGAAGGCATCGTCGGAGGTGGCGCCGGCGTCGACAAGCAAGCTGAACGCATTGCGGGCCTCAACGTCGACGTAGGACCCGATGCCGGCGTACTCGGGATCGGTCATGCCGATCTCTTCGCCCATGTAGATGAAGGGCGTGCCGCGCAGGAGGTTGATCATCGTGGCCAGCATGGTGGCGGATTCGACGCGCCACGTGTGGGCGTCGCCGAAGCGGTCGAGGGCGCGGGGCTGATCGTGATTATTGAGGAACAGCGCGTTCCAGCCGCCGCCCTCCTGCATCCCTTCGGCCCATTCGTTGAGCTTGTGGGCCAAGGCCATCGGCTCGAAGGGAGCCAGCGCCCACTTCTGGCCCTCGGGGTAATCCACCTTGAGGTGGTGGAAGCTGAAGACCATGTCGAGCTCGCGGTTATCGGGGCGCGAGTAAGACACGCAGCGGTCGATGGTCGTCGATGACATCTCGCCGACGGTGATGTGCTCCGGGATCGCGCCGAAGGAGGCCTCGTTGAGTTCGTGGAGCCATTCGTCGACATGCTCGCCATCGGTGTACATGACGCGGGGATCAACGCCCGCGGGGGAGGAACCCATGTCCTCGTCCTTGGAAATGAGATTGATCACGTCGAAGCGGAAGCCCGTGACACCCCTATCCGTCCAGAAATTGACGATGTCCGCCATTTCCTTCCGCACATCCGGGTTGCGCCAGTTCAAATCAGCCTGGGTGACATCGAAAAGGTGCAGGTAGTAGTCGCCGGTATCGCCGAACGGGGCCCAGGCATCACCACCGAACTTCGACTCCCAATTGTTGGGCAGGCCACCATCGAGCCCGGGCGGGCGAATGATGTAGTAATCGCGGTATTTCTGCTCGCCCGCTAGGGCGCGCTGGAACCACTCGTGCTCGGTGGAGGAGTGGTTGAACACCATGTCGAACATGACGCCGATGTTGTGGGCTGCCAGGGCGCTAATAAGCTCCTGCAAGTCCTCCATCGTCCCCATGCTGGGGTCAATCGCCCGGTAGTCGGCGACGTCGTAGCCATTGTCGCGCTGCGGCGAGACGAAGAAGGGGTTGAACCAGACCATGTCCGGGCCAAGCTCAGCGATGTAAGGGACGCGCTGGATCAATCCGCGCAGGTCACCGACCCCATCGCCGTCCGAGTCCTGAAAGGACTTCGGATAAATCTGGTAGACCACTTTGTTACGAAATGACATAGCGCAGGGGAAACCCTTTCAGATCCGACAAGCCTTCCCTCTCACCGTAATAACATTGCCACCGCAATGTAAGGGCAAATATGCACAATCCCCCGAAACGTGTCAGGCACCGCAGGGCGATTTGTTAAACCCCGGGCGGTCCACTAATGTCAACCACCGAAGTTTGAACGGCCCTGAAAAGCCGAGCTCAAGTTTCACCGAAGACCGTCGGTCATCCGAAAGGATCGAAGGAGCCCAGGCGACTGGGACGGCCTACGCAGGAGACACTTTCGAGCCTCTTACCTCCTCGCGGGGAAGACGCGCCCTGTGCTCTTGCACGGGGCTTTTTCCATGGTTAGCCCAGGGATGAAGCTCCGGCGGATCAACACGACACGTAATTGGAAGGAGGCGAAGTAATGGCAAACGCTAAGAACCAGGCCGAGCTCGCAGAGCTCAAGGCTAAGTTCGACGAGGCATCCTCTGTGGTCCTCACCGAGTACCGTGGCCTGACCGTTGCGCAGATCTCTGAGCTGCGCGGCGCTCTCGGCTTCGACGTCCAGTACTCCGTCGCCAAGAACACCCTGATCAAGCTCGCTGCCCAGGAAAAGGGCATCGAGGGTCTTGACGATCAACTCACCGGCCCGACCGCCGTTGCCTTCATCAAGGGCGAGGCAGTCGACGCCGCAAAGGTGATGAAGAAGTTCGCCGATGAGAACAAGGCGTTCATCGTCAAGGGTGGCTACATGGACGGCAACGCACTGTCTGCCGACCAGGTGAAGGCCATCGCCGAGCTGGACAACCGGGAGACCACTCTCGCGAAGCTGGCTGGTGCCATGAAGGGCAACCTGGCAAAGGCCGCAGGCCTGTTCAACGCTCCCGCTTCTCAGGTCGCACGCCTCGGCGCTGCGCTCGCAGAGAAGAAGGAAGCTTAAGTCGCAGGTTCCTGCGCACCCACAACCCCACAATTTTTATCGGACCCGGAAGGGTTCACAGAAAGGATGGCCATCATGGCTAAGCTCACCAAGGACGAGCTCATTGAGGCTTTCAAGGAGATGACCCTGATCGAGCTCTCCGAGTTCGTCAAGGAATTCGAAGAGGTCTTCGAGGTTACCGCTGCTGCACCGGTCGCCGTTGCTGCTGCAGGTGCCGCTGGCGGCGAGGCTGCCGCTGCTGAAGAGCAGTCCGAGTTCGACGTCATCCTCGAGGATGCCGGCGCCAAGAAGATCGGCGTCATCAAGGCTGTCCGCGAGCTCGTCTCCGGCCTGGGCCTGAAGGAAGCTAAGGAGCTCGTCGAGGGCGCACCGAAGGCTGTCCTCGAGGGCGCTTCCAAGGAAGACGCTGAAGCTGCCAAGGCAAAGCTGGAAGAGGCTGGCGCAAAGGTCACCCTCAAGTAATTCCCTTGCTTTTCGACGCCCCCGTGCACTGCTTCACAGCAGCGCACGGGGGTTTTGCGTTGCCTGCTTCTCCGCCATGTGATCCCGACCCCCTGATCCCGACCGGAACCCTGTTTCGGGGCTGCGGCGGCGGTGAAAGCCCAGGTCGGATTTCTTGGGCAACCTAAAAGTCGCGAGGGGGGCGTCGCGATCAGTGGTGATTCTGTGCCACGATGGTGCAAAGACTCACACCCCACATCGACAGCGTAACCGCCAGAGGAACCCACCATGGCCGACAAACAGACATCAAACGGACCGCTCATCAAAGCCCTAGTCATATTCTTCCTCGGATTGGCCAACGGCATCTTCCTTGGCCTGCGCCACGACAGTTGGCCCTCATTTGTTGGCTTCCTCATCGTCGGCTTCGTCGTCGCCTGGCTCGTGTACATGGTTGGTCGCCGGGCGGAAGCCCGTTAACTTGCGCGGAGCTAAGCAGTTCGGTGGACAATTGACAGGGGATCCTCTTGCGGGTGGGCGCAGGAATATTCCTGCTCGAGTATTTCTCACACTCTGGTTTGCTTCAGTTGTGTTGGCATGGACCTACACCTTCGGACTCATCAATGATGACACCTTGGCATTGGCGATCATTCTTCTTGCGCTCTTCGGGGTTGCCACCGTCGTCAGCGTCCTGACGTTCAGGGCTCCGACCTGGCTTTTGGTGGGGCTGATATTCGTCGGAGCGATTACTGCCGCTGTCGGAATCTACTATCGCATTGAGGCGCCCGAGGGCATCCTCACGCCAGCTCTCATCCCGCTAGGGGTGGGAGTTGTTATAGCCGAGCTGGCTGTGATGTTAGACCGCTGTCTTCGTGCCTGGTCTAGGTGACATCTGCTGGTCAGAAAGGCCCGAGGAAGCCCTGTGTTGGGATAGAATGCCGCAACTTGCTCTTTGACTGAAATGAGAACTTGCCATGGACGAAGCTAGACATCCCGTTGAGCCACAGGGAATGAGCTCCAATGTGGGGCGAGGGCTGAATTTTCCTGCCATTGTATTTTTTACGCTTTGGATCTTCTGTATTTTGTTGGCGTTGTCTCGCTACTTTGGATTCGTCGATGAGGACATGCTGGCACTAGCAATGATCGCCTCGCTGTTATTCGGAATAGCTGGCGTGCTGAGCATCGTGACTTTTTGGGCTCCGACCTGGCTTTTAGTGAGCCTGGCAATTATTGGTGCTGTCACGGCTGCTGTGGGCATCTACTATGTTGTCACCGTGCCGATGGCATCCTCACGCCACTTCTCATTCCCCTTGGGTTGGCGTTTGTTTTCGCCGAGCTGGCGGTGATGATGGACCGTTATGTGAAGAACCTGGTTTGGAAGAGGTCTGCCAAGCCCTCGGCCTCGTAGGGGATTGGACATCGGATAGACAGCCAACAGCCCAGTCGCGAGTTAAGGGTAATTATCTTCAGAGGTGCGATAGCCGGTCTAAGACGCCACCAACGAGTTCTGGGACAACATACCCGCGGCCCTAGCTGCCCATGCCGGCATCCGGGAGCGGGTCAGTAAGGCTCGGCGAACCAGTGCCGGTCAAACCCAAAAGGTATCGCGATCTACCACCGCAAGCAGGACTCCTGTCGCGAGCATCTGACGGTAGTGATTATGACGATGGCGGTGGTCTGGGTGATCATGCTGGGGCGTCTGTACCTGGTGATGTGCGTGGTGTACTCGAAGCCCTCGGCCTCAAGGCTCGGCCAGGGGCGCACCAAATTGATCTGCGTCAGGTACTATCAACCTGAAAAGTACTACAGCATCCTCGATGTAGCTCCGTACAATTCCATGTTCGGAACATGTCAAGCCTCCACAGTTTTCTATTCGTCTTTCTGTTCGCCACAAAGGGTGGGGAAGCTTCTCCCGGAATAGCCCAATCAGGTCGGCCGAAATAGTATCTAGTCGAATTGGAGTTAGCGATGGTTGATAAAAATGGAGTAGGTCCATCCGATCCTATTTCAATAATATTCGGCCTAAATCTTCCACTTCCTGAGCTTTGTGCGTTTCTGATCGGGGTGGCGATGTACATCTTCGGGGCCGAAGGTGTGCCAGGCGTGGGTCGCGTTGGAATGTTTCTAATAGCGGGTGGGATGACTGGGCCTATCATGGGACTGCCGCTCCTGTTGGTGCCAATTAAGGTATTTTGGTTCGACTTGGCATACATATGTGTGGGCTTTTCGGTCTTCTTTTACACCTTGTCGTTCATGGATGGCTCCTACTTGCTCGGACTACTGATTCCCATTTGTTCAACCGGAGTGGTGATAGCAGGTTTTTCATTTATATTGCGGCGGCTGATTGCGCTTTCGGTAGTTTCTGGCTAAGTCGTTGATGCTTAATTTCGTCCCTTTAGAGCTAGCGAAGAAGCTTTGACCTAGGCCAGGTCCACGTGCGCCTGGGCCACGAAGAAGTTCTCGCACGTATGGTCCGACGGCTTAAGCTAAGAGAGTCAAGACAGGCAGCTCACGGAGTGTCGACCTGGTGTTCTGCGAATTCCTCAATCAGGTCTCTGTTGATGGGGACGATGGAGAAGTGCACCTGCGTCTGCTCAGCGCGGAGTATCCAATTGACATCAGTGTTGCAACGTCGGATTTCAGCAATCACATCGTCTCCGTAACCACCCGCAATGGTGACGCCACCGTCACGTCGGCTTCTAAAGCCTCCATATCAACACGATCAACACGGAGAGTGCTCGCTAGCCGTGGACTGCCAGGTAACCTAACGGGCATGCTTGGAAAATCGCGTCTTGTCTCGGTCCTGCTGTTCGGCTTGGGAGTTGCCCTCGTCGTGGCTGGGTTGATTGCGCCGCGGTTTGTTCACCTGGATGCTCGGATGTCGTTGAACTCGGGTGGGAGTACGTGGACGTTGACTGATGCGTCGGCGGAGTCGAGGTTGGTGGCTGATCCGGAAGGTCGGGTGGTGGATGCGCCGGTGACTCGTCAGTTGCACATGGATATTCAGAATCCTTCTGATGAGAATATGGCGTCGCTTCGGGTGGGGGAGACGCTCATGCGGGATAGCCAGCAGGGTGATCTTGATCGGTTGATCAGTGCGGAGGTGTGGACGTTGAGCGTTGATCGTCTCACCGGCGCGGTGGAGGGCCCGGCGGTGCTCAGTGATCAGCTGGCGAGCCCGGTCAGTGAGGTCACGATTGATGGCTACTGGCTGAAGTTCCCCTCCCAGGCCAAGCAGACGACCTATGAAGTTTTCGATCCCACCCTTCGCGCGACCCGTCCGGCAGCTTTCGCCGAGGAGCTGGAGATGAATGGGCGGACGGTCTACCGCTATCGCCAGGATATTGAGCGGGAGATGGTGGCCCAGTCGTTCGCGTCGCCGTTGAACACGACCACTTTCGAGGGAGAGGAGGGGGATCCGCGCGGCTTCCTCTTCCATTCGGTCACGCGGGACTTCTTGGTGGATAAGGTCTCCGGGTTGGTCGTGGAAATCCGGGAAGATGTCGATGATTATTACGGAACCGCCGATGGAGAGAAGCGCCAGCAGGTGCTGCTTTTCGACGGCTCCATGTCCCAGGCGCAGATCGACGATCACCTCGCCGAGGCGGCAAAGGTAAAAGACCGTGGCGTCGCCGCGGCTGTGCGTTGGGGGGTCGTGGCGGTCGGCGCCATCCTAGTGCTCGCCGGTTTGTTGGGGGCCTTCCGGGCGCGACGCGCCCGCGCGTAAATCGTGTTGATGGCCGGGCTCTGCTAGAGTCCCCGCTGAATTCTTCCGATAGCCCTCACGACACGGCTGAAAATTAGCGCTTTACAAGTCGTGGATGATGGTATAGGCTACTTCGTTGCGCTGGAATTCGTCTCTGGTAGGCATCTCAACCTTGATCGAGTCGCTTGAAAAAGTCGATTTGACAAGGTGATTTTGTGCTACCTGGGGGCGGCCATTCCACAGCAGACCGAATGCTAATTTTACCAGCGGATTCGACGATTGTTAGCCAGAGCAGTCGCCACCCGCGTGAGGTGCTGGAAGGACCCATCTTGGCAGTCTCCCGCCAGACCAAGTCAGTGACCGACATTCCCGGAGCCCCGAAGCGATATTCTTTCGCTAAGATCTCCGCGCCCATCGAAGTTCCGGGTCTTCTTGACCTGCAGCGTGAATCCTTCGCGTGGCTGATTGGCACGCCCGAGTGGCGTGCCCGCCATCAGGAGGAGCGTGGGCCGGAAGCCCGCTTGACCAGTGGACTCGAGGATATTCTTGACGAGTTGTCGCCGATTCAGGACTACTCCGAGAATATGTCGTTGTCGCTGTCTGAGCCGCGCTTCGAGCCGGTGAAGAACTCTATTGATGAGTGCAAGGACAAAGATATTAACTACTCTGCGCCGCTGTATGTGACGGCAGAGTTCATTAACAATGAAACCCAAGAGATCAAGTCTCAGACGGTGTTCATTGGTGATTTCCCGATGATGACGCCGAAGGGCACGTTCATCGTCAACGGCACCGAGCGTGTCGTGGTCTCTCAGCTCGTCCGTTCCCCGGGCGTCTACTTCGACCAGACGATTGATAAGTCCACGGAGCGACCGCTGCACTCTGTGAAGGTGATTCCTTCCCGCGGTGCGTGGCTCGAATTCGACGTCGATAAGCGAGACACCGTAGGTGTCCGTATTGACCGTAAGCGTCGCCAGCCGGTGACGGTGCTGCTCAAGGCCCTTGGTTGGACCACTGAGCAGATTCAGGAGCGATTCGGTTTCTCCGAGATCATGATGTCCACCCTCGAGTCTGATGGTGTGGCCAACACCGATGAGGCTTTGCTGGAGATCTACCGCAAGCAGCGTCCGGGCGAGCAGCCCACGCGCGACCTTGCTCGTTCCCTGCTGGACAACTCTTTCTTCCGTGCGAAGCGCTACGACTTGGCCAAGGTGGGCCGCTACAAGGTCAACCGCAAGCTCGGCCTCGGCGGCGACCACGACGGTCTGATGACGCTGACCGAAGAGGACATTGCCACCACCCTGGAGTACCTCGTTCGCCTGCACGTCGGCGAGCGTTCCATGACCTCCCCGACCGGCGAGATCATTCCGGTGGAGACCGACGACATTGACCACTTTGGTAACCGTCGTCTGCGCACCGTCGGTGAGCTGATTCAAAACCAGGTCCGCGTTGGCCTGTCCCGCATGGAGCGCGTCGTCCGCGAGCGCATGACCACGCAGGACGCTGAGTCGATCACCCCGACCTCGCTGATCAACGTCCGTCCGGTCTCGGCCGCGATCCGTGAGTTCTTTGGTACCTCCCAGCTGTCCCAGTTCATGGACCAGAACAACTCGCTGTCGGGCCTGACCCACAAGCGTCGTCTGTCCGCACTGGGCCCGGGTGGTCTCTCCCGTGAGCGCGCCGGCATTGAGGTCCGCGACGTTCACCCGTCTCACTACGGCCGCATGTGCCCGATTGAGACCCCGGAAGGCCCGAACATTGGCCTCATCGGTTCGCTCGCGTCCTACGCCCGGGTGAATGCTTTCGGTTTCATTGAGACCCCGTACCTGAAGGTCGTTGACGGCCGAGTGACCGACATTGTCGAGTACCTCACCGCCGACGAGGAGGATCGCTACGCCATTGCGCAGGCCTCCATCGAGCGCGACGCTGACGGCGTCATCACCGCTGACCGCATTGAGGTTCGCCTCAAGGACGGCGCCATCGGCGTGGTCACCGACGGTTACGGTGTGGACTACATTGACGTGTCCCCGCGCCAGATGGTCTCCGTCGCTACCGCGATGATTCCGTTCCTCGAGCACGACGATGCTAACCGTGCCCTCATGGGTGCGAACATGCAGCGTCAGGCTGTGCCGCTGGTCCGCGCCGAGGCCCCGTACGTGGGCACCGGCATGGAAAAGCGCGCTGCTTACGATGCTGGCGATATGGTCATCACCCCGAAGGCTGGCGTGGTGGAGAATGTCTCGGCTGACGTCATCACCATCATGGACGATGAGGGCATCCGCGACACCTACCTGCTGCGCAAGTTCGAGCGCACCAACCAGGGCACGAGCTACAACCAGACCCCTCTGGTCAACATGGGCGATCGCGTCGAGGCCGGTCAGGTTATCGCCGACGGCCCCGGTACCCACAACGGTGAAATGTCCCTCGGCCGCAACCTCCTGGTTGCGTTCATGCCGTGGGAAGGCCACAACTACGAGGACGCGATCATCCTCAACCAGCGTGTGGTGGAAGAGGACATCCTCACTTCCATCCACATCGAGGAGCACGAGATCGATGCCCGCGACACCAAGCTCGGTGCCGAGGAGATCACCCGTGAGATCCCGAACGTCTCCGAAGATGTCCTGCGCGACCTCGACGACCGCGGCATCGTCCGCATCGGCGCCGACGTTCGCGCTGGCGACATCCTCGTCGGCAAGGTCACCCCGAAGGGTGAGACCGAACTGACCCCGGAGGAGCGTTTGCTTCGCGCCATCTTCGGCGAGAAGGCCCGCGAGGTCCGCGACACCTCCATGAAGGTGCCGCACGGCGAAAACGGCAAGGTCATTGGTGTGCGTCGCTTCGCCCGCGAGGACGACGACGATCTGGCTCCGGGTGTCAACGAGATGATCCGCGTCTACGTGGCCCAGAAGCGCAAGATCCAGGACGGCGATAAGCTCGCCGGCCGCCACGGCAACAAGGGCGTCGTGGGCAAGATCCTCCCGCCGGAGGACATGCCGTTCATGGCCGACGGAACCCCCGTCGACATCATCTTGAACACCCACGGTGTCCCGCGTCGTATGAACATCGGCCAGGTCCTGGAGATCCACCTCGGTTGGTTGGCAGCAGCCGGCTGGTCCGTCGATCCTGAGGATCCGAAGAACGCCGAGCTCATCAAGACCCTCCCCGAGGAGCTTTACGACGTCCCCGCTGGGTCGCTCACCGCGACCCCCGTCTTCGACGGTGCCACCAACGAAGAGCTCTCCGGCCTGCTGGCTAACTCCCGCCCGAACCGTGACGGCGACGTCATGGTCGACGAGACCGGTAAGACGATGCTTCTCGACGGTCGCTCCGGCGAACCGTTCCCGTACCCCGTTTCGGTGGGCTACATGTACCTCCTCAAGCTCCACCACCTGGTGGACGAGAAGATCCACGCCCGCTCTACCGGCCCGTACTCCATGATCACCCAGCAGCCGCTCGGCGGTAAGGCCCAGTTCGGTGGCCAGCGCTTCGGTGAGATGGAGGTGTGGGCAATGCAGGCATATGGTGCTGCCTACACGCTGCAGGAGCTTCTGACCATCAAGTCCGATGACGTTGTCGGCCGTGTCAAGGTCTACGAAGCGATCGTTAAGGGTGAGAACATCCCGGACCCGGGTATTCCCGAGTCCTTCAAGGTTCTCCTCAAGGAGCTGCAGTCCCTGTGCCTCAACGTGGAGGTTCTCTCCGCCGACGGCACCCCGATGGAACTGTCTGGTTCTGATGACGACGAGCTCGACTCCGCTGGATCCTCGCTGGGCATCAACCTGTCCCACGACGAGCGCTCCGACGCTGACGTCAGCTAACAGACCACAATCGACGATATTCGCCATTCAATCCCTCCCAGCCGGGAGGGGAAAGGGAGTTACGTGTTCGACGTAAACCTCTTCGAAGAGCTCCGCATCGGCCTGGCCACTGCCGACGACATTCGCCGCTGGTCCAAGGGCGAGGTCAAGAAGCCGGAGACCATTAACTACCGCACCCTCAAGCCGGAGAAGGACGGCCTCTTCTGCGAGCGCATCTTCGGCCCTACCCGCGACTGGGAGTGTGCCTGCGGTAAGTACAAGCGTGTCCGTTACAAGGGCATCATCTGTGAGCGCTGTGGCGTCGAGGTGACCAAGTCCAAGGTCCGTCGTGAGCGCATGGGCCACATCGAGCTGGCCGCCCCGGTCACGCACATCTGGTACTTCAAGGGTGTTCCTTCGCGCCTGGGTTACCTTCTGGACCTGGCTCCGAAGGACCTGGAGCGAATCATCTACTTCGCTGCCAACATCATCACCTCCGTTGACGAGGAAGCTCGCCACAACGATCAGTCCACCCTCGAGGCAGACATGCTGCTGGAGAAGAAGGACGTCGAGGCTGACGCCGAGGCTGAGATCGCTGAGCGCGCTGCCAAGTTGGAGGAGGACCTCGCTGAGCTCGAGGCCGCCGGTGCCAAGGCCGACGCCCGTCGCAAGGTGCAGTCCGCCGCCGACAAGGAGATGCAGCACATCCGCGAGCGCGCGGAGCGCGAGATCGACCGCCTTGAGGAGATCTGGCAGACCTTCATCAAGCTTGCTCCCAAGCAGATGATCATCGATGAGACCGTGTACGAAGAACTCGTCGACCGTTACGAGGAGTACTTCACCGGCGGCATGGGTGCTGAGGCTATCCAGACGCTCATCCGCAACTTCGACCTCGACGCCGAGGCCGAGGAGCTGCGCACGATCATCAACGAGGGCAAGGGCCAGAAGAAGATGCGCGCCCTCAAGCGCCTCAAGGTCGTTGCCGCGTTCCAGCGCTCTGGCAACGACCCCGCTGGCATGGTCCTCGATTGCGTTCCGGTGATCCCGCCGGAGCTGCGCCCGATGGTCCAGCTTGATGGTGGACGTTTCGCCACCTCCGACCTCAACGACCTCTACCGTCGCGTGATCAACCGCAACAACCGCCTCAAGCGCATGATCGATCTCGGTGCCCCCGAGATCATCGTGAACAACGAGAAGCGCATGCTGCAGGAGTCTGTCGACGCCCTCTTTGACAACGGTCGTCGCGGCCGCCCGGTCACCGGACCGGGCAACCGCCCGCTGAAGTCGCTGTCTGACCTGCTCAAGGGTAAGCAGGGTCGTTTTCGTCAGAACCTGCTGGGTAAGCGAGTCGACTACTCTGGCCGTTCGGTCATTATCGTTGGCCCGCAGCTCAAGCTGCACGAGTGTGGTCTGCCGAAGCTCATGGCTCTCGAGCTGTTCAAGCCGTTCGTGATGAAGCGACTGGTGGAAAACGAGTACGCGCAGAACATCAAGTCCGCTAAGCGCATGGTCGAGCGTCAGCGTCCCGAGGTGTGGGACGTGCTCGAAGAGGCCATCTCCGAGCACCCCGTCATGCTCAACCGTGCACCTACCCTGCACCGCCTGGGCATCCAGGCCTTCGAGCCGAAGCTCGTCGAGGGTAAGGCCATTCAGCTGCACCCGCTCGCGTGTGAAGCCTTCAACGCCGACTTCGACGGTGACCAGATGGCAGTCCACCTGCCGCTGTCCGCCGAGGCCCAGGCCGAAGCTCGCGTGCTCATGCTCGCCTCGAACAACATCCTGTCCCCGGCCTCCGGCAAGCCCTTGGCTATGCCGCGCCTGGACATGGTCACGGGTCTGTACTTCCTGACCATGGGTAAGTCCGAGAACGAGATCGGTGGCCAGGGCGCCTACAAGCCGGCCGATGAGAACGGTCCGGAGCAGGGCGTCTACTCGTCCTACGCCGAGGCCATCATGGCTCGCGACCTGGGTGTCCTAGGTCTGCAGGCTCCGATCCACGTCCGGATCTCGCACCTGCGTCCCCCGGCTGACATCGAGGCTGAGCAGTTCCCCGACGGTTGGGAGCAGGGTCAGACCTGGATGGCGGAGACCACTCTTGGTCGCGTCATGTTCAACGAGCTCCTGCCGTGGAACTACCCCTACCTTGAGGGCGTCATGGTCCGTAAGGGTGGCGGTGCCGGCAACATCCTGCTCGGCGACGTCATCAACGACCTCGCAGCCACCTACCCGATGATCACCGTCGCCCAGACGATGGACAAGATGAAGGACGCTGGCTTCTACTGGGCCACCCGTTCCGGCGTCACCATCGCCATGTCCGACGTTCTCGTCCTCCCCAACAAGGAGGAAATCCTCGAGCGTTACGAGGCCGAGGCCCGCGAGATCGAGGACAAGTACTGGGTCAAGGGTGCTTTGCGTGAACGCGACCGCTACGACCGCCTAGTCGAGCTGTGGCAGGACGCAACCAACCAGGTGGGTAAGGCCGTCGAGGAGCTCTACCCCGACGACAACCCGATTCCGATGATCGTGAAGTCCGGTGCCGCCGGCAACATGCGTCAGATCTGGACCCTGGCTGGCATGAAGGGCATGGTCGTGAATTCCAAGGGTGACTACATCACCCGACCGATCAAGACCTCCTTCCGCGAAGGCCTCTCCGTTCTCGAGTACTTCAACAACTCGCACGGTTCCCGAAAGGGCCTGGCCGATACCGCGCTGCGTACCGCAGACTCCGGCTACCTGACCCGTCGTCTCGTCGACGTGGCTCAGGACGTCATCGTCCGCGAGGACGACTGTGGCACCCGCCAGGGCGTTCGCGTCCCGGTCGCCATCGAGGTCAAGGACGCCGAAGGTACCGTCACCGGCTTCGCCCGCCACCCCTTGGTCGAGACGTCCGTCTCCGGTCGAGTCCTGGCTACCGAGGTCAACGGTGCCGACGGCGAGCAGCTCTACGCCGCTGGCGACGAGCTGACCGAAGCGCGTATCGACGAGCTCGTGCTCAACGGTGTCACCGAGGTCAAGGTCCGTTCCGTCCTCACCTGCCAGACGCCTACCGGCGTCTGCGCCAAGTGCTACGGCAAGTCCATGGCATCGGGTCACCTCGTTGATATCGGCGAAGCAGTCGGCATTGTCGCCGCCCAATCGATCGGCGAGCCCGGTACCCAGCTGACCATGCGTACCTTCCACCAGGGTGGTGTCGGTGGTGACATCACCGGCGGCCTCCCGCGTGTCCAGGAGCTGTTCGAGGCCCGCGTGCCCAAGAACGCCTCCCCGATTGCGGAGTTCGACGGCACGGTCCACCTCGAGGATGACGGCAATTTCTACCGGTTGACGCTGACCTCCGACGATGGTTCCGAGGAGAAGGTCTACGAGAAGCTGTCCAAGCGACAGGGCCTCGCCCAGATCCGCGTCGCCATGGAGAACAACGCTGGCGTGTTCATCGAGCGCACCCTGCGCGATGGTGACCACCTCAAGCTGGGCGAGCGCATCCTGCGCGGACCCGCCGACCCGCACGATGTTCTGCGGGTGCTGCGTCGTCGCGGCGTCGAAAAGCACCTTATCGACGAAGTGCAGGCCGTCTACCGCACCCAGGGTGTGGCCATCCACGACAAGCACATCGAGATCATCATTCGCCAGATGCTGCGCCGCGGTACCGTCATCGAAGCCGGCTCCACCGACTTCCTGCCGGGCACCCTGGTTGACCTGTCCGAGGCACGTCGCGTCAACGCCGCGATCCGCGCCGAGGACGGCCAGCCCGCCGAGCTGCGCGACCAGATCATGGGCATCACCAAGGCCTCGCTGGCTACGGAGTCTTGGCTGTCCGCCGCATCGTTCCAGGAGACCACTCGTGTCCTGACCGACGCTGCGATCAACCGTCGCTCCGACCAGCTCATCGGCCTGAAGGAGAACGTGATCATCGGTAAGCTGATCCCGGCCGGTACCGGTATCTCCCGCTACCGCAACATCTCCGTCAAGCCGACCGAGGCTGCCCGCAACGCCGCTTACTCGATCCCCACCTACGGGGACTCGATCTACGGTGATGACGGCTACGCCGAGTTCACCGGCGCATCCGTGCCGCTGGACGAGGATTTCCAGCTCTAGGAAGTCGCAGGCTTCTGGCATAGCCTGCATTCGGTCTGCTTAAGGCCCCACGGTTCCACTCCTTCGGGAGGGGGCCGTGGGGCCTTTTCGTTGCACGCCCACTGAGTCGGCGAAACCGGCACTTCCTAACAACTTGGGCGGTTTCGAAGGGGGATTCACCCCGGAGTTGTTAGGAAGTGCGGGTTTTGGACTATTCGGGCGGGCCGCACGAACGGTGGCTACGTGGCTTTCCTGGGTTCGCGGACGATTTCCACCCCACCCATGAGGCCGACGCCAGAGACGCGGATGACAGGTGCATCGGCGGGGAGGTCGTTCATTCGGGTGGTCACGTCTTTGCTCGTGGTGATGCCGAATCCGCCCATGATGCCTAGGCCGCTGCTGATGACGCGGACATCCTCGGGCACGACGATCTTGATTCCGCCCATCACGGCGACGGCGACGATCTCAGTTTCCCGAGATGCCAGTCGGGCTGAGCGGAGGTCGAGGTAGTTGCCGCCCATGACGGTGAGAGAGGTGTGCCGAGGTGCACACAGCCAGTCACCGGACTTTTCGCTGCCGCCCATCATGGACAGCGACATTTCGCTGCCGCCAGATTCGTCGGTGACCTGGGTGGACGCCGGGGAGATGGCCCGTTGGGGTATGACGGCGGGAACAGCAGATTCGAGGACCACCGTGGGATCGGGGAAGAGATCCTGCAGCGGAGTGATTAGGTCTTCGCGGTAGAGGCACCGCCACACCTGCTCGGTGCGTTCGTCGAGCTCCGCGTAATCGATGCGGCCTTGGGCGAAAGCCTCGGAGAGCGCGGCGATGACCCGGTTGCGCTCGTCGTCGCTGGCGCGGATGTGCGGATTGTCGGTCATGCCATCGATACTACGGTCTTGTTTAGGTAGAACCCGGAGGCATCGCAACCGCGGGCCCATTGGACGACCAGTGCCGCGCCGAAGTCGGCGACGCGTTCCTGCAGGTTCGGCAGATGCGCCTCCAGCTCGGACCCGGGCCAGACCGTGGTCCGGACCTGCGCCTCCACACCTGACGCCGCCACCACCGCCAGGGACTCCCACATCGCTTCCGCCGCCCGCGGGGTGCAGCCGACCACTGGCGGTAGATCGGGCGGCAGTCCCTTGATGTCCAGGCCGATCCAGTCGGGCGTGGTCTCGGGGTCGGCCAGCAGGCGCCGCAGGCGGCTGGGTGAGTAGCCGCTGGTGTGCAGGCCTACCGGGAAGCCCAGCGCATGCGCGGAGCGGATGGCGGAGGGCAACGCTGGGGAACTGACGGGTTCCCCGCCGGAGATGACGAGGGCGTCGAGGAGGCCACGGCGGGCGTCGAGAAGCTGGGTGACGTCGTGCCAGGAGACGGTGCCGGGACGGAATTGTTGAAGTTGTGGATTGTGGCAGTAGGTGCAGCGCAGCGGGCACCCTTGGGTGAACACTGTCGCCGTGAGGCGGCCGGGCCAATCGGTGGCCGAGAAGGGGATGAGCCCGGCGATCGGCAAGTCACTCGCGGAAGTAGACGCGCTCACGGAACTCGCCCTTCTTGCCGATGTTGAAGCTTTGGACCGGCCGGAAGTAGCCCATCACGCGGGTCCACATTTCGGTGGGCTCACCGCAGGAGGGGCAGGCGGGGTGCTCGCCGGAGAGGTAGCCGTGGTCTTGGCAGATGCTAAACGTCGGCGTGATGGTGAGGTAGGGCAGACGGAAGGTCTCCAGGGAGCGTCGCACCAGCGCCGCGCAGGCTTCGCCCGAGCTCATGGCTGCGCCCATGTAAAGGTGGAGGACGGTGCCGCCGGTGTACTTGGCCTGCAAGTCCTCCTGGGCGGCGAGGGCGGCGAAGGGATCAGGAGTGTGCGCGACGGGGAGCTGCGAGGAGTTGGTGTAGTAGGGCTCCTCGTCCGATCCGGCCTGCACGATGTCGGGGAAGCGCTTGCGGTCCTCCTTGGCCAGGCGGTAGGTCGCGCCTTCGGCGGGGGTGGCCTCCAGGTTGTAGAGATGTCCAGTCTCCTCCTGGGCCGTGACCAGCAGGGCATTGAGGTGATCGAGCAGGCGCGCGACTTGTGCGTGCCCCTGCGGATCGGTGAGATCGTAGGCGCCGGAAGTAAAGTTGCGGATCATCTCATTGCAACCATTGACGCCGATGGTGGAGAAATGATTGTCCAGGTTGGGCAGCCAGCGCTTCGTGTACGGGTAGAGGCCGCGGTCGAGGGCCTCGGCCACGAAAGCTCGCCGTCGCTCAAGCGTATCGACGCCCAGTCGCACCAGCTCCGTCGCCGCCGCCAACAAGGCGGCTTCGTCCCCCGCGTGGACGTAGCCCAGGCGGGCGCAGTTGAGGGTGACCACCCCGATGGAGCCCGTGAGTTCGGCGGAACCGAAGAGCCCGTTGCCCCGCTTGAGCAGCTCGCGCAGATCGAGTTGGAGCCGGCAGCACATCGACCGGATCATGCCGGGATCGAGATCGGAGTTGAGGAAGTTCTGGAAGTAGGGGAGTCCGTAACGGGCCGTCATGTCGAATAGCGCCTGTGCATTGGGGCTATCCCAGTCGAAGTCGGGCGTGATGTTGTAGGTGGGGATGGGGAAGGTGAACGGGCGACCCTCGGCGTCGCCTTCGCCCATGACCTCGATGAACGCCCGGTTGATGAGGTCCATCTCGGCTTGGAGATCCCCGTAGGTGAAGCCAACCGGCTCGTTGCCGATGAAGGGAACCTGATCTCGCAGGTCCGGTGGGCAGACCCAATCGAAGGTGAGGTTGGTGAAGGGGGTCTGCGTGCCCCAGCGGGACGGGACGTTGAGGTTGAACACGAACTCCTGAAGGAACTGGCGCACCTGCTCGAACGTGAGGGAATCAAGCCGGATGAACGGCGCGAGGTAGGTATCGAAGGAGGAGAATGCTTGCGCGCCGGCCCATTCGTTTTGCAGGGTGCCGAAGAAGTTGACGATCTGCCCAAGCGCCGAGGTGAAATGCCGGGGCGGAAGCGATGAGGTAGTGCCGGGAACCCCGCCGAACCCTTCTTCCAGCAACTGGCGCAGGGACCAGCCGGCGCAATAGCCAGACAGCATGTCGAGATCATGAATGTGGAGGTCCCCCTCGCGGTGCGCGCGGCCAGCGGCGGGGGAGAAGACATTGTCCAACCAGTAGTTAGCGGTGATCGCGCCAGCGGAGTTGAGGATCATTCCGCCGAGGGAATAGTCCTGGTTGGCGTTGGCGTTGACGCGCCAGTCGGAGCGGTCGAGGTAGTTCTCGATGAGGGCGGAGGGGTCGATGCGATGGGAAGACACGGCATCAACCATAAGTTGGAATTACAGATCTGTAAGTAAATGTGACCGCGGCGATAGGTGCAACATCTGCTCGCGATTGTCCGCTGGGGCACTACATGTTGTGGGTAGCGCGGTGGTGTCTAGGGGGAAGGGAGGAGCATCTTGCGGGGCCCTTCCATGCGCGGGCCCTACCCCTGAGTGGGGGAGGAGTGCCACTCGGCAAGGCGCTCGCGCAACAAGGCGCCCGAGTCGCGGCTGGCCTGCCGGTTGCCCTCGATGGTGCCGCCCAGCATGGTTTTCCAACTGGGGCCGATCGTCGCGGCAATATCCTCAGAGAACAAGTGGCCCGCGCTGGGGTAGATCACCGCCTCCAGGCGGGGGTTGGTGTTCGCGAGGTTGCGGGCAGCTGTCGCTGCCTGCCACATCGCATCCTGGTCGCCGGCGAAGAGCAGGCCGTGCCCCGAGAAGCCGGACAGGTCTATGACGCTGGACGGGTCGGCCGAGGCAGCCGCGGCCTCATACGTGGGCAGGTAGGACACGGGTAGGCCGAGGGCCATCCGGAACATCATGGGCGCCATGATGCGGAAATCGGAAGGGAAGGCGGCGAAGGGTATTTCGGAGCCCCGCCAGGTGAAGCTGCTGGCTTGTTCCCGGCTATCGAAGCTAAGGCCGGAGTACGTGTGATCGCCGGGCGTGTACAGCACGATGTTGTCGATCTCGGGATAGCGGGCGGCTAGGTTTGCCGTCAGCTCCGCACCTTTCGATGTCCCGATGACCGTCAGTGGCCCGGCAGTTAGCTCCTCCCGCTCACCGATCCAGGACAGCGCCTCATCGAAGAAGTCGAGTGGGACCTGTGACAGGGTGGGCTGTTGGCCGTCTTGGCCAAAGAAATACAGGGCCAGGGTGTGGTAGCCCTGCTCGCTCAGGGCTCGAGCCTGGAAATCTGCGGCACTACCCTCCGAACCGCCGAAGGTGATGATGGTCCCGGCATGTTGAGGCTGCGCGGGGGCGTAATGGATGCCGCGTAGATAGTCCCCATCAACCGCCTCGCCGCCGTGGGCACGGAGGATGGAATCTCGGTCGGTGCTCACCACGTCGCCAGCTTCCGACGGTATGGCGTAGTGGCGGAGGTTGTAGGAGAGAATGCCCCAGTAACTCAGTCCAAGCAGGAGGGCAAACGCGAGGAGTGCGCCGAGTATTTTTCCTGCAGTCTTCATGGCTCCCAGTCTGCCAAAACCCGGGATTTGGGCCGTGGCCACTCCCTCAGGTAGGGTTAGCGATCAGTCCCACGTCTCCACTGTGGGAGCTTGAGAATTCCTCCCAGTAAGCCAGCGAGAGCGGCTGACTGGTTTTCGCACGTTTACGGCACCTGGATCATCGGGCGCCACCAAGCGGCGGGAAGCGGAAAACTTGGGCTAGTACAGATCTTTTAGAGTTTTCGCGGTCGGTGATGTCCGGCCGGACATCACTTCGATCATCAAAGAAAGACGGTTCATGCCTACTATTCAGCAGCTGGTCCGCAAGGGCCGCCACGATAAGACGAGCAAGGTTTCGACCGCAGCTCTGAAGGGTTCCCCCCAGCGTCGTGGCGTGTGCACCCGTGTGTACACCACCACTCCTAAGAAGCCGAACTCCGCTCTGCGTAAGGTCGCCCGTGTGCGCCTGACCACCGGCATCGAGGTTTCCGCCTACATTCCGGGCGAGGGTCACAACCTGCAGGAGCACTCCATGGTGCTCGTTCGCGGCGGTCGTGTGAAGGACCTCCCGGGTGTGCGCTACAAGATCGTCCGCGGCACCCTCGACACCCAGGGTGTCAAGGATCGCAAGCAGGCCCGTTCCCGCTACGGCGCCAAGAAGGAGAAGTAAACAATGCGTAAGAATGCAGCTCCGAAGCGCCCCGTCGTCAAGGACCCGGTTTACAAGTCCGAGGTTGTCACCCAGCTCGTGAACAAGGTTCTGCTGGACGGCAAGAAGTCCACCGCAGAGCGCATCGTCTACGGTGCTCTCGAGGCTTGCCGTGAGAAGACCGGCACCGATCCGGTTGGCACCCTGGAGAAGGCCCTGGGCAACATCCGCCCGGACCTCGAGGTTCGCTCCCGCCGCGTCGGTGGCGCCACCTACCAGGTTCCCGTTGAGGTCCGTCCGGGCCGCTCCAACACCCTGGCACTGCGTTGGCTTGTCACCTTCACCCGCCAGCGCCGCGAGAACACCATGGTGGATCGTCTGGCCAACGAGATCCTGGATGCGTCCAACGGTCTCGGTGCTTCCGTGAAGCGTCGCGAGGACACCCACAAGATGGCCGAGGCCAACCGCGCCTTCGCCCACTACCGCTGGTAGTCGAGTCCAACACTTATGGCCCACGCGACCGTGCTTTTCACGCCGAACCCTGCCGCACAACGTGCGGCAGGCGGGGCGTCGTAAAGCAAGTAATCGCCTGGGCCTTCGGTGTATGACCTTCTAGGGCTGCCTAGGCAGCCATTTAGTGGCAGTATTAAACGAGAACTATCCACCGACGGCGTTATTGGCGTAGAAGCCAAGGGCGTCCATATTTACAAGTTGGGGTAAGAACGTGGCACAAGAAGTGCTTAAGGACCTAAACAAGGTCCGCAACATCGGCATCATGGCCCACATCGATGCTGGTAAGACCACCACCACCGAGCGCATCCTGTTCTACACGGGTATCAACCGCAAGGTTGGCGAGACCCACGACGGTGCCTCCACCACTGACTGGATGGAGCAGGAGAAGGAGCGTGGCATCACGATCACCTCCGCCGCCGTCACCTGTTTCTGGAAGAACAACCAGATCAACATCATTGACACCCCCGGCCACGTCGACTTCACCGTCGAGGTTGAGCGTTCCCTCCGTGTCCTCGACGGCGCAGTCGCTGTCTTCGACGGCAAGGAAGGCGTTGAGCCGCAGTCTGAGCAGGTCTGGCGTCAGGCTGCTAAGTACGATGTCCCGCGTATCTGCTTCGTCAACAAGATGGACAAGCTGGGCGCTGACTTCTACTACACCGTCGACACCATCGTCGATCGCCTCGGCGCTAAGCCGTTGGTCATGCAGCTGCCGATCGGCGCTGAGGATGACTTCGACGGCGTCGTCGACCTCATCGACATGCAGGCTTTGACCTGGCGTGGCGTTACCGAGATCGGAACCGAAGCCACCATCGAGGAGATCCCGGCCGACCTGCAGGAGCGCGCTGCAGAGTACCGCGAGAAGCTGCTCGAGACGGTTGCTGAGTCCGACGATGCCCTCATGGACAAGTACTTCGGCGGCGAAGAGCTGACCAAGGAAGAGATCCAGGGCGCCATCCGCAAGATGGTCGTCAACTCCGAGGTCTACCCGGTGTTCTGTGGCACCGCTTACCGCAACAAGGGTGTCCAGCCGCTGCTCGACGCCGTTGTTGCCTACCTGCCGAACCCGCTTGACGTGGGCGAGGTCGAAGGCCACGCACTAGGCGACGACGCTGAGATCATCACCCGTAAGCCTTCCGTCGACGAGCCCTTCTCGGCACTGGCCTTCAAGATCGCAGCTCACCCGTTCTTCGGCAAGCTGACCTTCGTCCGTGTCTACTCGGGTCGCGTTGAGCCGGGTAACCAGGTGCTCAACTCCACCAAGGACAAGAAGGAGCGCATCGGCAAGCTCTTCCAGATGCACGCCAACAAGGAGAACCCGGTCGAAGAGGCTCTCGCTGGCAACATCTACGCCTTCATTGGCCTGAAGGACACCACCACCGGTGACACCCTGTCCGCTCAGGATGCTCCGATCATCCTGGAGTCCATGGACTTCCCGGACCCCGTGATCAAGGTGTCCATCGAGCCGAAGACCAAGTCCGACCAGGAGAAGCTCGGCGTCGCTATTCAGAAGCTGTCTGAAGAAGACCCGACCTTCACCGTCGAACTGGACGATGAGTCCGGCCAGACCGTCATCGGCGGCATGGGCGAGCTCCACCTCGACGTCCTCGTTGATCGCATGAAGCGTGAGTACAAGGTTGAGGCTAACGTCGGTGCCCCGCAGGTTGCTTACCGCGAGACGATCCGCAAGCCCGTCGAGAAGCTCGAGTACACCCACAAGAAGCAGACGGGTGGCTCCGGCCAGTTCGCTAAGGTCATCATCTCCCTGGAGCCCTACGCTCCGGCCGAGGACGAGCTGGCAGAGGGCGAGTCCGCACTGTACAAGTTCGAGAATGCCGTCACCGGTGGTCGCGTTCCGCGCGAGTACATTCCTTCCGTTGACGCCGGCATCCAGGACGCCATGCAGTACGGCTACCTCGCAGGCTTCCCGCTGGTCAACATCAAGGCCACCCTGCTGGACGGCCAGTACCACGAAGTTGACTCTTCGGAAATGGCCTTCAAGGTCGCTGGCTCCCAGGCTCTCAAGGAGGCTGTTGCCAAGGCAAAGCCGGTCCTGCTCGAGCCGCTGATGGCCGTTGAGGTTGTCACGCCGGAGGAGTACATGGGCGAGGTCATCGGCGATATCAACTCTCGCCGTGGCCAGGTCAACTCCATGGACGATCGTTCCGGCGCCAAGGTCGTCAAGGCCAAGGTTCCGCTGTCCGAGATGTTCGGCTACGTCGGCGACCTGCGTTCCAAGACCCAGGGTCGTGCGAACTACACCATGGTCTTCGACTCCTACGCCGAGGTCCCCAACAGCGTCTCTGAGGCGATCATCTCTGAGCGCACCGGTAACTAACACCGGCAGATAGTCGCGAAGCCGTGACTGGATTTCGCTTATCGACGCCGCCGTGCCGCGGCGTCGACAAGCAGTCACGGCAGCACCGACACCCACTGCGTGGGTAGCGGTCGCGCTGAATGCTCACTATGTGAACATTGAGCCGGCCGTTACCCCGCGGGAGATCCTCGGGTCAACCGGCCGCAGTTTGAAAAAACAGCGGTATAAACCTAGGATCGTGTAACTGGCACATTGTGAGACCATCTGGTGCGACGCCGAATTAGCGTCGTGCCTGATGGAGACTGTCAACCACCGTGGCTGCGAAGGTCGTAGCCACCATGAAGTCCAGGAGGACATACAGTGGCAAAGGCGAAATTCGAGCGTACGAAGCCCCACGTCAACATCGGCACCATCGGTCACGTTGACCACGGCAAGACCACCACCACCGCCGCCATCACCAAGGTTCTGGCCGACGCATACCCGGACCTCAACGAGGCCTTCGCCTTCGACGCCATTGATAAGGCACCGGAGGAGAAGGAGCGTGGTATCACGATTAACATCTCCCACGTTGAGTACCAGACCGAGAAGCGCCACTACGCGCACGTCGACGCTCCGGGCCACGCCGACTACATCAAGAACATGATCACCGGCGCTGCTCAGATGGACGGCGCTATCCTCGTCGTCGCCGCTACCGACGGCCCGATGCCGCAGACCCGCGAGCACGTGCTGCTGGCTCGCCAGGTTGGTGTTCCTTACATCCTCGTCGCCCTGAACAAGTGTGACTCTCCTGACGTCGACGAAGACATGATTGAGCTCGTCGAGATGGAGGTCCGCGAGCTTCTGGCTGAGCAGGACTACGATGAGGACGCCCCCATCATCCAGATCTCCGCTCTGAAGGCCCTGGAGGGCGACGAGAAGTGGACCAAGCAGATCCTCGAGCTCATGCAGGCCTGCGATGACTCCATCCCGGATCCGGAGCGCGAGACCGACAAGCCGTTCCTGATGCCGATCGAGGACATCTTCACCATCACCGGCCGCGGCACCGTCGTTACCGGTCGTGTTGAGCGCGGCTCCCTCCGCGTCAACGAGGATGTCGAGATCATCGGCATCAAGGAGAAGTCCACCACCACCACCGTCACCGGTATCGAGATGTTCCGTAAGCTGCTCGACTACACCGAGGCTGGCGACAACTGTGGTCTGCTGCTCCGCGGCATCAAGCGCGAGGACGTTGAGCGTGGCCAGGTCATCATCAAGCCGGGCGCTTACACCCCGCACACCGAGTTCGAGGGTTCCGTCTATGTTCTGTCCAAGGACGAGGGCGGCCGCCACACCCCGTTCTTCGATAACTACCGCCCGCAGTTCTACTTCCGCACCACCGACGTCACCGGCGTCGTGAAGCTGCCGGAGGGCACCGAGATGGTCATGCCCGGCGACAACGTCGACATGTCCGTCACCCTGATCCAGCCGGTCGCTATGGACGAGGGCCTGCGCTTCGCTATCCGCGAGGGCTCCCGCACCGTCGGCGCTGGCCGCGTCACCAAGATCATCAAGTAGTCACTTCTTGATCTAAAACCCTTGAAGGGGTCTGGAGGAATTATCCTCTGGGCCCCTTTTCGGTTTTCTGTAGCAAGGCGGTATCTTCTTAGCCATGCTGCGAACAATCCTTGGGTCGAAGATCCACCGCGCTACAGTCACGCAGGCTGACCTCAACTATGTCGGGTCCATCACCGTGGACGCCGACCTGCTCGACGCCGCCGATCTCATCGAGGGCGAGAAAGTCTCCGTCGTCGATGTCACCAACGGTGCCCGCCTGGAAACCTACGTCATCACCGGGCCGCGGGGGACCGGCGAGATCTGCATCAACGGCGCCGCGGCCCACCTCGTGCACCCCGGTGACCTTGTTATCCTCATTTCTTACCTGCAGGCCACCACGGAGGAGGCCCGCGCCTACACTCCGCACATCGTCCACGTCGACGGCAACAATCGGATCGTCGCCCTAGGCAATGACCTCGCGGAACCTGTGCCCGGCTCCGGCACGCTCAGCTCCCGCGACGCGCTCGTACACTAGCCCCTTGCAAGATCCCTCACGCATTCCCTTCATCCTCGAGGCCCTCCGCCGCACTTGGGAAGGCCAACCGGACCTGTCCCTCCCGACACTGTTCGCCATGCTGGCCAACGAAGGCGTCGGCTGGGGCAGCACCGATGAGCAGTTGCTCACCGTCCTGCAGGAGATGGAAAGGGTGCAGCCCGGCCGGCTCCCGCTTGTCGACGCCCGCGTCACCTCCCCCTACCTCCTGGTCACTGAATCCCCCGATTTTCGCGTCACCGTCGGTCCGTCGCAGGTGATCACTCGCCGTTCGGGTCGCGTTGCCCAGCCCGGCATCTGGTCCTACTCGGCAATCCGGCCAGCCTTCGTTGGACAGCCCCTGGTGATCACCGATGCCGAGGGCATCGACCACCGTCTGGGAGTACTCGTCTCGTGCACCTTGCTCGCCGACGTGCCTTTGTCCTTGGATGGACTGACCCGACGGAGTTTAGGCGATGTGTCCTACCTGGTGATACTGAGCAACGGCGACACCGTCGTAGTGGATCATCGCCTGCGCTTGTTTTCTTCCGGCCGGCGGGAGCTCCATCGGGAGGAGCTCACCTGGGAGCACCTCGCCGTCGACGGCTCAACGCTCCTCGTGCAGCGGCCCGGCGGAGCAGCCCCCGTCACGATGGGCGAGGTCGCGGAGGTTCATCTCCTTCAGGCTCCGGCCGCCTGCTGAGCCGGCCTACAAAAATTCTCTAGAATCAAAGATAGTATCTAGTGTTTTTGCAGGTCGTGGAAAATCCAGTTCCACATTCTAGAGAATTTTTGTTGATCCCGACTTCCTGATCGCGACCCCAGCCTTTAGGGCAGCTGCTCTATCACTTGGCTGGAGTCGCCCTAGCTACGGACCTGAACAGTTGCCTTGGCTAGCGAGGTGGGCGAAGGTGAACTCGGTAGCGAGTAATGACGTCAATGCCGGGGAGAGCCGCCCGGAGATCTCCTTCTGTGGAGCGCAGGTGGGAGCTCAGCTCTGCCATGTCGACGGAGGGTGTGGTCCATACCGTCAACGTCATGATGGTCTGGCCGAAGTTCCTGGACACAACGTGGTCTACCGAGTCGATGCGGGAATCGGCCTCTAGTTCATGGGCGATGGCCGTGGCCAAGGTCGCGAGATTGATTTCGATGTCCCCCGCAGGGGAGGAGGAAGGTGAGTAGACCCGGGACACCCGGTAGCGGCGTAGATTGAGCGCGATGAGCCACCCGCCGAAGGCCGCGGAGAACACCAGTATGAGCGTGAGGACGGCGTTGAACCAGCGTTGATCCGGGGCCGAGCGCCAGGCGGCGAAGTTGATGTTATCGGCGAGTCCCTGGGCCAGCGGCACGTTGAAGAACAACCCGATTGCCCACAGACCCCCCAATACGATGACCACGCCGAGCAGGAAAACCAAGATCCGGTCGACAAGTGCGATGCGAGGATTCATCGTCGCTCGCCCCCCTCGTGCTGGGCGGAGTTCTGGTGCACTCGAAGATCCAGTTGCAGGCCGAGCTTGTTCAGGGCGCTGCGGGCGGCTGATTCCACGTCCGGGTCTGAGCCCGGGTGAGCGCTGTAGGTGACGTGGACCTTGGAACGATCAACCCGCGTGTGAGCGCTGCCGACTCCTGGAACTGAACGAGCCGCGGCGCTGAGGTAGCGGGCCACATCAACGGGGCGCAACCAGATTCCGGTCGCTTCGTCAATTGCCAGGTGGGTCTTCGTGCGGGGGCGGATGGAAATCCACAGCATCGCCACGCCAACCACGAGCGCCACGATGGCGACCGGGAGCATCCAGGGTTGGAAGGTGGCATTGCCGATCGTCATCACGACAGGGTCAACCCAGCTGTGACCTTGAGCATTGTCGGCGGTGCGCAAGTAAAGCTCTCGGCCGCACACCACGGCCACCGCGATGAGGAGCAGGCCGATCACAACAGCGACATAGCGGGCGAGGGGAGTAGCACGAGGAGTATCAGCTGACACGAGGGCCCCTCTTCTCCAACAACGGGGTCACAGTAATAGGACGCAAGGGGCACGGGGCAGGAACCGACGGGGAAGCCACGCGAAGCGGGGCGACGGTGACGGGGCGGGGCGTGGGGTGAGCAGGGTGGGCGTCGATAAGCTCTGGTGAGATACGCGCGCCCGGGACGACCGGACCAACGACGACATTGACCCGCGTGACAGCCAGCCCGGTGAGGGCCTGGACCCATTCGGTGATCGTGGTGCGGACGGCTTCGGCGACGAGCGTGACCGGCGAGGGCCACGTCACGGCGATGAATGCCTCGACACTGCAGGAATTGGAATACTCATCTACTTCGACGTCATAGCGCGGGTACGTGCGGCCAGCCAACCGATCCAAGCCGCGCTCGAGTGAGGTGGTACCAGGCACAGAAGCGGCCGCCATAGCGACGATGCGGGCCACAGCCCGATCGGTGATGGTCAGCGTCATGCTAGCCCCGACTTCCGCGGGTGAAAATGGCCGAAAGGTCAATGCGGCCATCCAATTGTGCGCCGATAGCGGCGCCGACCGCCCCGAAAACGAGCACATAAATGAGGCCGAGCCAGCCACCAAAGATCACAGCGAAGGCGATCGCGATGCCAAGAACGAGGCCGGTGAGGGTGTGGTTGCTCATGATGACTCCTGCGCGTCAGAGAAATATACGTCGATGGTTAAGCCGGGAAGGGCGGCGGCAGTGAGGCGGCGGACATCCTCCGCGATCTCTCGCACTGCTCGACCGGCGGTGAGATCGAGGACGAGATGAATGGACACAGTCGAGCCCTTCAAGCTCAGGCCTTCGACGCGGTGCCGAGGGTATAACAACGCCACCTCGCCGAACCGGCCGGCCGACAAACCCGCAACGCCGGGGATGGTCACCAGTTGCGCGGCGACAGACACGGCGACGTCCTGGGGAATGGGATCGGGGAGGGGAGACACGACTATTGGACCCGCGGGGCAATCTCAGACGGAGCAGGGGATCCGGGTTCTTCGTCTTCGCCCAGATCCAGGTGGACATCATGCACCGTTACGTTTACTTCAGTGACTTCCAGGCCCGTCATGCGTTCCACGGAGTTGATGATGTTGCGGCGAATGGCATCAGCGAGCTCATGAATTGCCACGCCATACTCGGCGACGATGGCAACGTCGACCGCCGCCTGGCGCTCTCCAACCTCCACCGAGACGCCTTGTTGGATGTTCGAAGCGGAACCGGCGAAAGACTCGCGGATGGCGCCGACCATGCGGGCCGCTCCGCCGCCGAGCGCGTACACGCCGGACACCTCGCGGGCAGCCAGTCCGGCGATCTTGCCAACCACAACATCCTCGATGCGGGTGACGCCGCGGCTGGTGCCTTCTACTGACCCAGCTGACTCGGCGGCGTTCTCGAATGGATCCAGCTCATTGTTCTCTGACATTTTGTGACTCCTGCAACAGTAGGTGGCAATGCGTGATTCCTATAGTAGACCGATTGTGTTTCTGGGCTCTGGCGTGCTTTAATACATGGGTTGCTTTAACACGGTGATGTCCCAGGCGCAGGTCTGGCGGACATCTCTGCTGGTAGGGCAAACATGACACCTTCGTCAGACAGTCTTGAACCGACTGGCTGGGAAGGCTTCGCAATCGGGTCAAAGTCACCGTCAAGGTCTGGCATACCCGAGCGCGAGGACCGGAGAAGGGGCATGGCAAATAAACAGCGGCAGTACGCAAGGGCCCCACGCTTATCGCGATGTGATCCCTTCCTTCTTGGCCACGGGTCTTGTACCCCGTCAGGAGCACTTCCACGCGTTGATTTGTTCACGTCCTGGAATCCTCCCGGCTAGTCATGGCAGTCAAGAAACTGGCGTTGCGCCCAGGCCCTAAGCCCGGACAACGTTATAGAGAAATCGAGAAGCGAATTCCCACCGCTCCGAAATGTGATGTGGGACAAGCGAGGAAGAGGATAAGCGTGGCCGGACAAAAGATCCGCATTCGGCTTAAGGCCTACGACCATGAGGCAATTGACGCATCGGCGAAGAAGATCGTCGAGACTGTCACCCGTACGGGTGCCCGCGTCGTTGGCCCGGTGCCGTTGCCCACCGAAAAGAACGTGTACGCCGTTATTCGTTCTCCCCACAAGTACAAGGATTCTCGCGAGCACTTCGAGATGCGCACTCACAAGCGCCTGATCGACATCCTCGACCCGACGCCGAAGACTGTTGATGCCCTCATGCGCATCGACCTTCCGGCCAGCGTCGACGTGAATATTCAGTGATCGACGACAAACTTGGCAGCGGAGAATAAATAATGAGTGAAAACGAGATCAAGGGAATCCTGGGCACCAAGCTCGGTATGACCCAGGTCTTCGACGAGGAGAACCGCGTTATTCCGGTGACCGTCGTTGAGGCTGGGCCGTGCGTTGTGACCCAGATTCGCACCAAGGAAACTGATGGCTACACCGCCATCCAGATTGCTTTCGGCGAGATCGACCCGCGCAAGGCAAACAAGCCTGCCGCAGGTCACTTCAAGAAGGCTGGCGTTACCCCCCGCCGCCACGTGGCTGAGATTCGCATGGACGATGTCTCCGGCTACGAGGTTGGACAGGACGTCACCGTTGACATCTTCGAGGGTGTTACCTTCGTCGACGTCACCGGCACTTCCAAGGGTAAGGGCTTCGCCGGCGGCATGAAGCGCCACGGCTTTGCCGGTCAGGGTGCCGCTCACGGTAACCAGGCTGCTCACCGTCGCGTGGGTGGCATCGGTGCTGCCGCGACCCCGGGCCGTATCTTCAAGGGCAAGCGTATGGCTGGCCGCATGGGTAATGACCGCGTCACCACCCAGAACCTCAAGGTTCAAAAGATTGACGCCGATGCGAACCTGCTGCTCATCAAGGGTGCTATCCCGGGTGCGCGCGGCGGCATCGTTACCGTTAAGACCGCAGTGAAGGGCGGTGCACACGCATGACCAATCTGAAGCTCGACGTCCACACCGCTGAAGGTAAGACTGATGGCCAGGTGGAGCTGCCGGCCGAGATTTTCGACCGCGAGGTGTCCATCGCTCTGATGCACCAGGTCGTCAACGCCCAGCTCGCAGGCGCCCGCCAGGGCACCCACTCCACGAAGACCCGCGCAGAGGTCCGTGGCGGTGGCCGCAAGCCGTTCCGCCAGAAGGGTACCGGTCGCGCCCGTCAGGGTTCGATCCGCGCACCGCACTTCACCGGCGGCGGCATCTCGCACGGCCCCAAGCCGCGCGACTACAGCCAGCGCACCCCCAAGAAGATGAAGGCTGCCGCACTCTGCGGCGCTCTGTCCGACCGCGCACGCAACGATCGCATTCACGTGATCACCGAGCTCGTTCCCGGCCAGACCCCGTCGACTAAGTCGGCTCGCGCCTTCTTCGAGCGCCTCACCGATCGCCGCAACATCCTGTTTGTGGTTGGTCGCGAGGACCTCAACGCCCGTCGCAGCGCCAACAACCTGCCCGGTGTCCACATCCTGGATGCCAGCCAGCTGAACACCTACGACGTGCTGTACTCCGACGACGTTGTGTTCTCCGTTGAGGCTCTGCATGCCCTCATCAACCGCAACAAGGTTGCGGACAAGGAGGAGAACTAATGGCTAAGATCGCCAACCCGCGTGACATCATCGTCGCTCCGGTTCTGTCCGAGAAGTCGTACCGTTTGATGGAGCAGGACGTGTACACGTTCCTCGTCAACCCGACTTCCAACAAGACCCAGATCAAGATTGCTGTCGAGCAGATCTTCGGCGTCAAGGTTGCTTCCGTCAACACCGTCAACCGCGAGGGCAAGCGCAAGCGCACCCGCACCGGCTACGGCCAGCGCAAGGCAACGAAGCGCGCCTACGTGACCCTCCGTGAGGGCAGCGACTCCATCGACATCTTCGGCGGCTCCGCCGCTTAAGGCGTCGAGAGAAAAGGACACATTATGGCTATTCGTAAATACAAGCCGACAACTCCGGGTCGCCGTCAGAGCTCCGTTTCCATGTTCGACGAGATCACTCGCTCGACCCCGGAAAAGTCTCTGCTGCGCCCGATCCACAAGACCGGTGGACGTAACTCCCACGGTCACATCACCACCCGGCACAAGGGTGGCGGGCACAAGCGTCGCTACCGCGTCATCGACTTCCGTCGCAACGACAAGGACGGCGTGCTGGCCAAGGTCGCTCACATCGAGTACGACCCGAACCGCACCGCCAACATTGCGCTGCTGCACTACTTCGATGGCGAGAAGCGCTACATCATCGCCCCGAAGGGCCTGAAGCAGGGCACGATCATTGAGTCCGGCGCCAACGCCGACATCAAGGTCGGCAACAACCTGCCGCTGCGCAACATCCCGACCGGTACGACCATCCACAACGTCGAGCTGAAGCCGGGCGCCGGCGCCAAGCTCGCTCGTTCTGCTGGTTCTTCCATCCAGCTTCTTGGTAAGGAAGGCACCTACGCTGTTCTGCGTATGCCCTCCACCGAGATCCGCCGCGTCGACATCCGCTGCCGCGCGACCGTTGGTGAGGTCGGCAACGCCGATCAGATCAACATCCGCTGGGGCAAGGCTGGCCGTATGCGTTGGAAGGGCGTCCGCCCGACCGTCCGTGGTGTTGTCATGAACCCGGTCGATCACCCGCACGGCGGTGGCGAGGGCAAGACTTCGGGTGGCCGCCACCCGGTGTCGCCGTGGGGCCAGAAGGAAGGCCGCACCCGCAACCCGAACCGCTACTCCAACAACATGATCGTGCGTCGTCGCCGGTCCAACAAGAAGCGCTAAGAGGAGGTAAAACGATATGCCACGCAGCCTTAAGAAGGGCCCGTTCGTCGATGAGCACCTCCTCAACAAGGTCGATGCTCAGAACGAGGCCGGCACGAAGCAGGTCATCAAGACCTGGTCCCGCCGTTCCACCATTCTGCCGGACTTCATCGGTCACACTTTCGCCGTTCACGACGGTCGCAAGCACGTGCCGGTGTTCGTGGACGACTCTATGGTCGGCCACAAGCTCGGTGAATTCGCACCCACCAAGACCTTCAAGGGTCACATCAAGGACGACAAGAAGGGACGTCGATAGCGATGAGTGACACCATCACCTCCGCACGCGCGACGGCCAAGTACGTCCGTACCTCCCCGATGAAGGCACGCCGCGTTCTCGATTTGGTTCGCGGTAAGTCTGTCGCCGAGGCTCTTGCCATTCTGAAGTACGCTCCGCAGGACGCCGCTAAACCGGTGGCCAAGGTTGTCGCCTCCGCGGCTGCCAACGCAGAGAACAACTTCGGCCTGGACCCGCGCACCCTGGTCATCTCCGAGGCTTACGCTAACGAGGGACCGACCATGCGTCGTTTCCAGCCGCGCGCACAGGGCCGTGCTTTCCAGATCCGTAAGCGTTCCAGCCACATCACCGTTGTGGTTGAGAGCCAGAAGGAAGGGGCCAAGTAGTGGGCCAGAAGATTCATCCTCACGGCCTCCGGCTGGGCATCACTTCCGACTGGAAGTCCCACTGGTTCGCCGAGAAGCAGTACGCTGATTACCTCGCCGAGGACATCAAGATCCGCGAATTCCTGTCCAAGGGCCTCGACCGCGCCGGCATCGCCGACGTCGTCATCGAGCGCACCCGCGACCGGGTCCGCGTCGACATTCACACCGCCCGCCCGGGCATCGTGATTGGCCGCCGCGGCGCTGAGGCCGACCGTATCCGCCGTGAGCTGGAAAAGCTCACCGGCAAGATGGTTGCCCTCAACATCCTCGAGGTCAAGAACATCGACGCCAACGCAGCTCTGGTGGCTCAGTCCATCGCCGAGCAGCTGGTCAACCGTGTCGCATTCCGTCGCGCCATGCGTAAGGCCATCCAGTCCGCCATGCGCCAGCCGCAGGTCAAGGGCATCAAGGTCGTGTGCTCCGGTCGTCTCGGCGGCGCCGAGATGTCCCGCACCGAGCGCTACCACGAGGGTCGCGTTCCGCTGCACACTCTGCGCGCCGAGATCGACTACGGCACCCACGAGGCCCACACCACCTTCGGACGCATCGGCGTCAAGGTGTGGATCTACAAGGGTGACGTCGTCGGCGGTCGTCGCGAGTCTGAGATCAACGCCCCGGCCGAGCGCCGTGGCCGCGGTGACCGCAACGAGCGTGGCGGCCGTCCGCGCCGTGGCGGCCAGCGTCGCCAGCGCGCCGAGCAGAAGCAGGAGGGTTAAGAATGCTTATCCCCAAGCGCGTGAAGTACCGTCGCCAGCACCGTCCGCACCGTACGGGCATCTCCAAGGGCGGCAACCGCATCACCTTCGGTGACTACGGCATCCAGGCTCTCGAGCCGGCCTACGTCACCAACCGTCAGATCGAGTCCGCTCGTATCGCCATCAACCGCCACGTCAAGCGTGGTGGCAAGGTCTGGATCAACATTTTCCCGGACCGTCCGTTGACCCAGAAGCCGCTCGGCGTGCGTATGGGCTCCGGTAAGGGCCCCGTCGAGAAGTGGGTCGCCAACGTCAAGCCGGGTCGCGTTCTCTTCGAGATGAGCTACCCCGACGAGGCAACCGCCCTCGAGGCTCTGCGCCGTGCCGGCCAGAAGCTGCCCTGCAAGGTTCGCATCATCAAGAAGGAGGACCAGTTCTAATGGCAACCGGTACCCCTGCTTTCGAGTACCGCGAGCTCGACGCCACTGAGCTCGAGACTCGCCTGTCCGAGGCCAAGGAAGAGCTGTTCAACCTGCGCTTCCAGCTTGCCACCGGTCAGCTGACCAACAACCGCCGCCTTCGCACGGTCAAGCGCGACATCGCCCGCATTTACACTGTTATCCGCGAGCGTGAGCTGGGCCTGTCCGTCGTCCCGGGAGCTGAGGCTTAATCATGAGTGAGGCAACTGTGAACGATAAGAAGGAAAAGGGCATCCGCAAGGTCCGCACCGGCTACGTCGTCTCTGACAAGATGCAGAAGACGATCGTCGTCGAGCTGGAGGACCGCAAGCAGCACGCCCTCTACGGCAAGACCATCCGCTCCAACTCCAAGGTAAAGGCCCACGATGAGAACGAGGAAGCCGGCATCGGCGACCGCGTCCGCATCGAGGAGACCCGTCCGCTCTCCAAGGACAAGCACTTCCGCCTCCTGGAGATCGTCGAGAAGGCCAAGTAAGCACAACTTGCTTATCGACGGCTAGGTTTCGTCCCCGGCCCCGCCCCAACCGTTTCGGTTGCGGCGGGGCTGCGGCGATTCAAGGGTGACGTGCAGAAAGTTGTACATAACGCAGACTTTCCAGCTAGTATGACCGGGACCACATTCTTAGCGCCATTTTGACCGTAAGGCTCATTTATGTCTTTTATGTCCCGCAGTGCGATCATCGCACCCAAGGAATTTAATCGGTGGCTCATTCCACCGGCGGCGTTGGCCATCCACCTGTCCATCGGCCAGGTGTATGCGTTCAGCGTGTTCAAGCTGCCCCTCATGGACCACTTTCAGGTCCGGGAGGTCGCCGTAGGGTGGATTTTCTCACTCGCGATCGGCATGCTCGGACTGTCGTCGGCAGTTGCAGGCACCTGGGTGGAGCGCGTTGGGCCGCGGGTATCCATGGCCACCTCGGGCGCCTTCTGGGTCACGGGCTTCTTCGTCGCCACTCTGGGTATTTCCACCGGCCACTTGTGGTTGGTGTATGTGGGCTATGGCCTCATCGGGGGTATTGGCCTCGGCATTGGCTATATTTCCCCCGTCTCCACTTTGATGAAGTGGTTCCCGGACCGCCCGGGCCTGGCTACTGGGCTGGCCATCATGGGCTTTGGTGGTGGCGCGCTTATCGCCAGCCCCACTTCCAACATGCTCATGGCTCACTTCGGTGGCGGCAACGAGACCTCCCAGCTGTCCGACGGTTTGTCGCAGACCTTCCTCACCCTGGCTGTGCTTTATCTGGTGGTCATTTCCCTCGGTGCCTATGCCATTCGCCTGCCGCACCCGGATTGGAGCCCCAAGGGCTTCCATAAGTCCACCTCCAAGCCCAAGGCGATGCAGACCAAGGGCAGCGTTTCGGCTAATAATGCGGTTCGCACGCGTCAGTTCTGGCTCCTGTGGGTCGTCCTGTTTACCAACGTCACGGCGGGTATCGGCATCTTGGAAAACGCTGCCCCCATGATCAGTGACTATTTCCCACAGATCGCCGCAGGTGCTGCCGCAGGTTTCGTTGGCCTGCTCTCGCTGACCAACATGGGTGGTCGCTTCGTCTGGTCGACGGTGTCCGACTGGATTGGGCGCAAGAACATCTACATGGTCTACCTCGGAGTGGGCCTGCTCATGTATCTGCTCATCGCGACTATGGGTTCCACGTCGATTTTCCTTTTCGTCGTCGCCGCGCTAATCATTCTCTCTTTCTACGGCGGCGGCTTCGCCACCATTCCGGCGTACCTGCGTGACATGTTCGGCGTCTACCAGGTCGGTGCCATCCATGGACGCTTGCTCACCGCATGGTCGGCTGCTGGTATCGCGGGACCGCTGATCGTCAACATGGTCGTCGAGTCTCAGGCCTCTAAGGGACTCGAAGGCCCGGACCTCTATCAGCTCAGCCTCTACATCATGGCCGGTGTCCTGGCCGTGGGCTTCGTCGCAAACTCTCTCGTCCGTCCCGTGAGCAAGGAACACTTCGAAGACGAGGCGGTGGTTCAGGCCAAGATCGATGCCGACCGTCAGGCCGTCGTCGACGCGGAAGTAGAGGCCAAGGAAGCTGGACGCACTGGCGGCAACTCCGGACCTCTGCACACCACAATCTCCATGATCCTGGCGCTGTTCATTGGTGCCTCGTTGTTCTACGGTCTTTTCCAGACGGCCGTGAAGGCCGCCGGTCTGTTCATGTAGTTCACTCCGGCAACCTGCCCTGTGTCCTCCCCGTTTCGGGGAGGGTGCAGGGCATTTTTGCTTTTCGACGCCTCCCTAGAATCATTCGTCCCTCTGGCGTCAGGTGTGGGTGAATTTTTTTCTCCGTCAAGCTTCGCACTAGGATGGCAGAAGTATGCACATGTAGTGAGTGGGTATTGACAATTGTTGACTAGCTGGCCAGCACCCTTTTCCCAGCGGCCATTGCGAATTTTCCTGTGACGTTTGGCCTCCATCGCGGTGGGGGTGGGAAAGCAATAGCTTCACTTATGCACATTTTAGAGTTTGTTTCGCCGAAAATTAGTTAGGGAGTTGTTTCATGCCGACAGGGCAAGAAGCACAAGGGCGTGCCGTCGTCGGCTACGTGCCGGGAGGCTTCGACATGCTGCACGTGGGGCATATCAATATCCTCATCGCGGCTCGCGATCGCTGTACACACCTCGTCGTGGGGGTAGCGACAGACGAGTCTCTCCAGAGGATGAAGGGGCGAATGCCGGTTATCCCCCATGCCGAGCGGATGAAGCTGGTCGAAAGCCTGCGCTTCGTCGATGAGGTCGTGGAGGACCTGGACCAAGACAAGCGACTCGCCTGGCAGCGCCGCCACTTTGATGTCCTCTTCAAAGGTGACGATTGGAAAGGCACCGACAAGGGTGAACGCCTCGAGCGGGAGCTGGCTGAAGTCGGGGCCCAAGTGGTGTATCTGCCGTATACCCCCTCCACGTCGTCCTCAATCCTGCGGAACTTCCTCCTCAAAGACGCGGAGGAGGTTCGATGAACGACCACGCTGATGGAAGCTGGCGGGCCCGCTACGAGTGGGCTCGGTCATCCCTCGACGGTGCACAGAAAACGGGCCAGGGTGTCCCGGCATACACGCGGTGGGTCAACCGACGAGGAGCCCGGGTCGTTGCAGCCGTCGGTTACGCCTCGGGGTGGACGCCCAACATGGTCACCGCCATGTCAGCCGCCCTTTCGCTGGCGGGAATGGTCCTTTTGCTGGTAGTCCCACCCGCCGCGTGGCTGGGTCTTCCTGTCGCTGCCCTGCTGGCGGCGGGCTACCTCTTCGACTCGGCGGACGGCCAGCTGGCGCGCCTGTCGGGGCGTTCCTCCAAGGCGGGGGAGTGGATCGATCACGTCGTTGATGCCTTCCGTTCCCCGGCGATCCACCTCGTTACGGCCGTGGCTGTCATGGTGTACCGTCCGGACAGCTGGTGGCTGGCCCTCGTTGCCCTGGCCTACTCGCTGATCACCAGCGGACAATTCCTCAGCCAGATCTTGGCGGAGGCCTTCGTAAAGAAGGCCGGCCGCCCGCAGACTCGCGGAGGAGACCTCCGCTCGTGGGTGCTGCTGCCGACCGATCCGGGAACTCTGTGCTGGTCCTTCATCCTCTGGGGCGTCTCGCCCCTGTTCGCGGTGGTCTACCCGGTGCTCGCGGCCATTGCGGCGGCTCATTCCGCTATTTCATTGCGGCGTCGCTTCCGTGACCTCACCGCCCTCGATAATGCATCGAGTCAGGGGTAAGACGTGCCCCACATGACTGTCTTGCTCCCCGCGCTCAATGCGTCGAACCACATCAGAACTGCCGTTCGCTCCACGCTGCGCGGGCTGCCCCGCGATGCCGAACTTTTCGTGCTCGATGATGGCTCGACGGACAACACCGCTGAGGTCGCGGTCAAAGCCGGAACCCGACGAGGGGTCGTGGACCCACGACTGAAGGTAGTGAGTCGGCCGCCCTCCGGCGGGCTGGGCAAGGCGCTGAACTGGATGCTCGAGGAGACCGACTCGCAGCTTGTGTCGCGGATGGATGCCGATGACATCAACTTGCCGTGGAGGTTCTCCACCTCCTATCAAGCACTGAAAAGTGGCATCGATGTGGTGTTCTCTCAAATGATGCTCAACCGAGGGAAGGTGATCATTCCGGGCGTGCCCAGTGCTATTAGCCCTCGCGCCTTCCCCGTGCACCTCCTGCTCAGGAATCCCGCGTCACATCCGACGATCGTGGCCCGTCGAGAAGCATTTACGGTGAGTGGGGGATACCGTGACGTGCCGGCCGAAGACTATGACCTGTGGATGAGGATGGCCAGCCATGGGCTGGCGATGCGCCGCTTGGCCCTCAATTCCTATGTTTACCGCTCACACCCTCAGCAAAGCACAGCGAGCCCTGACTGGTACCGCAAGTCCTGGTCAAATCCCCTCCAGGCGGAAGCTTTCGCGGATCTGAGCGAGACGATCACCGGCGTTCGTCTGAAACGGCTAGTCGCCATTGCTCAGCTGCCACCGGATGACAAAGAACCGCAGCTTCAGCAGTTTGACCAGCTCGTCGGCGCCGCTATCGCGGAACTCCCGCGGGCATCGCAACCAGTTCTGCGCAGGCGGCTCAATCGCAGGATTGAGTGGGCCCGACAATACTCAACCAACGATTGACACCTCACCGCGCTAAAGGAGCAACAAGAAAATGGCAACAATAGACAGCCATCCCCATCAAGGGCAGTTCGACGGATCGATGGACTTCAACATTGTGTCGGCGATTCTGCGTCGGCGGAAAAAGTGGATTCTCCTCGGAACGGTCATGGGGCTGGTGATGTGTATTGCTTACCTCCTGATCACGCCGACTACCTACACCGCGACCGCGCGGGTCAGCATCGCGGCGCTGGGAACTGAACCAGTCGCGCAGGGACGATCAGCCGCCAACCTGGTGGACATGCCGACCGAACGTCAACTGGCATCGTCCTCGCTGACGACGGAAGGCGCGCTGGAGGAGCTCGGCGAGGGATGGCGCGCCTCCGAGCTGCGATCCGGCCTCAGCTTGTCGGGGGATCCGGAAAGCACCGTCCTGGACCTGTCGTATTCGGCGCACGATCGCCTGCGAGCCATTGAGGGCGCCGATGCCTTGGCGCGCGCCTTCCTCGTGACCCGAAGCAACCAGGTGACCGACAGAGCCCAATCTATGGTCGAGAACATTGACGAGAAAATCGCCAAGAATGTAGCAGAGAAAAATCGGATTGCCCAGGGTGAAAGCACCAATGGTGTCGCACCCAGCGTGAGTATCGCGACTATCGACACCACCATCGCAGCCCTCCAGCAACAAAGGGCGACGTGGAGCGACATCAACACGTGGCCAGGTGAAGTGATCACCCCAGCGTCGAGTAACGAGGTGAAGACTTCACCAGTGATGTGGCGCGTAATCGCCCTTGGGCTCCTCGCCGGCCTGTTCCTCGGCCTCGTCATGGCCGCCCTGCGTCACGCTTTCGACGGTGGAGCATCTCACGCGGATGATATCCGCAGTCTGCTCAACGTTCGATTGCTGCGTCCGCAGGCGCCCTACGGGGAGGTCCATCGATGGGATGCGGCAGCCACCATTGCCCATCACGGCAATGGCGATTCTGCACCGTTGTTGGTCTTGGTCGACGAAGACAACTCTGATGCCGAAGCAGCAGCCCAGGCACTGGCAGCGGCGGGCGAAACTCGTCAGCTCGATCTTCGAGTTGACCGAGCAACTCTCCTGCGTGAGCTGGGAAGCGAGTCGCAAGCTGTGCTCGTTTTGCCACCGACTTGGAAGAAGACTGAGCTTCTTGGCCTCGTCGATGACCTCGATGGAATGGGAACCCACTTGGTTGGTGCCATCGTCGTAGACGAACGTGCTGGGCGCCCGGCAGCAGCCACGAGGTAGTGATGGACAACTCACCCTCCATTCTCGGAGACACTGTGGGGGCGGTCCACGTGGATCCGCGGCGAAGCCTCGTGGCAGTCGTGGAGCGCGATACCCAGGCCGTGACGGTGCTCTCCGGCGATGAGGCGGACCCACGGGCGGAGATCCTCGTCCGTGAACAAGGCATGACGTTGGCGCACTTCAGACTCAACGGGGCTGGGGGGTTCGTCGAGCAGGCTTTGGACCAGACCCCGCAGGGGATACCACACCGTGGATGGACCGTCGGAGCCGGGAAAAACACCCAGGCGAGTGTTGTTGTGTGCACGATGGGGAAGAACCCTTTGCTCCCCTTGGCCGTGAAGGCGGTGCTGGCGCAGACGCATGGAGCTTTCGAGGTCATAGTTGTTGACAACGATCCGGTTTCGGGTGATGTGCGCCGACTCCTCGCCGGCCTGGACGATCCGCGCCTGCGAATCGTGAACGAACCGCGCCGAGGTCTCTCCGCCGCCCGAAATCGAGGCTTGCACGCTGCCGAGGGCAGTGAAGTGGTGGCCTTTACCGACGATGATGCCCTGGTGAATCCGAACTGGCTGTCTTCCATGCTTGATGTCTTCGCCTCCGCACCATCGGGCGAGGTAGGGGCCGTCACGGGACCCGCTTTCGCGGCGGAGTTGCAGAGCCCCTCCCAACGGTTTTTCGAATCTCGCGGGGGATTCCCCCACGGACTCGAGCCCGTCGTGTGGTCCGTGCGGCCGATTTCACCCGAGTGCGCGCGCTTGGGACAAGCCGGCGACGGAGGACCCCTGTACCCATTGGCGACTGCCCGCGTCGGTGCTGGGGTGTCAATGGCCTTCAGTCGCGCAGCCCTGCAAGCACTACGCACTTTCGATGAGTGCCTGGGTGCCGGATCTCCCACCCGTGGCGGCGAGGATCTTGATGCCTTCGCGCGCGTCATGCGGGCTGGTTTTGCCATTGTGTACACCCCCGACTCCGTCGTCCACCACGTGCACCGACGAGATCTGGCAGGACTGGAACAGCAGACGTTCGGCGACGGTACCGGCATGGCCGCCCTCCTGTTTAAGTCTCTCCTCCATCACCCGACGGAGCTCGTCACACTGCTCCGGCGCATTCCCGCCATCCTGGCCAGGGTGCGGCCAGGGACGGATCGCATGAGCGGTAGCGAAGACGATGTTCCTTCGGTCCTCAGCCGCAAAGAGGTGCAGGGATTCTTAGTCGGGATTCCGCTTTACCTGCAGTCGCGTGGACGTCACGCTCTATCACAGGTGGGAAGTCAGCGATGAGAGTGAGAACTGCTCAGACCTTGCCGGCAGCACCCGTGGTCCTGCCGTTTGCCGCGTACATCCTGTGGTGGGCCCTTGGTGTCGGCGACTTCATCTGGATCATCGCTGGATTTATCATTTGCTTGTCGTGGATCGGAGTTAGAGGCATCAAGGTGCCTCCGCTGCTGTTCCTGTGGGTCCTTTTCACCGCCTGGGTGGCAGTTACCCTTGTGATGAATGACAACGTCGGACGGCTCGCTGGCGCTGTGTATCGGTTGCTTCTGTACGCCTCGGCTGGACTGTTGGCTGTCCACACCTTCAACGCGCGGCATTCGTTGCCGTTGCACAAGGTTACTGGGGCGATGGTGTGGTTCCTCGGCGGGATGAGCGCCGTTGGCTATGCGGCGCTCGCTTTCCCCCAAGCCATCATCCGCACCCCCATGTCGTGGATCATGCCGGAGGCATTGGCCCGCAACGAGCTCGTCGAGCAGATGATCATTCGCCGCATGTCGCATTGGAACCCCTCGGCCTGGATCGACCAAGCCGTCCGACCTGTGGCACCTTTCCTCTACGCCAACACGTGGGGCAACGTCTACTCCCTCGTTCTTCCGCTGGCTGTGCTGCATCTCTGGCTCATGTGGCACACGCGCTATCGCTGGATCACCCTGATCGTTATCCTCGGCAGCGTTATTCCAGCGTTGAGCACCCTCAACCGCGGAATGTTCATCGGGCTGGGCGTCGTTGCTTTGTGGGTCTTGCTCCAAACCGTGCGCCGTGGGCAGTTCTTCATCGCCGCCCTCACCGTTTCGGCAACGGCCATCGCGGGATTGGTGTGGCTCATATCCCCGTTGGGTGTGGCGCTGCTCAATCGGGTGGAAACTACCTATTCCCTGGTTGATCGCCAGTCTCTGTACACCGACACCTTCGACGCTGTGCTCCAATCCCCGCTCTTTGGGTATGGTGCGCCCCGCCCGGCCGATCAGTCATGGCTCCCATCGCTGGGTACTCAGGGACAGCTGTGGACGGTGCTGTACTCCCACGGCTTCGTCGGCGCCGCGTTGTTCGTCGGGTTCCTTCTGGCCGCATGTGTCGTCGTCCTTCGCCGTCGAGACGTCGTTGGTGCGGTTCTCGGCGGAATCATCCTGGCCACGGCCGTCGAGACGGTGTTTTACGGGATGATGACCGGCATCATGGTCTCGCTAGTTGCGGTGGCTCTGGCGATGCGCCCCGATACCGTGATTAGCAGCGGGGATCGTCCGGGAATGCCCGTTCGGCCATCTTCCACGTCCCGTCTTCGAGGCGGAAGGTGGTGAGCATGAGAGAACGTTGCTCTTCTCTCGGGATGTCGGCATTGACCACGTTGTCGTTTTCGTCCCGCACCTCGACGCCGGAGGAATCCACGCAGACGCGGGCAACCACGGCAGTGGGATCATCCGTTGGTTCGATGTCGGTGGAGACGATCTCTGCCCTGCCAACCTGGTGCAGCTCGGTGACTGCCCATTCTTGGCGCTGGTTCTCAAAGTCTTCGAGGGCGACCCCAGTGAGCAGCGCCGACATGTCTAATGCCGCCTCGGGGTCCTCGAAGCTCGACCACGAGGTTTGCAGGGTCTTTTCCACCAGTTCTCGGTCGATCCCTTCTGGCGTCGTGGGAGTCGGGGCCACCAGGGTGGAGGTTTCCACGGCGCTGGTGGGTGTCTCCGCCGGGTCAAGGGACGGCTCGACCGCCTCGCTAGACTCGGAGGAAGAACCGGAGGAGGACAAGGCAGAACTCAGCTTGTCATCACATGCGCTCAAGCCCAAGGCGGTGGCGGAGATAATCCCAGCAATGAGGAACGCGCGAATCGCCCGACCATTCTCGGGAAGGGCCGCAGATAAGCGTTGTGGCAGCATGAAGACTCCAAGCTTTGGGTGGGACAAGGTCGGTTCTAATGGTGACTTGATTGTATTGTCACCCGGGGACGCTGAACAACACGCCAGGGGTAGCAGGGTGCTTGAATTTGGTCAAACACCGGCAACTTCCGTGGCCACGGGGCTAGATAATGTCATGGGGGCGAAGTAAGCACATGTCAGATCAGGAAAGTGGAGACGTCCGTTCGGATGCTACTAACCGCGAAAATCGACGAGAGTTAGCCCGAGGCGGGAGCCTGAGCTTCATCGGGTCGGCGTGCAGTGCGCTGCTGGGTTTCCTGCTCACCATCGTCATCACGCAGCTCATGGGCGCCGAAGGCGCCGGAGTCATCTTCCAGGCCACGGGTGTGTTCGCGGTGGTCCTCGCGTTCGCCAAGGTGGGGCTGGATTCCACGGCCATCTACTTGCTTCCCCGGGTTCGGCTCGATGATGTTGGCCGGATACGTTCGACCATCATGGCCTTCCTCCTCATCGCCGGGGTCATCAGCGTGTCGCTCGCCGTTGCGCTCCAGTTTGTGGCGCCGGTGTTGTGGCCCGGCCCTGACAACCCCGTCTCGGCATCTGTGCGGGCGTTGGCGGTGTTCATCCCATTCGGTGCGGTCGTCATCATCGCCGCGGCGATCTTGCGGGCCTTGGGGTCGGTCAAGGAGTACGTGCTGGTGAGCAACATTGCTATCCCGGCCTTGCGTCCGCCCTTGGTTGCCATAGCCGCTGTGGCCACCGGCTCGGTCGTGGTGGTGTCGGTGGCGTGGGCCCTGCCACTCGCTCTCATGGTCCTGGTGGTTGCGGTCATGATCGCCGGACACGTGCGGCGCGAGGAGAACGGCACTCCGGGCCGGGTACTCCCATCCCGGGATCAGCTGCGGCAGATCACCGGCTTCGCGGCTCCCCGCACGGCGTCGGCCGGTTTGGAACAGGCCATCATTTGGGTGGATGTTCTCATTATCGGCTGGCTGCTCAGCGACGAGGCAGCCGGGATCTACGGTGGTGCGGCGCGATTCATTCAGGCCGGGCTGATCGTGGATGCGGCTTTGCGGGTCGTGGTGTCGCCGCGCTTTTCCTCCCTCCTGCACCAGGGCAAAACAGACGCGGTGCGCGACCTGTACGTCACGGCGACCATCTGGCTCGTGCTCATCGCCTCACCCATCTACGTCCTGCTGGCAATCTTTTCCCCAGTATTCTTGGGCCTACTGGGCCCCGATTTCCCTCAAGGGTCTACTGCCTTGACCATCCTTGCCATCGGCATCATGGTGACGTTTCTGGCGGGCAATATCCACTCGCTGCTCATCATGAGCGGCCGAAGCGGATGGGCAGCGATCAACAAAGTCATGGTCTTGACCATCAACGTCGTGGGAAACCTTGTGGTGGTGCCCGAGTGGGGGATTGAGGGTGCAGCGGCAGTGTGGGCCTTCAGCATGCTTTTCGACGCCGGCCTGGCCGCCTGGGAGGTCCACTACTTCCTTGGTATCCGTGCCCCGTTGTGGGAGGTGATTCGGCCCTTGGCCTTGGTCGCGATCACGTGCGCGGTACCCGCCTTAATCATCAGCAATGTTTGGGGGCGCTCGGTGGGGACTTTGTTCGTGGCGGCGGTGATAGGGGCGATGCTGTTCCTGGGCACCTGTTGGTTCGCCCGGCGGTCGTTGCGGCTGGAGAGCCTGATGTCCATGCTGCGTTCTCGGGGCTAGTCCCCGGGGTGCTTTTCCGGGGGTGACATCGCACAGCCGGAAGTGCGTATTTTCCGGCTTCATGCGTCAAAATGTCAGTACAAGAATGATCGACACACTTGCCCCATCTGAGATGGTGCATCCTTTCGCAAAGGCGACCTCATCTACACATGAATACCTTCTCCTCGCTGCGCATGTTTCGCCTCCTCGCAGTCTGTGTTGTGCTCATCGCACTCGTTGCTTCTAGCTTCTCCGTCCCGGCCCTTTCACAGGAGGCCGTGAACCCCGGCATTCCGCAGCCTCGCACGCTGGAGGTGGTCAAGCGTGATGGGCGCACAATGGACACTGCCGCTGGATCCTGCTGGGAGATTAAGCAGAAGTTCCCCAGCCAGCCGAGTGGCTCCTATTGGCTTTTGACTCCGACCATGCAGGCTCCGCAGCAGTTCTATTGCGATCAGGACATGGACGGCGGCGGCTGGGTCCTCATCGGACAGGGACGTGAAGGCTGGGAGAAGTTCGCTGACGGAAAGGGCAACCCAGAAAGGCTCCTCTCCAGAGGCCGTAGCCCGGAGGATTTCTCGCCTGTCCAATTGCCATCCGCGACGATCGATGGGCTGCTGTCCGGTACAAACGTCAACCAGCTGCAGGAGGGGATGCGAGTGGTGCGGGCAACCGACACCACTGGTAACCGTTGGCAGGCACTCGATCTTCGTCCAACGAGGATGACGACGTGGTCGTGGGCATTGCCCACGGAAGATCCCGTGGCTGCCTACCGAATCAACAACGGAATTTGGCGTGCCGGCGGTCAGTTCCAGACGAGTTTCGGTTTTGATAGTTCGTGGAACCGAGTTGATCTATCGGTGACCGCGAACCGGGGATACAACTGGGGCTTCGGCTACGGCGTCAACGCCTACGGCGGAAACACTAGTGCAAACAACTTCCTGTGGTCTCAAAATGGGTACTCGCCGATACCCTTCGCGGAGCTGTATGTACGTCCGCGAATCTCCTCCGAGGAGAACTTCACCCGGATCGATGATGGCGGCACGCCGGCCTCTGAGCAGCGGGCCATGTCATCCAACTTCGCTTCTCCCACCAGCTGGGGTGTGAGCGGCAACCTCAATGGCCGCACGACCGAAGGTAATGCGACCGTCCAGGCCTTCGCGGAGATCGACGGCACGGTGTTCGTGGGTGGAAACTTCACTCACGCTGAGCAACGAAACGCCAGCCGGCTGGTGCCGCGCACGGCGCTAGCGGCCTTCGATTCGACCACGGGTGAACTGCGTGAGGGATTCAACGTCGAGTTTGATAATCAAGTGAAAGCCCTCCAAGCCTTGCCAGACGGGCGTTTGTTGGTCGGCGGTGACTTCAAAAACGTCAATGGCCAAAGCCACAGCGGCACGGTGGTCGTGGACCCCACCACCGGGGCGATCGACGAGAGTTGGACCCTGGACATCACCAGTCGACTGAGCTCGGGCATCGTTAGCGTCACGTCGCTTGCCTTGGGTGGGGAGTTCGTTTACATCGGCGGAAACTTCACCCACCTGTCATCTGCCACCGTGAGCACTTCCTATTCGCGCGCAGCGGCGCGCGTGCGTCTCGATGGCAGCCCCGACCGGTACTGGAACCCCGAGTTCAACGGCACTGTGGTCGACATTGATACCTCGTCCGCAGGGGATCGCTTTTACGCGGCGGGTTACTTTACTAAGTCGGCGAGCAACGTTGCCATGAAGGCGACGGTGTTGTCCACGGAACCAGGGGCGCTTCCGGCCACCAACTGGGTTTTCCAGGGCAGCGCTTCGGAACGAACCAACTACCAACAGGCAATCGAAGATACCGGGCAGCTGCTCTTTATCGGCGGGTCCGAGCATGCTTTGTTTGGCTATAACTCTGCCACCCTCGATAGGGTTTCGGGGTCGATCACCAAGCAGATTGGTGGAGATTTCCAGGCGATCGCTTCTGATGGAAGTGTCACCTATGCTGGCTGCCATTGCTCGCAGAACACCTACCAAGATGCCTATTACTGGCCGACCATGAACCGGGATTGGTCCCGTGTGGACAACATTCAGTGGGTTGGCGCCTGGGATGCCCAGACGGGTAAGCAACTAGGAGAATTCTCTCCGTACCTGCTCAAATCGAACAATGCCGGTGCGTGGAGTCTTTTCGTCGCCTCCGACGGTGCCCTGTGGGTTGGCGGCGACTTCGTCGGATCGAACACCTCGCTGGATAGGTCGCAATGGAACGGCGGCTGGGTGCGATACCCCGCCAGGGATGTCGTCGCACCTGAAACCCCGTCTCGAGTTTGGGCTGACGGCGGAAACGCCGACACAGTTAACATCCGCTGGAGTGGAGTCAGCGATAGCACCAGCTACGAGGTGCTTCGCGACGACCGGGTGGTGGCCACCGTCCCGAGCAATGGCAGCATTGCGGGTGGATCGGCCACCGTGCCCCGTGGCGGTGAGAACCGCTTCTTCGTCCGGGCGGTGGATGCCGCCGGGAACCGCTCGGCGTCGACAAGCGTGTTTAAGGCACCGGATGCAGGCGAAGTTGACCCAAGCTCCCCGATCCTCATTGATCAGGGTGCGACCTGGCATTATTCTTACGATCAGGGGACGCCCGCTACCGGCTGGAACGTGGAGTTGGGCTTTGATTCCTGGCCCGAAGGCGCTGTTCCCATCGGCTACGGTGCGACGGGTATGGCGACCACGCTGACTCCTCCTGCGGGCTCGACCCGCCCCATCACCGCCTGGTTCGCCCATGATTTTTCGGTCGCCGACCCGAAGGCTTTCACCACCGCCACCTTGGACTATGTCGCTGATGACGGCGCGGTGATTTACCTCAACGGCCAGGAAATTCACCGCACTCGAATGGCGGACGGGCCGGTCTATCCGGACACGCGCGCGCATGCGGCGATCTCGACGGGTGCAGCCCAGGCAGCTCGTACTCGTATTGAGATTCCTTCCTCCCTCCTCAAGACGGGAACAAACGTCCTCGCTGCTGAGACCCACCTCAACTATCGGACCAGCCCCAATATGTCCTTCGACGCGAATCTCATCATCACGGACTTCGCGCCGGCTCCCGAGGTCCCGGACCCCGTGGACCCCGTGGATCCCGAAGAACCGGAGGTTCCGGAACCAGCTACCTTCCGCATTGCGGAAGGTTCGGACTGGTACTACCGCTATGACCTGGCAGAACCCCCTGTCGGCTGGGATACGGACGCCGATGTGACTGCCTGGACGCAGGGGGCTGCCCCGCTTGGTTGGGGACACGCGGGCGTCGCCACGCTTATCGACGTCCCCGTGGCAGAGCGTGCACCTACCGCCTACTTCGTGCGGGATGTCGACATCGACACCTCAGCCCTCCCTGCGGGAGGATATCTGCAGATCACGGTCCGGGCTGACGATGGCGTCCTCGTTCGCATCAACGGTGAGGAAGTGGGGCGGAAGCGCCTCAAGGCGGGACCAATCACCCACAACACGTTTACGGAAGGCACCGTCAACACAGCGGCCGCCATTGCTGATCCACTCATCATCAGGATTCCGATCGCAGATCTTCAGCCCGGAACCAACCGCATTGCGGTGGAAACGCACCTGGGATACCGCTCCACCCCCTCGGTCACCTTCGAGCTGTCAGCGGAGGTAGTTGGCGAGTGAACACTGAAGCTACCGCTATGGCACACCGGGTTGCCCGGCCCGGAACGGTTGCTACCTGGTTAAACCACTGGTCCATCCAGCACGCCGACTGGGGAGCGCTCAGCCAGGTTAGCTGCATTGGGATCGACGGGACGCTCCTGCAACTGCTCATGCGAAGAGCGGGCTACGACTTGGGTAGGACATCGGCAGACCTCGTCCTGCCTATCCTCTTCCGCGACGTGCTTCCCGCGGACAGCGCCATTGCGCTCATCGGTGCCGCGCCGGGTGTTGCAGCGAAAGCCGCCGCCCGACTGGGTACGAGGCACCGGGTGCGCGCATGGGATGGGTACGAGCAACTCAGCTCGCTGCGTTTTAATCCCGAGGAATTGGAGGAATTTTCCCCCGATGTCATCGTGCTCGGACTTGGCGCTGGCCTGCAGGACGAGGTAGCCGTTGAGTTCCATCGTCGTTTCCCTGAGGCGGTCATCTGCACCTCAGGGGGCTGGATCGACCAATTCTCCCGCAAGGAACAGTACTTTCCGGCGTGGGTACATAAGTTCCGACTTGGGTGGCTGTGGAGGATTCTCCACGAGCCGCGCCGCCTGCTCCGCCGATACACTATCGACGCCGTGAGTATCCTGCTAAAGCAGCGCGAGTACGTGGGGAGGCTGCAGGCCCTGCGGGTCGAGCCCACCCCCATCTGCCTGGAAGTTAGAAGGCACCGTCCTTAGACAGCACGGCCTTGAAAGTCCGCAGCAGGATCTTAAGGTCGAGGCGGGGGCTGCAGTTTTCCGCGTAGTAAAGATCTAGGTACACGGAATCCTCCCAGGACAGATTGGATCGCCCCATCGTCTGCCAGAGACCGGTCAAACCGGGCTTGACCATGAACTTGCGGAGCACGTGCTTTTCATAGCCGGCCACCTCCTTCGGCAGAGGTGGGCGTGGTCCGATGAGCGTCATGTCGCCGCGGAAGGCGTTGAAGAGCTGCGGTAACTCGTCGAGGCTGTACTGCCGAAGGAACCCTCCGACCTTGGTGATTCGGGGATCGTCCTTCAACTTAAACAGGACTTTGTTGCCTGAATCTTGCGGCATCTCCATCCGCGCGAGCATGTCCTTGAGGGCTTCTTCCGCGTCGATCCGCATGGTGCGGAACTTGTACATGGTGAACTTCTTGCCATTCATGCCCACCCGCACCTGTGTAAAGAAGACCGGACCACCATCCCCCAGCTTGACGATGAGCGAGATCACCAGCAACAACGGGGTGAGGAGGAAGATGCCGAACCCGGCGAGGACGACATCCAACAAACGCTTGGTTTGGAAGTACCAGCCTGAGTATTGGGCAGGTGCCAGGTCAACGATCGTCGGTCCGATCCCGGCCTGGATCTGCATTCTCTGGGCCGCGACGCCGTGGACGGGCAAGAGGAAGGACATCTTCTTGTTCGCCGCTTCCAGAGCCCAGCGCAGAGATTGAATCTGCGTAAGGCTTAGACCCGAATTGGGGGACAACAGCAGCCCGCCCGCGTCACTATTACGTACTTCTTGGAGCACGTAATCGATTGGCGAAGGAGCGGCCAGTGCGGCAGGTGTGTAGATATGCCCGGAAATGTCCACATCGCCATGGAAAGAGCCCGTCAGCAAGGCGAGGGCGGGATCGTCCTTGCCATCTTCCCCCAGGACCACGTAGGTCTCCTTGTTCCCGGCCCGTTTGTTACTGATTCTGTGGGTTACCAGGCGAAACGCGAAGATTAGCAGAATTCCTAAGGGGAGGGTGAAGTAGAACAATGCCGGCGGGAGGGCATTGAGGAACACCACATCGACGATGGCGAAGGCGCCCAAGGTTATCAGTGAGGTGCGCGCAACTCTTTTGAAGGGCTCGAAGGCCGTCCGTGAAGTGCGGGGGGCGTAAGAACCTGTGATGGCCAGGGCAAACAGCCAGGCCACGAAAATGAATGACATGTGTGCCCACGGGGTGATCCGAGGAGTGCCAGCGGTCAGCTCGTTGAAGAACGAGGGGAAAATTGCGAGCAAGGCGATGGAAATCGCAAGTGTGTCGCCGGTGAAGACGGGCAAAGTTGAGCAGCGCTGTATTGCTCGGCGAGCGGACGTGAGGGAGGCCTCTGTTTGGGTACCGCCTTGGGCGTACATTTGCGAACTCTCCATCGGATTGACGCCTCCCAGTCGTGGAGGTAGGTCGGTTGTATATAACTTCTCTGGGAAGAAAGTTACCCGATGGCCCTCCGGGCAAGTACCCTCGGGGTCCTAAACATATACATAAGTGGGCATTCATTCTTGACAAGTCGGGTGCTCTTATGCTCGACCCCGTGAACTCTGATAGGCCAAGTGAATTATTCCTAGCCTTTACCCAGGAAAAAGTGTGCCCATGCTTAATTGTCGCGTGTTAGGTTTGGGGGCATCACAATAAAGAAAACGATGGTCAACATCGTCACGACTTAAAGGGCTAGGACGTTGAGCCCGCACAAACCTGGAGAAAGTTCTATGAGCCGCCGTGTCCTCATCCCGTCCATAGCGATCGGGGTCATCTTGATCGCCGGCCTCATCTTCTTTTTTCTCCCCAAGGGGCCAGCGGTGACGCTGGCGTCGCAGGACTATCGGGTGGCGAAGAAAGAAGACGTCGTCAGCCGAGTGATGGTGAGCGGCACGGTCGACCCCCTGCGCACCGTCGTGCTATCAACGCACCTGAGCGGCTCGGTGGAGCAACTGGATGTCAAGGTCGGGGACCGCGTCAATGCGGAGCAAGTCCTCGCCCACATCGATGTCTCCGCCCAACAACGGGAGTTGGACACGCAGCGTGCCCAGCAGGCGACGAGCGATGCCGCCGCGCTGACCCAGGTTGAACAGGCCCAGCAGCAGTATCAGCAGTACAAGACCGGGCTGGATGAGGGGCTGAACCAGCAGATCATCTCTGCCGAAGCCGCCCTGCGCACAGCGGATGGCCAGTACGTCGATTCCGTGGCTGCCTTCGACGCCAAAGCCAAGCATCGTGCCGATGGCACCGACACCGCCATTCGTGAGCAGGGCAACGCAGTGGAAAACTCCCGCACGCAACTCATCTCGGCGGCGTTGGATGCTGTACGCAGCGGCATCACCGCTGCCGATACCCTCGCAGGCTCCAAACCGGGCGGCACGGCAACTAGTCCCACGGATAACACTGGTGCAGCGGCCGGCACCGTGGTCTCGGCAATTGACTCCGTCAATCGCCTGCACGGCGCGGCCCAGGTCCTTGATCAGAATCAACGAGCCTACGAGGTAACTCTGGGCAACGTCGATACGGAGCTGGCCACCTCGCAGCGGGCCGTCGGGCAAGCCTTCGAGGCCAAAAAGGAGGCGGCCATCGCCCTCGAGTCGGCCCGCCTCGGGGCACAGCAGCAGTTGGATACCCATGCCTCTGCCGTCGATCAGGCGTGGCGCGGGGCACAGGCCGCCAAGGCCGCTTCCTCTCAGGGGAGTAACCAGCTGTTGGTGGACATCTCCAACCGGGAGGTGCGCACTCCCATGGGCGGCATCGTCACCTCCGTCGTTGCCGAAAAGGGAAAGCCGGCCGCCGGTACCTTGCTCACCGTCGCGGACGAGGGTGCCCTGATCATCAAAACTGAGGTCAAGGAAGTAGATGTCCCACAAGTCACGGTTGGAAAGCCGGTCACCTTCACTACTCCCACCACCGGGACAAAGGAGTTCCAAGGCAAGGTTCGCTTCGTCTCCCCGGTGGCCGCGACTCCGGGCGGCACCGCGGAAGGAGCCGTCAAGGACACCGCTAACCGTAAGGCCGCTTTCCCCGTGGAAATTGAGGTGACTGGCAAAACTGAAGGGCTGCGCATCGGCGGCTCCGCCAAGGCACAGATCATCACCGAACGCGAGACCGGAAAACTCGCCGTCCCCCGGGATGCCGTCATCGAGGAATCGGGCAAGAAGTACGTCCTCGTCCTCGCCGAGGACTCGGGCCAGTACGTCGTGGAGCGTCGCGAGGTCACCCTCGGCGCTTCCAACGAGATCGACGTGGCCGTCACCGGCGGGACCTTGAAGGAGGGCGAGCGGGTCATTAACCAGCCTTCCAACTACCTGCAGTACGAGGGGCAGAAGGTCGCGGTCAATGACGCAACTGAGTAGCGTCATCGCGCCGGAGCGCGTCATTGACATGCGGGGCATCGTCAAGACCTTCAACATTGGCACCCCGGCCGAACTAACGGTCCTGCACGGTTGCGATTTCTACACCGACCCAGGAGAGTTCGTCTCCGTCGTGGGTACTTCCGGCTCTGGAAAGTCCACGCTGATGAACATCATTGGCCTGCTCGACCGACCCACCGAAGGTTCCTACATTTTCAGCGGCACCGACGTGCTTGAGGCGGATGAAGATCGGTTGGCCCGCTACCGCAGCCAAAACATCGGATTCGTGTTTCAGAACTTCAACCTCATTGGCCGCATCGATGCGATTCGCAACGTCGCCATGCCGATGATGTACGCCGGGATGTCCGGGCGCGAAAGAAACCGCCGGGCCGAGGAACTGCTCGAGATGGTGGGCATGAAAGACCGCATGAACCACCTGCCCAACGAGCTTTCGGGCGGACAGAAACAGCGCGTCGCAATCGCCCGGGCGCTGGCGAACAACCCCGACCTCATTCTCGCGGATGAGCCCACGGGCGCCCTCGACTCCGCCACCGGGCGCATGGTCATGGACCTATTCCACGAGCTCAATCAGGAGCATGGCAAGACCATCGTCTTCATTACTCACAACCCGGAGCTGGCCCAAGAGACCAGCCGGGTAGTTACCATGCGCGATGGCGTCATCGTTGACACTGACGGAGGCCACTGACATGAGCTTGTGGGAATCCATCGGTCTGGCCATGACCAGCCTGCGCTCCAACAAGATGCGCTCGTTGCTCACCTTGTTGGGCGTCATCATTGGTATCGCTTCGGTGATCACCATCCTCACGTTGGGTCAGTCGCTGCGGGCGCAGACGCTGTCGAGTCTGGATCAAGCCGGCGCCAACGACTTCACCATTCAGGTGCAGCCGCGCCCCGCGCCGGGTGAGCCGGAGCAAGAAGAAACCAGCATGTACTACGGCAGTACCTCGCAGGATCCCGCCGACCGTATCAATGCGGAGATGGTTGAACAGCTCAAGGTCGCATTCCAAGATCGCATCAAGGGCGTGTCCATCGGCGATACCTCGTCCCATTCCGGTGATGCGAGCCGGGAGGGCCGGACCTCTCGGACCAGCCTCAAGGGCATCAACGCGGACTATCAAACGCTGAAAAACGTCAAGCTCAGTCAGGGACGGCTGCTGCGGGAGGAGGACATCACGGGCGATCGTCCCGTGGCGATCATCTCTCCCACCATGGTGAAAGACTTGTTCCAGGGCGATGAGCAAGCGGCGTTGGGTAAGGAGTTCGACTTCGAGACGGACAAGGGTTTTGCGTCTTTCGTCGTGGTCGGGGTGTACGAGGAACCCAAGAGCGGCGGAGTGGTATCCATGGGGTCGACCCCGTCAAGCCTGTACGTGCCGTACCTGGCCGAGGAACGAGTCTCGGATTTCAACGGCACCTGGGACAGCCTCAGCGTGCGGGTGAATGCGGGTGGAAATGCCGACACCATCAAGCAGGACTTGCAGACCTTTGTCAACCGCTGGTACGAGGACAACACGGCCTACCAGGCCAAGGTCACCGATATGAAGAAAGAGCTGGAGCAGTTCAACACCATGCTCAGCACCATGAGTATCGCGCTCTCCGCGATCGCGGGCATTTCACTGCTGGTCGGAGGTATCGGGGTTATGAACATCATGCTCATCACCGTCACCGAACGCACAAGGGAGATCGGTGTGCGTAAGGCGTTGGGAGCTACTCGACGCCACATCCGCACCCAGTTCGTTGTCGAGTCCATGATCGTGTGCCTCATTGGCGGACTGATCGGCATCGTGTTGGGTGGAACGTTTGGCATGGTCGGCGCGAAGCTGTTGGGTACCTTCGTCTACCCGCCCATTAGCGGCGTCTTCATCTCCTTGTTCTTCTCCCTGGGCATCGGCCTATTCTTCGGCTACTACCCGGCGAATAAGGCAGCCAAGCTCGATCCGATCGAGGCACTGCGCTACGAATAACCAGCAGTTTTGATCGCGGAAAGGAACTCCCCATAGCGCTGGCGAATGTCCAGCAGCGGGGTTTGAACTTCCTGGGTGGATATCTGCGCCACTTCCCGACGCAGGGCCTTGCGGGTGCGTCGCTTCACTCCGCCGCCGATGGCCAAGCCAAAAACGGAGGTAAAGAGCCCCAGCACTATCCCGAGCAAGATCCCACCCAGAATGAGGAGGGTGGGGATCGGCCAGCCTTCGACTTCGGGGATGATCTCGTCCATGAGTGGGTACAGGGCACCGGGGAGGAAAGCAGCCAGGAGATACCAGCCGACCCCGACCAGGGCGCCGAGGAGTGCCAGCCACTGCAGGACGGTGAACACGCCCCAAGCACCCGAGGGTTGGGCGGGCAGTTTGGTGCGGGCGGCGGCGCGATCGAGCTTTTCAGGTAGCTCGTCAATGATCGTCTCGGTGCGGTCGACGATAGCCCCGGCCCAGCTTTCCGGCAGACCCTCGGCGGCGGCGGCCGCGTAGCCGCGCACTCCGCGATTAGCCACAGCTCGGCCGGAAGCCTCGAGGCTGGGCAGGGATGTGCGATGCACCCCGGTGTCGTCTGCTTCCTCGCGGAGACCAAGCCGCCGCAGGGGATCTGGGCGCAATCGCAGCAGCCAGGACGTCAGCAGCCATCCGGTCTTTTGGCCGAGCCGCTTGCGGTAGGCGGCGGCGGTGACGGCGGCGAGCTGCTCGGTGCCGGCGGCGTCGGAAAGCAGGGTGTCCAGCTCGCGTTTCGCGGAATCCGGCACCTTCTTCAGCCCTGGGGCATTCGCCCACGGGCTTATCGACGTCGAGATATCCGCCTCAATGCGCGCCTGTTGCGCGGTGCGGCGGGAAGCGACGCGGGCGATAGCCTGCCGTAAGTCATCGACCCCGAGGCCGGTGCGAGCGGAGGTGGCGATAACCGAGACCTTTTTTAGTCCATCATCGGCGAGCAATTGCTGCAGCGACGAAGCCACGCGGCGGCGGTCATCGGGATTCAGTTTGTCTGATTTGTTCAACACGGCCAATGTCACCGAGCTGTGGGAGGCGTGTGGGCGGATGAAATGGTCATGGATGATCGAATCGGCGTACTTCTCCGGGTCGGTGACCCACACGAGCACATCGACCTGCCCCGCCAACCGCGTGGCGATCTCCCGGTGCCGTGGCTCAACCGAGTCGAAATCGGGCAGGTCAAGCAGGATGAGTCCGCCCGCTCCAGGGCTGAACTCGCCGGGACGGTTGCGCCGGTCCTCTACGGCCAACCAATCGAGGAGTTCCTCCGAACCCTCGGGTTGCCACACCGCGGCTAGGGGAGAAGACGTGGTGGGGCGGCGGGCAGCGGTGACACCCAGGTCCTCGCCGACAACAGCGTTGAACAGCGACGTCTTGCCGGAACCAGTCGCACCGAAGAAGCCCACCACCGTGTGATCGCCCGAGAGCGCGCGCCGCTCGGCGGCTGCGGCGGAGATGCGGGTGAGGGATTCGTGCTCTGCGGGGGAGAGGTACGGTGCGCCGAGGGCGGCGGCGTTTGCGAGGGCGTCGAGACGCTGGTTGAGAGTGCTCTTCTTTTTAAACACGACCTTCATCCCCCGTCCGCCTGCGAACGTCGCTCTGGGCCGCGTGGGCGGCATCGCGAAGCTCATCCGACGTTGCCCCGGCGGTCAACTGCGACGTGACCTCGTCGTAGCGGGCCCGCTCGGCGGCCATGAGGACATCGATGCGATCGTTGAGGTCCTCGCGGGCCCGCTTGGCCATCCGGCGCACATTATCCTCACCGAAGACCGTCTCCAGCATTTTCTGTCCCACCACCGCGGAACCGCCCGCAATCGCGATCTCCCCGCCGGTCAGGCCCGCCGTTGAGGCGAACACCACCAACATGAGCGCAACGGTGATGACGTTGAGGCTCAACGACATAATCCGCGCTTTCATCCGCTTATCCCCAGCATTGTCCTGGATGTAGCTGACCAACCCGGCCTGCCACTCCCGCACTAGCTCGGCAGCCTGGTCGTTGATATCCGGGCTGGCGGCGGCCAACCCCGGGGACGATGCCGCCCGCAACTCAGGCGCGACGGAGCCGAGGTGGGACCACGACCGCACCGCGGCGGTTTCGGCCGAATCGACCACCACCGCGTGCAACCCGGCCTCGATCTCCTTCTCCACCTCACGGATCGGCGCCGGCCGACCAGTGAAGAAGCTTCCCACCCGATCCACCGCCATCGAATACCAGCGCTCAATAGTGCGGAACGCATCCGAGGTGCCGACGAAATCCTGCCAGCGCTGCACCACCTCCTGTCGCAGGAGATTGCCATCGCTCGTGGCATCAATCACCTGCTCCACCGCGCGTTGATAATTGCCATCGAACACCCCGGCCAGCTGCTCACCGAACTCTTCCTGGCGCTGTCGTTTTGAAGCCAGCTCCTCCACGCGCATTCCCACCCGATTGACCGCGCCCAGCACCGTCTTGCCAGCCATGGCGCGCCGGGCAGCGGCATCCGCCGCCAACTCATGCAAATGCTTGCTTATTTGCGTCACCAGTTCCCCCGGCAGCAGTCCCTCCACCGGCCCAGCATCCGGCACCGTGTACAAGGTCGCGCGGCCCAGACCTGCCTCGCTCATCATGCGCCGCAGATCCACGGGAACCGAATCCTCATCCACACGATTGAGGATCACAATGACCTCAATATCGCGGCCCGCCGCCTCATGCAGGAAGTTCCACACCAACTGATCCGCATAGCGCGACGGCGTGGTCACAAACACCCACAAGTCCGCCGCCGCCAGCAGCTGGGACGCGAGCGCCCGGTTACGGTCATCGATGGAATCGAAATCGGGGGCGTCGAGAAGCGCCAACCCCGGGCTGATGGCATCGGTCGACACCGTCCGCAGCGACGTCGCAGTCGGATTTGCCCCCGGTTCGCCCTGCTCGCGCGCCAACCCCGGGAGCACCCGGTTCGAGTTGAACCAGGCGGAATCCGCCGGATTTGCCACCAACACCGGCTGCCGAGTCGTTGGGCGAATTACTCCCGCCTGGCTCACCTGCTTGCCGACGATCGCGTTCACCAACGTCGACTTGCCACTCCCGGTCGAGCCGCCCACCACCGCCAACAACGGCGCATCAATGTTGGCCAGGCGCGGCAGAATATAGTCGTCGATTTGGTCGATGACCGCCCTCGCCTCGGCCTCTGCGGAGGCATCGACGGCGAAGGTCGCGTCTGCCACTGTCTCACGCAGGTGGACTACAGAATCCAACGATGAGTTGTTCACCCATTCATTGTGGCAGACTCCCTGCGAAAGAGTTTGGAATCGAAGCGGCGACTGTGGTTGAATACTCGGGTTGACCGAGTTGGTCGGTGCCGCATGCATTTCCGAATGCGACGCCGAGACCCTTCGACCACCCGGTGGGGTGCGTTCGTCGATAAGCAAGGAAAACAGCAAGACAATAGACCAGGTGCGTGCAAGGCCGGAAATCTTCGCGCACATTAATCCAGGTCAGGAGACCAAAGTGATTCAGCAGGAATCGCGTCTGAAGATCGCCGATAACACCGGCGCCAGGGAAATCCTGTGCATCCGTGTGCTCGGCGGCTCGACCCGACGCTTTGCCGGAATCGGTGACGTCATCGTCGCCACCGTCAAGGAGGCAACTCCCGGTGGCAACGTCAAGGCTGGCGAAATCGTCAAGGCCGTCATCGTTCGTACCAAGAAGGAAACCCGTCGCGCAGACGGCTCCTACATCCGCTTCGACGAGAACGCGGCTGTCATCATCAAGACCGACAACGAGCCGCGCGGAACCCGCATCTTCGGCCCAGTTGCTCGTGAGCTTCGCGAGAAGAAGTTCATGAAGATCGTGTCGCTTGCACCGGAGGTGATTTAGTTGAAGATCCACAAGGGCGATATGGTCCTCGTCATCTCTGGCCCCGACAAGGGCGCCAAGGGCAAGGTCATTCAGGCTTTCCCGAAGAAGGAAAAGGTCCTCGTTGAGGGCGTCAACCGCATCAAGAAGCACGTCGCCAACTCCGCACCGGAGCGCGGCGCTGAGTCCGGCGGAATTGTTACCCAGGAAGCACCGATCCACGTCTCCAACGTGATGGTCCTGGACTCCGACGGCAACCCGACCCGCGTCGGTTACCGCTTCGACGAGAACGGCAAGAAAGTCCGTATCTCGCGTCGTAACGGGAAGGACATCTAAGCATGAGCGAGAACTACACCCCGCGTCTGAAGACTCGCTACCGCGAGGAAATCCGCACCAAGCTCAACGATGAGTTCTCCTACGAGAACGTCATGCAGATCCCCGGCGTCACCAAGGTTGTCGTCAACATGGGCGTCGGCGAGGCAGCTCGCGACTCCAAGCTGATCAACGGTGCTCTCGAGGACCTCACCCTCATCACCGGCCAGAAGCCGCAGCTGCGTCGCGCCAAGAAGTCCATCGCGAACTTCAAGCTCCGCGAAGGTATGCCCATCGGCGCCCGCGTCACCCTCCGTGGCGACCGCATGTGGGAGTTCCTCGACCGTCTCCTGACCGTCGCCCTCCCCCGTATCCGCGACTTCCGCGGTCTGTCTGACCAGCAGTTCGACGGCCACGGCAACTACACCTTCGGCCTCAACGAGCAGACCATGTTCTACGAGATCGATGTCGACAAGGTCGATCGCCCCCGCGGCATGGACATCACTGTCGTCACCACCGCCTCCAACAACGACGAAGGTCGTGCCCTGCTCCGCGAGCTCGGCTTCCCCTTCAAGAAGTAGGCAGTTCGGTCTGAAACGCCCTCATTGTTCCCCGGTTGGGGGGACGGTGGGGGCGTTTTCTGCTGCTTGGGTTGTGATCGCGACGGGCTGATCGCGACTTTTAGGCTGTTTTGCGGTGTGCGGGGTTGCGCGACCTGGGGGTTTGGGTGCTGGGGTTGGTTCGGGTCGTGAGCAGGGGGTCGGGATCGGGCGTGATCGCGACGGGAAGGCCTCTAGGCGAGGGGCATCCTGGTGTTTTGCACGCCGGGGCGGGGTTCAGGTCGCGATCAGGATGTCGGGAGCACTCACTTAGGATGAAGGCCATGTATCCCGAATTTCTGGCGGTCGGATTTGATCAGCAACCTGGTGAGATTTCAGACTTGGTGTTTGATCAAGAGCTGATGGGGGAGGAGGACTGCGGTGATGGCTACCAATTGTGCGCGGTCTACGTGGATCCTTCGGGCGCCCGAATCAGCGTGGGTCTGCGTGATAGCAAGCCGTACCTGCATGCGGGGGTCTCTGGTCCGGTGAGTGAAGCTGCCGAGGTGACGCGCTTAAGTGATACAACCGCGCGGGTGGATATGGGCGATGCCATGGTGTTGGCCAATGTGGAGTTCCCAGCGAAATACGCTAGCGATGAACCGCATCATGCGCAGGAGCTGCGCCTCAGTGCGGTAGGTGTGGAGGACCTTCGGGTGTATCCCACGGAAGAGGCATATCTGGCGGAGGATGATTCCGCCGCCGTCGGGCAGTTGATTTCGCCTGGCTTGATCTCGCTTCAGGGTGGTGTCCAGCAACCGAATGCCGTCGCATTTCTGTCCGGGCGATGCCGTCAGGTTGAGCTGCGCGCCAATGCACTGACGGGGAAGAGCTTTTGGTATCTGCTCATCGATACGAAGGTGCCAATCGCGGTGGCCTTGCCCGAGGGTGTGAAGCCGGCGCCGGCTGTGGGGTCGGTTGTGGCGGGGACGGTGCTTCTCTATGCCTCGGAGATGAGTTCGCCCGCGTAGAGGTTGAAGCGATTGCCGCGGGTGAAGCCGGTCAGCGCCAAACCGGCGGATCGGGCGAGGTCCACGGCGAGGGAGCTGGCAGCTGAGACGGCGACGAGCGCTCCGAACCCAGCCATGACGGCTTTCTGGGCCAGTTCGAAGGACGCACGCGAGCTCATGACCAGGATGAGGTCATCAGCGGGGAGTAGGCCCTGGAGAAGAAGATGGCCGATTACTTTGTCGGCGGCATTGTGACGGCCGATGTCCTCGCGGGCTACGATGAGCTCGCCGTCCCTTGTAAACGCACCCGCGGCGTGGATTCCGCCGGTACGGCGGAATTGCTGCTGCTGATCCCGCAACAGGTCGGGAAGCTGGACCACGACGGCGGGGTCGAGGGGAAATCGGCGCGGGGGAGCGGCGACCTTGCCCAGAATTTGTTCGATGGAGGAAGATCCGCAGACCCCGCAGGCAGAGGTGGTCGTCGATAAGCGAAATGATTCGAGGCCGGGAGCACGAACGCTGGAGGCGAGATCGACCTCGATGACGTTGTAGGTGTTGGCGCCATCGGGGCCGGTGGCACCGGCACAGTAACGGGCGGTGGCGACGTCAGAGGCGGAACGGATGATGCCTTCTCCGTAAAGGAAACCGTGTACCATCTCGATGTCGTGGCCAGGTGTGCGCATCGTGGTATTGAGTATGGGGCCGCCGACGCGAAGCTCGAGAGGTTCCTCGGCGGTGACGTAGTCAGCCCGGGTGTCGGTGTCAACTCCATCAGGCCCGACGGAGACACGGGTGACAGCGAAGGTCCGGTTAAGCCTTCCCACTATGACCGTTCCTGCAGCATCATCTGGAGAGCGTGCGCCTGGGACTTCGTGAGGGTCACGGTCTCCTCGGGGTCGGAGGTCGCTCGTCCGACGGACAATCCGAGCAGGAAAGCGGTGACCGGGGCGGCGGGCCGGGAGGGGCCATGGGCGACGTCGCGGGTGAGATCGAGAATGTCGCGCATGAGGTCATTGACCAGGGAAAGTTCTAGGTCGAGGGAGGTCGCTGCCGCAATTAGCCAGGAGTGTGCGGAGGCGAGATTCTCTTCTTTGTGCGCGTTCATTCTGACCATTCTAGGAGGGATTTTGAGCTGGGGGTCTGGACGGGTACCCTGGCTTGTCGGACTCGTGTGCCTTGAGAAAGGTGCACGTAACCGCCAAGAACTAAATCATTCAACTTTGTTGTAGGCCCCCCGCCAACATGGCGACCGGGTGGAAGTGGCAGCGAGCGCCCCAGGCTATTGAGTTTGGGGAGCGTGAAGTGGCCCGACGGAATACCCGGCAAACGACCACGGTGGGTAGGGAACCGCAGCGAGAAAGGTACCGGTCACCTAACATGACCATGACTGATCCTATCGCCGACATGCTGTCGCGCGTGCGCAATGCAAACCATGCGCACCACGACACCGTGTCGATGCCGTCTTCCAAGCTGAAGATCAACATCGCGGAGATCCTCAAGCAGGAGGGCTACATTGCTGGCTACTCCGTCGAGGATGCTCGGGTCGGCAAGACCCTCTCCCTCGAGCTGAAGTACAGCCCGTCTCGTGAGCGCTCCATCGCTGGTCTGCGCCGCGTGTCCAAGCCGGGTCTGCGCGTGTACGCCAAGTCCACCAATCTGCCGCAGGTCCTCGGGGGCCTGGGCGTGGCTATCATTTCCACGTCCCAGGGTCTGCTGACCGACCGTCAGGCAACCGAGAAGGGCGTAGGCGGAGAAGTCCTCGCCTACGTCTGGTAAAGGGAGGATTGACTAATGTCGCGTATCGGTAAAAACCCGATTGCCATCCCGTCCGGCGTCACCACGACGATCGACGGCCAGAACATCGAGGTCAAGGGCCCGAAGGGCACCCTGTCTTTCGAGGTCCCGGCCCCGATCTCCGTTGCCGTTGAGGAGAACGAGATCCTCGTTACTCGTCCGGATGACAACCGCAAGAACCGTGCACTCCACGGTCTGTCCCGTTCTCTCGTCAACAACCTGGTTGTCGGCGTGACCGAGGGCTACACCATCAAGATGGAGATCTTCGGCGTGGGCTACCGCGTCCAGGCTAAGGGCAAGAACCTTGAGTTCGCCCTCGGCTACTCCCACCCGATTCTGATCGAGGCTCCGGAGGGCATCACCTTTGCGGTTGATGGCACCACCAAGTTCTCCATCGCGGGTATTGACAAGCAGCAGGTCGGGCAGATCGCCGCCAACATTCGCCGTCTGCGGAAGGACGACCCCTACAAGGGCAAGGGCATCCGCTACGAAGGCGAGCAGGTCCGCCGCAAGGTCGGAAAGACGGGTAAGTAAGCATGAGCAACACTGCAGAGAACTCCAAGCGCACCCCGGTTGGCAAGGACATTTCGTCCCGCCGCCGCGAGGCCCGCGCACGCCGTCACTTCCGCATCCGCAAGACCCTCCGTGGCACCCCCGAGGCGCCGCGTCTGGTCGTGCACCGCACCTCCCGTCACCTGCACGTGCAGGTGATCGACGACAATGCCGGTCACACCCTGGTCGCCGCCTCCACCATGGAGCCGGACGTTCGCACCGTTGAGGGCGACAAGAAGGCCAAGGGCGCCAAGGTCGGTCAGCTCATCGCTGAGCGCGCCAAGGCCGCTGGCATCGAGACGGTCGTGTTCGACCGTGCGGGTTACAAGTACCACGGCCGCATTGCCGCTCTGGCTGATGCCGCACGTGAAGGTGGTCTGAAGTTCTAATGATCACCGACTCCATGAACATCAACGGAAGGATCGCGTAATGCCGGGACGTGAACGGCGTGACGGCGGACGCTCCGCCGACGACAACAGCAACAACAACAAGAATGATCGCCGCGGCGGACGTCGCGACGATCGTCGTAACCAGCAGCAGGACGAGCGCAGCCAGTACCTGGAGCGCGTTGTCACCATCAACCGCGTGTCCAAGGTCGTCAAGGGTGGTCGTCGCTTCAGCTTCACCGCTCTCGTGATCGTGGGCGACGGCCAGGGCATGGTCGGCGTTGGCTACGGCAAGGCTAAGGAAGTTCCGGCTGCGATCCAGAAGGGTGCTGAAGAGGCTCGTAAGAACTTCTTCCGCGTCCCGATGGTCGGCGGCACCATCACCCACCCGGTTCAGGGTGAGGCTGCAGCGGGCATCGTGATGCTCCGCCCGGCTGCACCGGGTACCGGTGTAATCGCTGGTGGCGCTGCCCGCCCGGTGCTTGAGTGCGCTGGCGTTCAGGACATCCTGTCGAAGTCTCTCGGCTCCGACAACGCCATCAACGTCGTCCACGCCACCGTGGACGGCCTGAAGCAGCTGGTTCGCCCCGAAGAGGTCGCCGCACGCCGCGGCAAGACCCTCGAGGAGGTCGCTCCGGCTCGTATGCTGCGCGCCCGCGCAGGTCAGGAGGCGTAAATTATGGCTCTGAAGATCACCCAGATCAAGGGACTGGTTGGCACCAAGCCGAAGCAGCGTGAGAACATGCAGTCTCTCGGACTTCGCCGCATCCGCCACTCCGTGGTTCGCCCCGACACCCCCGCGGTGCGTGGCATGATCCACGTCGTGCGCCACCTGGTCACCGTCGAAGAAGTGGCAGGGGAGTAGTAACACATGAGCGAAATTATTAAGCTCCACGACCTGCGTCCGGCAAAGGGCGCAAACACGCCGAAGACCCGCGTTGGCCGCGGCGAGGCTTCCAAGGGTAAGACCGCTGGTCGCGGTACCAAGGGCACCAAGGCTCGCAAGCAGGTTTCGGCCGCTTTCGAGGGTGGCCAGATGCCGCTGCACATGCGTCTGCCGAAGCTCAAGGGCTTCAAAAACCCGAACAAGGTCTACTTCCAGGTTGTTAACGTTTCCGACCTGGAGAAGGCTTTCCCGCAGGGCGGCGACGTCACTGTTGCCGACATCGTTGCAGCGGGCCTCGTGCGCCCGAAGCAGCCGGTGAAGGTTCTGGGCAACGGCGACCTCGGCGTCAAGCTGAACGTCACCGCTGCCAAGTTCTCCAAGTCCGCCGTCGAGAAGATCGAGGCTGCCGGAGGCACCGTCACCGAGGCTTAAGCCCTCGTTGACTTGGCCGTTGAGGTCAGGAACTACTGCCCCATTCCGCTGTGCGGAATGGGGCAGTAGTTTTTATGGCGGTGACCTTTGTGTGTAAGAGCCCTGCGCCCACTTTTGTTACACAGCGGCCTGAGCGCCTTCATCCTCGCCAACGCGCCAGGCTTGACGTGTACCCCCTCTGCGCAGGCCGTGGCAACGTCCGGGGCTTTTGCGCGGTCCGTGCATACTGGCTCCCACAAAACCCTGATCGTCCGCGCCTATGCGCCGACCGCAAGGTCACCTTCTGCGTGCTCGACTATGGCAGCAGCAACTTCCTCCGGAGTGCCACTAACACCGTGCTTATCGACGCCGCCCCCGTCATCCGGGAGATGGCAGAGGCCTACCCACCCTTGACTATCCGCGAGAGCTTCCGTCTTCAATACCTCCGACGAAGGCTAGAAGTAGCTCGACCGCGCCAACGTGCTCGCCGAGCGCGACACTGTACCCGACTTCACTTTCGTGGGGGTCAACAAGTTCAAGGCCGACGGCAGCCGGCAAACGCTGGACATGCCGTCTACATCGGATTTGGGGAATTCTTCGAGACAAACGGTGGCTGTTCGGCTGGTTGTTCCGGTTCTAAAGGTCATATAATCGCCCCACGTCCGAGACCGGCCGCCAACACACTGGTAGGCTGATCAAGTCAATTGTGTCAAACCCTCGCGTGCCCTGATCGTTCGTGGTCAGGGATGTGGGGCCAGGAGGCTTAGTGTCCGCCATTATCCAGGCATTCAAGGATATCGATCTGCGCAAGAAGATTATCTTCACTGTGCTGATGGTCATCCTGTACCGCATCGGTGCGCAGATTCCCTCTCCGGGAGTGGATTATGCATCGATCAGCGGGCGGCTGCGCGAACTGACGCAGGAGCAGGGCAGCGTGTACTCGCTAATCAACCTGTTCTCCGGTGGTGCGCTGTTGCAGCTGTCGATCTTCGCCATCGGCATCATGCCGTACATCACGGCATCCATTATCGTGCAGCTCCTTACTGTCGTCATTCCTCACTTCGAGGAGTTGAAAAAGGAGGGCCAGTCCGGCCAGACGAAGATGACGCAATACACGCGTTACCTAACGTTGGCGCTGGCGTTGCTGCAGTCCTCGGGCATCGTCGCCCTGGCGGATCGTGAGCAGCTGCTAGGTCAGGGAATCCAAGTCCTCGTCGCTGACCGCAGCCTCTGGGACCTCATTATCTTGGTCACGGTGATGACTTCGGGTGCCATGCTCGTCATGTGGCTCGGCGAGCTCATCACCGAGAAGGGCGTGGGCAACGGCATGTCCCTGCTCATCTTCGCCGGCATTGCTACTCGCCTGCCTACCGACGGCGCGAGCATTCTGCAGACTTCGGGCGGCGTCGTGTTCGCCCTGGTGCTCGCTGCTGTCATTCTCTTGGTCATCGGCGTCGTGTTCGTCGAGCAGGGTCAGCGCCGCATCCCGGTGCAGTACGCCAAACGAATGGTGGGGCGCCGCCAGTATGGTGGCACGTCGACCTACCTTCCGCTGAAGGTCAACCAGGCCGGCGTTATCCCGGTCATCTTCGCTTCCTCGCTGATCTACATGCCGGTGCTCATCACGGAAATCGTGAACTCCGGTTCGGTGGCTCCGGCGGATAACTGGTGGCAGCGCAATGTGATTGCTCACTTGATGACGCCGTCTTCGTGGCAGTACATTGTCTTGTACTTCATCTTGATCATCTTCTTCTCCTACTTCTACGTCTCAGTGCAGTACGACCCGAACGATCAGGCGGAGAACATGAAGAAGTACGGTGGATTTATCCCGGGCATCCGTCCGGGACGACCCACCGCCGAGTATCTCGGCTATGTGATGAATCGCCTGCTTTTCGTCGGTGCCGCCTACCTGGGAATTATCGCCGTCCTGCCGAACATTGCGCTCGACCTCGGCGTCGGTCAAACCAGCGCAGGAATGACGGCATTTGGCGGTACGGCCATCCTCATTATGGTGTCTGTCGCCCTGACCACTGTGAAGCAGATTGAATCCCAGCTTCTCCAAAGCAACTACGAAGGACTGCTCAAATGAGACTTGTACTCCTCGGACCCCCCGGTGCGGGCAAAGGCACCCAGGCCGCTCTCCTCTCCGAGAAGCTGGGCGTGCCCCACATCTCCACCGGCGATCTGTTCCGCGCGAATATTGGCGAAGGCACCCCACTGGGGGTAGAGGCCAAGAGCTATATGGATGCCGGCAAGCTCGTGCCGACCGACGTGACCGCTCGCATGGTGGAGTCACGCCTCGCAGAGTCGGATGCCGCTAACGGTTTCCTCCTCGATGGCTTCCCGCGCACGGTCGAGCAGGCTGACATTCTCGCCGAGCTGCTTGAGCGTCATGGCCAGAAGCTCGACGGGGTGTTGAACTTCCAGGTTGCGGAGGACGTCGTGGTTGAGCGCATGCTCTCTCGTGGTCGCGCCGATGACAACGAGGAGACGATCCGCACTCGCCTTGGCGTCTATCGCGATGAAACTGCCCCGCTGATTGATCACTACGGCGAGGAGATCATCAATATCGAGGCTGAGGGTGAGGTCGAGGAGATTAACGCTCGCGCCCTGGAAGCCCTAGGCAAGTAAGTACGACTCGCTGCCCAAGGTGGGGGCCGCTTTCCTTTCAGTGTCACGCTCACTGAGGGGGAGTGGCCCCTTTCCCTGTGGGCCCAAAGTTTTAAGGAGATAGGCAATGGGATTCCGCAAGAAGAGCAAGGCCATTGTGGCTCGCACGGCCGGTGAACTCGATGCCATGCAGGCGGCCGGGGAAATCGTGGCTGCCACTCTGCAGGCCGTGAAGGCGGCGGCGAAGCCGGGGGTGAGTACTTTCGAGCTGGACCAAGTTGCTGAGGCTACTATCCGCGATGCCGGTGCCGTGCCCACTTTCCTGGGGTACAACGGCTTTAGTGGTTCGATCTGTACCTCCCTCAATGAGGTTATTGTTCATGGAATCCCGAACAAGAAGGACATCCTCAAGGAAGGTGACCTGGTCTCCATTGATTGTGGAGCCACCCTCGATGGCTGGATCGGGGATTCGGCCTGGTCTTTCGGAGTGGGTGAGGTTGACGGGGACGTCGATAAGCTCAATCAAGCCACGGAGTGGGTACTCATGGAGGGGATCAAGGCTATGCTCCCCGGCAATCGGCTCACGGATGTCTCCCACGCGCTCGAGCTGGCGACCCGGCAGGCGGAAAAGAAGTTCGGGGTGCAGCTCGGCATCGTTGACGGCTACGGCGGGCACGGGATCGGGCGCCACCTGCATGAGGAACCGTACCTAGCCAATGAGGGCCGGGCGGGCCGCGGCCCGCTCATCCAGGAGGGGTCGGTATTGGCGATCGAGCCGATGCTCACTCTCGGAACTATTGAATCCGAAGTGCTCGATGATGACTGGACAGTGGTCACCCTCGATGGCTCTTTTTCTTCGCATTGGGAGCATACGGTGGCGGCGACGGGCGCTGGACCGCGCATTCTCACGCCACGCAAGTGACAGGTGTGACTGGCGGTGCATATGGGGCACTACCAGGGTAAACATTGGGAAACATCAACCCCTTCGAGTCGAGAAACTACTTCGCCGTGTCATATACTCCACCCATGCGTTCCTCCCTTCGTCGCCGGATTGTCGGCGCCTTCGCCGCGGCGGCCACCGCCGCAACTTTAATCATCGCCGCTCCGGGCATTGCCTCCGCTCAGCAGCCACTGAGTGACGCCTCGTCGCAAGCAACGGACGGTGCGCGTGACGCCGCCTGGAACGCTCGCAATGGCATCCACCAAGGGGTGAACGGGCTGCCGCCAGAGGCGGCCGACGCCATCCGCGGCGGCGTCGATAATGCCGTGAATGGTGTCTTCCCCGGTCTCATCGATGAGCGAACCGCTCCCGCGCCCGCTCCGGTCGCTGCGCCCGCGCCCGCCCCGGTGCCCTCCTTTGACTACGGATCATGTCCGAAGGACGCTAAGGCCTGCATCGACCTCAATGGCCGCCGCACCTGGCTGCAACGTGACGGACAGGTCTACTACGGCGACGTCTTTCACGGGCCGGGCCGCATTGGCTACGAAACCCCGCGTGGCACCTTCTATGTCAACCGCAAGGTCCGCCACGAAATCTCTCGTGAGTTCAACAACGCCCCCATGCCTTACGCGGTGTACTTCACCTACAATGGCATCGCCTTCCACCAGGGAGATCCCAATATCCTCTCCCACGGCTGCATTCGCCTCAACGAGCGGGATGCTGCCAAGTTCTTCGCTGACTTGAACATCGGCGACAAGGTTTACGTCTACTAATACTCGCTCGCGTTCGAAGCTCGATGAACCCCACCGGCGGTTTGACTACGTCGGTGGGGTTTGGTATTTCCCGCTCCAGCAGGTACAGTGTCCAGTTGGTGTGTGGGCGTTCGCCGATGCATCGTTCGTAGTTATGTAAATATGCAGGTGTCGCACTTGATTGACACCAGGAATGTGGAGGATATGGCTAAGGAAGGCGCCATCGAGGTTGAGGGTCGCATTGTCGAGCCCCTGCCGAATGCAATGTTCCGAGTCGAGCTCGACAACGGACACAAGGTTCTTGCTCACATCAGTGGGAAGATGCGCCAGCACTACATCCGTATCCTCCCCGAGGATCGCGTCGTTGTGGAGCTGTCTCCGTACGACCTGACCCGCGGTCGCATCGTTTACCGCTACAAGTAAGAACCAATCGCCTTCTCACCCCACGGCGTTCTCGAATGGTCGCTTTACTGCGACTTTGCGCGCTCACTTACCTTCGGCCACGGTGGCTGAAGCCTCGCGAATCACGATCCATCGTCCGGTCATCGGTCCGGGCAAAGCATCGCTTGGCGGGGACGGGTGGGGAGAAAACCACCGTAACAACCCGAAAGGTACTGCCACATGGCACGTCTTGCTGGTGTTGACCTCCCGCGCAACAAGCGCATGGAAGTCGCACTCACTTACATCTACGGCATCGGCCCCGCCCGTGCCACCAAGCTGCTCGAAGAGACTGGAATCTCTCCCGATCTGCGCACCGACAACCTGTCCGATGATCAGGTTGCCGCTCTCCGTGACGTCATCGAAGCCACCTGGAAGGTCGAGGGTGACCTCCGCCGCGAGGTCCAGGCTGACATCCGTCGCAAGATTGAAATCGGCTGCTACCAGGGCCTGCGCCACCGTCGTGGCCTGCCCGTTCGCGGCCAGCGCACCAAGACCAACGCTCGTACGCGTAAGGGTCCGAAGAAGACGATCGCCGGAAAGAAGAAGTAACTCATGCCTCCGAAGACACGCTCTGGCGCACGCCGCACTGGCCGTCGCGTCGTAAAGAAGAACGTGGCCCAGGGCCACGCTTACATCAAGTCCACCTTCAACAACACCATCGTGTCCATCACGGACCCGCACGGTGCTGTCATCTCTTGGGCCTCCTCCGGCCACGTCGGGTTCAAGGGCTCCCGTAAGTCCACCCCGTTCGCCGCACAGATGGCTGCTGAGTCCGCTGCCCGTAAGGCAATGGATCACGGTATGAAGAAGGTTGACGTTTTCGTCAAGGGTCCGGGCTCGGGCCGCGAGACCGCTATCCGTTCCCTCCAGGCCGCCGGCCTCGAGGTGTCCTCGATCTCCGACGTGACCCCCCAGCCGCACAACGGCTGCCGTCCGCCGAAGCGTCGCCGCGTCTAAACAGGGAAAGGAACAGTAACTTACTATGGCTCGTTATACCGGCCCCGCAACCCGTAAGTCCCGTCGCCTCCGCGTCGACCTCGTCGGCGGAGATATGGCGTTTGAGCGCCGCCCCTACCCGCCCGGGCAGGCTGGCCGTGCTCGCATCAAGGAGTCTGAGTACCTCCTGCAGCTGCAGGAGAAGCAGAAGGCTCGCTTCACCTACGGCGTGCTGGAGAAGCAGTTCCGCCGCTACTACGCGGAAGCTAACCGTCGTCCGGGCAAGACCGGCGAGAACCTGTTGGTTCTCCTCGAGTCCCGCCTTGACAACGTGATCTACCGCGCAGGTCTGGCTCGCACCCGCCGCCAGGCCCGCCAGCTGGTTTCTCACGGTCACTTCACCGTGAACGGCAAGAAGGTCAACGTCCCGTCCTTCCAGGTGTCCCAGTACGACATCATTGACGTTCGCGACAAGTCCCGGAAGATGATCTGGTTCGAAGAGGCTCAGGACAACCTCATCGACGCCATCGTCCCGGCCTGGCTGCAGGTCGTTCCGACCACCCTGCGCATCCTCGTGCACCAGTTGCCCGAGCGCGCTCAGATCGACGTTCCGCTGCAGGAGCAGCTCATCGTCGAGCTTTACTCGAAGTAATACTTCCGACGACCGGCTTGCCGCCGGTCAGCGGGAATCTTCACCCTCATCACCATCCCTTTTTCCAACGGCGTCAAATAGCGGACGCCGACAAAGGAGAGTTTCATGCTTATTTCCCAGCGTCCCACGCTCACCGAGGAGTTCATCGACTCCGCACGTTCCCGGTTCGTCATCGAGCCGCTGGAGCCGGGTTTCGGCTACACCCTCGGTAACTCGCTGCGTCGTACCCTGCTGTCGTCCATCCCGGGCGCTGCTGTGACCTCCGTCAAGTTCGAGGGTGTGCTCCACGAGTTCACCACGATCAACGGGGTCAAGGAGGATGTCTCTGAGATCATCCTCAACATCAAGGGTCTGGTCCTGTCCTCTGACTCCGACGAGCCGGTGGTCATGTACCTGAGCAAGGAAGGCCCGGGAGCAGTCACCGCCGGCGACATTCAGCCGCCGGCTGGTGTGGAGATCCACAACCCGGATCTGCACATCGCGACTCTCAATGAGCATGCCAAGCTCGACATCGAACTCATTGTGGAGCGTGGCCGCGGCTACGTTCCGGCTGCCACCACTGCTGGTGGAGGAGACATCGGCCGCATCCCGGTCGACCAGATCTACTCCCCGGTGCTCAAGGTCAGCTACAAGGTCGAGGCGACTCGTGTTGAGCAGCGCACCGACTTTGACAAGCTTGTCATCGATGTTGAGACGAAGAACTCCATCACTGCCCGCGACGCTGTCGCTTCGGCAGGTAAGACCCTCGTCGAGCTCTTCGGCCTCGCCCGTGAGCTCAACACCGCCGCTGAAGGCATCGAGATCGGCCCCTCCCCGCAGGAGACCGAGTACATCGCTGCTTACGGCATGCCGATCGAGGACTTGAACTTCTCTGTTCGTTCGTACAACTGCCTGAAGCGTCAGGAGATCCACACCGTCGGTGAGCTCGCAGAGTGCACCGAGTCGGACCTGCTGGATATCCGCAACTTCGGCCAGAAGTCCATCAACGAAGTGAAGATCAAGCTCGCTGGCTTGGGTCTGACTTTGAAGGATGCCCCTGAGGATTTCGATCCCTCCACCCTGGAGGGCTACGACGCTGAGACCGGCGATTTCGTCGACAACGACGCGGAAGATTCTGAGTAAAGCGCCCGTTCGCGCTCACCACATACGTAATCGAGGAGTACTCACATGCCTACCCCTAAGAAGGGCGCCCGTCTCGGCGGCTCCGCGCAGCACCAGAAGAAGATTCTGTCTAACCTCGCTGCTCAGCTGTTCGAGCACGGCGCAATCAAGACCACTGACGCCAAGGCCAAGGTCCTGCGTCCCTACGTGGAGAAGCTGATCACCAAGGCCAAGGACGGCTCTGTTGCCGCCCGTCGCCAGGTGCTTGCTGATGTCCCGCAGAAGGACGTCGTGGCTTACCTCTTCAACGAGCTGGCCCCGAAGTTTGAGAACCGTGAGGGTGGCTACACCCGCATCATCAAGCTTGAGAACCGCTCCGGCGACAACGCCCCGATGTCTCAGATCTCCCTCGTTCTCGAGGAGACCGTGAGCAGCGAGGCTTCCCGTGCCACCCGCGCAGCCGCTTCCAAGCAGGCTGCTGAGGAGGAGGCTCCCGTCGAGGAGACCACCACCGAAGAGGTCACCGAAGAGGCTGAGGTCGAGGAGAAGTAATTCCCTCGCTCTGAGCAGCGCCCTTTCCGCCCCGGCGGGAGGGGCGCTTTTCACATCTTCTGGCAAGCGTCCTTGGCCGGGGTAGGATGGAAAGCGCCAGGTTAGAACCCAAAAATCTAGGAAGGCCGTCATGAAAACCAACGAATCCGGCGTCGATCGCGGCATCCGCGCCGCCCTTGCCGTCGTCGCTCTCATACTCGCGTTCACCGTCTTGAAGCCCAGTTCTTTCCTTGGGATTCTCCTAATTATTGTGGCCATTATCCTGGGCGCTACCGCCGCTGTCGGTTTCTGCCCGCTCTACCGGGTCTTCGGTATCAGCACCTGTAAAACCAACCGCTAGTCCGGGGGCGGTATCCTCTTGATCACCATGGATACCGCCACGACTCGCCTGCGCTTCGACCTCGCCTACGACGGCACCGACTTCCACGGCTGGGCCCGGCAGCAGCCACAGAATGGCGCTGAGCTTCGCACGGTCCAGGGGGTGGTGGAGGATGCGCTGTCGCGCATCTTGCGTATCGACGCCGCCCTCACCGTCGCTGGTCGCACCGATGCGGGTGTCCACGCTGCCGGGCAGGTAGCCCACCTTGATGTGCCCCTGAGCAGCCTTGATCAGCGTTCCATTGACGGTGACCCGGCCCGTCTCGTGCGCCGCTTGGGGCGAATGCTGCCGGAGGATGTCCGGGTGCACGGGTGTCAGTTTGCCCCCGAGGGATTTGATGCCCGTTTTTCCGCTCTTCGTCGGCACTATGTTTATCGGGTCACCACCCATCCGCGGGGGGCATTGCCCACGCGCTCGCGAGACACCGCCGTGTGGCCAAAGGGCGTGAACCTAGACACCATGCAGGACACGGCAGATTTCCTCGTGGGCCTGCACGACTTCGCCGCCTTTTGCAAAGCCAAGCCCCACGCGACGACCGTGCGTGACTTACAAGAGTTCACCTGGCGCGATGTCTCCACCTCGTGGGAGCCGCAGCTCTATGAAGCGCACGTCACGGCAGACGCCTTTTGTTGGTCGATGGTGCGCTCACTGGTGGGCACGTGCTTGGCGGTGGGGGAGGGGCGTAGAGAAGCAGCTTTTGCCAGCGAATTGCTGGCCGAGTCCGCTCGTTCCTCCCGGGTGCCGGTGGCGGCGGCGAAGGGGCTGAGCCTGGTGGGAGTTGACTACCCGGATGACGCCGAGCTGGCGGCGCGGGCGGCGGTGACCCGGGATCGTCGCAAAGCTCTCTGACAGGCGAGCCAGATAGGTGATGTCGGGTCCGTTCGTTACACTTTGTTGTGTCATATGGCCGAAGCCATGCCTAACCCAGGGAGCAAAGGCGGTCGAGGGTGGAGCTGTACCAGGTGGTACTCATCGCGTTCGTGTTTTACACGGCGCCGGGTGCCCTGCTGGGCTGGGTTTCCGGACTCAAGCTGCCATGGGCGCTGGCTTCCTCCGTGCCGGTCACCTTCGGCACCATCGGCCTGGCGGCGTGGATGCTCGGCCAGTGGGACAAACGGTTTGATGTTGGTTCCTACTTCTTGGTCTTCCTTGGCTTTATTGCCTTAGCGGTCCTGTGGCGCGTGGGTTTCCTCCTCGTCCAACGCCGCACGCGGGATGCAGACGTGTCTGTGAAGCAGCGCTTGCTCATCTCCAGCCGTGAAGGGGGCATCCTCGACCCCCGATGGATCCTGCCGGCTGCGGGTGCATTGACGGGCATGTACCTGTTCTTCCGGCGCGGCTTCGACTTCTTCGATGAGGTGCCTCACCAGCTGGAGAACATTCCGCAGGGCTGGGATGTGCACTGGCACGGGGCGATGATCCGCTGGATCATGAATGACGGGATAGCCGACCCCACTCGCATGGGCGAGTTGCGCAACTTGGAAACCGGGGCCAATCTCTATTACCCCTCGGGGTGGCACGCGGGAGCGGCGCTGGCCGGCGAGCTGGCTAACCTCACTCCAATCGCAGCGCTGAACGTAGCCAACGTCATCATTCCGGGTATTCTCCTGCCGCTGTCGGTGGCAATGATCGCGTGGAAGATGGTGGGCAACCGCGGCCTCACGGCGCAGCTCGGCGCGGGCCTGGGCGCCGTCGGCGTGTTCGCCTCCCCGGTCCTGTATTGGATTGGTACCTACGTCGGCGCGTGGCCCTATCTGGCGGCTGTGGTTGCCTCCGGTATCGTCCTCGCCCTATTCATGCACGTCCCCTACCGGCCCCAGGCGGCGTTCGCGGCCGCCCTGGCGCTCGGCGGCATGGTTCAGATGCACCCGGCGGCTGTCACCATCGTCATCGTGGGCCTCGCGCTATGGTGGCTGCTCTACCTCGTGTGGGTGCCTTCCCGCCGCATGGAAACAGCGCTCGGGCGCGTACTTATCCGTCTGAAGGATATTGGTTGGCTGGCGCTGGCCGGGGGCGTTGGCACGGTCGTGCTGTTGCCGCAGTTGCTATCGGGCTCGGATTCTACGGAGGAAGTGGCTGCCTTCACCGCGACGGAGAATGTCACCCGGGGCGAATCCTGGGTCCGCTCGTTCCTCATGCAGACTCGACACACGGACATGTTCCCCGATTTTGATGTCCGGACGTTGCTCATCGCAGCCGGCATCGGTGCCGTGGTCTTGGTGTTCTGGCGCCGTAACTTCTGGGCCCCCGTCTTCTATGTGCTCTCGGTGTGGATGACCGCCAACGCACTCATGCCCTTCGGCGAGCCCTGGGGCGACTGGCTCGGAACAATCGGCAATCTCCACTACGCCACGCCTCACCGCCTGGTCATGCCGGTGGCCATGTTCACTTTCGCAGCGGCAGGCATTGGCATCGCTGCGGTGATCCGCCTTATCACTTTGGGTCCGGTGAAAAAGTTCGCCCTCGGCTCGACCATCGCCTCGATCGTCCTAGGTATTGGCGCCGGAGCCGGAACCATCGCCTGGGCCACCACCGACCGGGCGATGGACGGCGCCGCTTGGGCCGCGCAGGCCCCGCGCCTAGATCAGCGCATGGTCTCGGACGTCGATCTGCGCGCCTTTGATTGGCTGGCCCAGCAACCCCACGCCTACGACGGTTTCATCATGGGCGAGCCCGCAGACGGCCACGGTTGGATGTACGCCTACAACTCACTCCCCTCGCTCAACCGCCACTACCAGTGGCCCGATGCCGCACCGGATTCGGATACGTCGATGGCGTTTTGGCACGGCAACCTTCTCGGGGTGGGCAACCACAATGACCCGGACCAGACCAACGACGTTGACACCGCCGCGAAGAACCTGGGCCTCACGTACTACTTCATCTCTCCGGGGAGTTTCTGGGACTTCCAGGTTCCCAACCTCGACCTCATTGAGGGCCTCTGGCACGCTCCCGGTGTGACACCCGTCTACCACGACGAGAACGTGTTCATCTTCGCCGTCAATCAAGCCTTCACCGATGAGCAGCTCACCCAGATGCGTCAGCCGGGCAACTCCCCGTGGCAGCTTCCCCCGCTGAAAATGGATGAAAACGGCAATCCCATTTTCCACCGCCCGACCAAGCCCGATCTCGGCGGCGACAACCCGGTGGAGGTACCCGGCGGGGCCCCTCCGGTTGAGATTCCTGCCACCCGCCCTTAAGCTTCGCCCTGAGAGGATCCGGGGGGATCCATCGAGGGGGAAATTGGCGTGAAGACGCATGTCGTGCCCACCACCCGGGCGCAAGTTTCCGGGCATAAGTTCCTGCAGCGCCGCGTCGAGCACGGGCTGGTGCTGGGCGATATCCGGATGATCCACGATCCGCTGGGGTCGCGTCGCCGCGCCCTCATGTTCGGGTTCGTGGCGGTGGTGCTCGTCAGCGTGGGGGCGGGCCTGCTCGCCTGGTTGCGGCCCGCCGCCGATCCGGGTGAGGCTCCGATCCTCCAAACCGCCGACGGCGCGCTATTCGTGCGGGTCGATGACACGGTCCATTCCGTGGCCAATCTCGCCTCCGCGCGGCTCATTGCGGGCACCCCGGCGGAGCCGGCCCGCGTCGGCGCGCAGATCCTTGCCTCCTACGATCGCGGCGCGCCCCTGGGGATCCACCCTGCCCCGCTCCTGCTTGCCGACGCCCCCGCGTCCCCAACCTGGGCCGCCTGCGCTGGCCCATCGGGGATCGACGTCCTCGCCGGAGTCGAGACCTCGCCGCTCGGCGGCCACCGCGCAGTGCTGGCCATCGGAGTGGGCAAAGAGTGGTTGCTGACAAACGACGGACGGGCCGAGCTGCCCCATCCTGACAGTCCGGACGGCAGGGTCATGCGCCGTGCCCTGGGCATCACTGCGGACACCCCGCGGTGGGAGCCAGAGGCGTTGGTCCTGGGGGCTGTCTCCGAGCTCACCCCGCTGCGCCTGCCGTCCCCGCTTCCCGATGCCGTCCTTACCGCCGAGCACCAAACCTGGGCGCGCTTCGGCGACTCGATCACACCCCTGACTGATGCCCAAGCCCGGATCTTGCGGGACATGGGTATCCCAGCCACCTCCGAGTCTCGCAGCAGCCTGGGCGACTTCGCGGACGCCCCGGTCATCGAGGGCCTGCCGAGCATCGCCCCGGTCTGGGTCGATCCCTTGGACGTGGAGGTGTGTGCTGCGGACGATGGGCAAGTCCACACCCGTCTCGCCAGCGACGACGGCGGAGTCGCGCTTTCGGGGGAGGGTATCGCTGATCGCTACTTTGGCACCGTTGGCGCAGCCATCGCCGTCGATTCCGGCCACGGCTTCCACGTCGTTGATGCCACAGGACTCCGGCACCCTGTTCCAGATGCGGCGACGTTGCTGGCCCTCGGGTTGCCGGAACCCAGCCCCGCCCCCTGGGCCATCCTCCGGTTGCTTCCCCAGGGCCCGGACCTCGACCACAGTACCGCCCTCACCGCGACGTACTAGTAGGGGAACTCTCAGGACAGATTGTCCGTTTACTTAGTATGGCAACAATGCGAGAGATGGTGTCCGAGCGAGTGGAGAAGCTCTCCGCCACCCATGCCCGAACCAAAGAGGGTAAATACGGCTACCTCGTTCGCCCCCTGACGCTGGTGCTGGGCTGGACGATCCTCATCATCGGCCTCATCACCATCCCCCTACCGGGGCAGGGCTGGCTGACCACCTTCGTCGGCGTGGGCATCCTCTCCTTGGAACAGAAGTGGGCCCACAACCTACTGAGCAAGGGCGTGCACCTCTATGATCGCTTCTTCGCCTGGTTCCACCGGCAATCCTCCACGACGCGGGTGAGCTTGGTGGTCGCACTCATCGTCGTCATCTGGGTCGTATTCATCACCTTGTTCATGATCGCCTGGTCCAACGGCATGATTAACATCGCCGACTCCTTTATGGCGGAGATTGGCTATGGCCGCTGATCGGTCTAGCCAAAACTGCGATATGAGTAGACCCGTTAATCGAGTAGCCAGAACGTGCTTCTCGATTAATGGGTCAACTCGAATTGCCATTGTGGAGCCGTCGGACGATCAGTCCTATGAGTAACAGGCCAGCCACCACGCTGAGCACCGACAGAGCTCGCTCTCGCGCCGGGATCTCGCGCGGGGCAGGGTCCTTGACCACGAAATCACGCGCGGCCGTTAGCAGGGGAGGGCCCGCTAAGTAGGTGAGCACCCGGTGGGGGTCCACCACTCCGAGTCCGGGTTCAGCCGCGTGCCAGAGCCGATCCCGGATGTCGGCGGCCGAGTCGTCGGGGTACCTCTCGCGCAGAAGTGCGGCGGCCCCGCTGACCACCGGGGCGGCGAAGCTGGTGCCTTCGAAAGCGGAGGTCTGCCCGTTCCCGGTCGTCATTCCCGAGGCGCGACCTTCTCCACTCGGTGACAGGCCGGCGGCAACGATGCCTGGGGCGCTGAGCTCACCGGGGAGGGAATACTCGGCTGATGAATGCGGCTCGTGGGAGTGGGTGGCAGCAACGGCCAGCACGGTCGGGGAGTGTGCGGGGTAGACCACTGAGCCCGGGTGGCAGTTGCCGCCTGAGTTGCCGGCCGCGGCGACGACGATGACTCCTGCGGACTCGGCGTGATGGAGGGCCTCGTCGAGGACGCGGGCGTCGATAAGCGGTGCCTGATGGGCGGGGACGCAGGAGACGACGGAGACGTTGATGACGCGGGCGCCGGAGTCGACCGCCCGGGTGATCGCTTCGGCGAGGCCTGCGAGCGTTCCCGAGGTATCGGCGCGATCGGTGCGGTAGTGCGCACTGGACTGGCGGATACTGAGGATGCGCGCGCCGGGGGCGATATCGCGCACGATGCCAGCGACGATGGTGCCGTGCCCGTCGCAATCGAAATGGGGATCGGGCGTGGCGCGTGCGACGAGGTCGGCGACGGCTTCAACCTCGCCGAGCTCGGGGTGGGCTGCTACGCCCGTGTCGATAATCGCGACGGCGACGCCTTCCCCCGTGGCAATGCGGTGAGTGGCGGGGCGGGGCGTTGGCTCGGCGTCGGCGGCCGCGATGGGAACGGCACAGGGGGACGAGGGCTCTTGGGCCTCAGCGACGGCCGGGGTAGAAAGCGCCAAGAGAAAGAGGGCGAAAGCTAGCCTCATCCCAGCCCCCTGATCAGGAGGAATAGCCCTGCTAGATGGGCGGCCAGCGGAAGTGAAGCGGCTACGGCGAGCGATTCGGCGCGCTCCCACCACACCACGGTCGTCGGCTCCAGCTCGGAGACCTTGGCGGCCCACAGCGGTGCGCTTAACGCCGCCGCGACGAGGCCGAGAGCGATGGCAATCTGCAGCGGGTAGCTGCTAACCGCCAAACAAGCGCCGACCAGCGCCGCTAGCCCAACGCTCAGCCAGGCCCAGACCGCCGCGGCCTGGTGGTGACGCCCGGCGTGGAGAATCGTGGCTCCCGCTGAGGCGACGCATAAGCCGAGAACGAAGCCCCCGCCCTGGTTGCCGAGGTATAGCAACGCCGGTACCACGCCCATCGCGGTGCCGATCGCCAGACCCTCGTGAATACGCAGAGCACGGACGGCACGCAGGTTGACGTCTGGCTGCACGGAATCCGCGATCTGAAGGTCTTGGCCGGCTGTGGGCAGGCGGGGAATTTTCAGCCCCGCGGTGCGGACCGCAAGGCCGGGAATAAGAGCCATCCCAAGGATGCCGCTGGCCGCGACGAAAGCTGCGGGGGCATCGGGGGAGGGCAGGTATGCGGCTGAGGCGGCGATGCATGCCATCGCAACCAGGGCAAGGAGCACGGCGGCCACCCGGGGACCAGGACCGCCGATGAAGGTGGTGAGCAGCAAGGTGAGCACCAACGCCCCTCCTGCGGCAAATGCCTGCCAACTCAAGGTGGCGTAGTCAAAGGGGTCAGCGGAAGTCTCCCCGACGAAAGCCGCGGCAGCAGCCGTCGCGAATCCGATGGCGACCAGGGACAATGCCGCTGAATTTCGTCGCCACAACAGCATGACCAACGCCAGGACGGCTGCGGCCGCCAGGGCATGAGATACCGGCTGCCCTTGGGATACCAGAACCGCTGCGCCGAGGCATCCGGCCACGGTCCCCGCAATCGCCGTGCCTTCCGCACGAGGGCCGGAGGTAGTGGCGGCAAGCGACTCGGCGGCGTCACGGATCACCGGGGCTGGTATCTCGTGGCGCGGGCTCAATACCACCACCGAACCATGATCCAGCGAGGTCTGATGCAGGGGAATCGCCGGGTCGAGGGGCAATCCAGCGGCGGTGGTCGCCAGCCACGGCCGGGAGATCCGCGGGGCGCCGCACAAGGAGACGATCTCTGGGATGAGATCTGCTAACGCGGAACCGGCGGGCAAGGCCAGGTCTGCTTCCCGCCGGTAAGCCCCGACCTGGAAACGGACGGTCAGGCGAAGAATATGGTCGACGCTCACAAAGCATTCCCCCGGATGGCTGCTAGATGACAGTGCGAGCCGCGGTACGAGCACACCCCCGTGTGCCCCGCGGCGTCGCCTCATCATCACTCAAGCTGCCAGGGCTGTCCACCGCTGGCACTCGTCCTGCGAGTTTGGGCCGTGTGTTTTAGGATCAGCCTTGCTATTCCGCGCGAGGCGGCGACTGTTCCTGGTTGGGGTGACCGGGGGCCTCGGGCGGTAGAGGGGGATGAATAATGCTGGGAACTGATGTGGAGCGCATTGTCGAACCACTCACGCTCGCGGAGCGGGAGCCGACGCCGCCATTGCCGCAGGGCACGTTGGCGGCAGAGGCGGTGCCACCGGCGCATCGCCCGGGGCCGTTGCCGTTGGTGCGGATCCTCATGCCCATCGTGATGATTGCCGGAATGGCGCTCATGGTTGGTCTCATGGTTATGGGCGGCGCTGGGGCGAACCCGATGATGTTGCTGTTTCCGCTCATGATGGGCATGTCCATGGTGATGATGTTCGCTCCTCCCCAAGGCGACGACGTTGATGAGACGAGGCGCACGTACCTGCGGCACCTAGGTGCCTTGCGCGACAAGGCCCTGGCTCATGCCGAGCAGCAACGTGCCCACGAGTTTCATCGGCACCCCGATCCCAGTGAATTGTGGTCGCGGGTGGACACTCGGCGACTGTGGGAGAAGGGAGCCGGGGATGCGGATGAGTTGGAAGTGCGGATCGGCATCGGGGACACGAGTTTGTGCACTCCGGTGCAGGTGGCGGATTCGGGGGCGGCCGAAGACCTTGATCCGGTGTGCGCGGTCAGTTTGCGGTCGACGGTGCGGGCGGTGAGTGTGTGCCCGAACATGCCGGTGGCAGTCCAGCTGCAGGCCTTCCGCTTCTTAGGCATTTCCGGGCCAGCCTCGCAGGAGTTGGCGCGGGCAATCGTCGCGCAGTTGGTCACCGCGCATGGGCCGGAACGTGTTGGCATCGAGGTCATCGGTGAGGGGTGGGAATGGGTGAAGTGGCTGCCACACACCCGTGAGCCGGAGAATGCCGCCCACCGGATACTCATTGTCAGTTCGGTGACCACCACCGGTACGGAGCCTTACCTGGATGATCCCGCCTGGACCACCATCATCGACGTCGGATCGCGGGCCACGACGGCGCTGGGTATGCGGGCGGAGGCCGAGGGTTTTTCCCTGGCGGCATCGGCCACCGAGTTGAGCGCGCATACCGCCGCCGGAGTGGAAGTGCTGGGGGTGCCGGACCGACTCCGGGTGGGGGAGGCGACGATTATGGCGCGGGCCATGACGCGCTACCGACGGCCGGACGGGGCATCGAAAAGCAGTGGACGCGACCTGACCTCCCTCATTGGGCTGGCCGACATCGATCAGCTCACCCCGGAGACGATGTGGCCGGGGCGACTGCAGTCGCGGCAGCGGCTGGTCGTGCCAATTGGGACGACGGAGCAAGGGGTGCCGGTGCGGTTGGATCTTAAAGAATCCGCGCACGGCGGGATGGGGCCGCACGGGTTGTGCATCGGCGCGACGGGCAGCGGAAAGTCGGAGCTGTTGCGCACCCTCGTGGTGTCGCTGGCGGCGACGCACAGCCCGGAGGAACTTAACCTCGTGCTCGTTGACTTCAAAGGTGGCGCCACGTTCCTCGGTTGCGAGTCATTGCCGCATACCTCGGCAGTGATCACCAACCTCGCCGACGAGGCGATTCTCGTCGAGCGGATGTATGACGCGATCTCCGGTGAGCTCAATCGGCGCCAGGAGGTCCTGCGTACGGCGGGCAACTTTGCCAACGTCAGTGACTACACCGCGGCACGGCTAAACGGGCGCGACGACCTCGAACCACTCCCGGCCCTGTTCATCGTGGTGGATGAGTTTTCGGAGCTCCTCGCCGCCCACCCAGACTTCGCCGACCTCTTCGTCGCGGTCGGCCGACTCGGGCGTTCCCTGCACGTTCACCTGTTGCTGGCCAGCCAGCGCCTCGAAGAGGGACGTCTCCGCGGGCTGGACTCGCACTTGTCCTATCGCATCGGTTTGAAGACCTTCTCGGCCGCGGAATCGCGCCAGGTCTTAGGCATTACGGATGCCCATCATCTACCCAGCACACCTGGCGCGGGTTACCTCAAACATGACGCTGAGGACATCACCCGCTTCCAGGCGGCCTACGTCTCCGGCCCCCTGGTGCGCCGGGACGTCTCCGCACTGCCGGGCAACCGAGAGCGCCGTGTCGCCCTGTTCACCGGGTGGGAGCAGTTCGCGGAAGACGAGGAAACTCCCACGGTGCTCGACGAATCCACGACGCTTCTCGACGCCGTCGTGGACAAGGCCCGCGCCACCGCTTCCGCCCGCGGCCAGCGCGGCCGAAAGATCTGGCTCGAACCCTTGCCACCAGCCATCGAGCTGGCCGGAGTGGCGGACGATGTCGGATTCCTGTCGGCTGCAGTGGGCATCATTGACCTGCCTTATCACCAGCGCCAGGACCCGCTGGTGGTTGATTTTTCCACCGGCGGCGGGCACCTCGCGGTGTGCGGCGGACCACAGACCGGCAAGTCCACTGCGCTGCGAACGGTTGTCGCATCGCTGGCGGCCACCCACGAGACGGGCGCCATCCGCTTTTACGTCCTCGACTTGGGTGGTGGAACGCTGGGAAACCTCTCCCTCCTGCCGCACGTGGCCGGCGTGGCCAATAGACACGATCCGGAACGAGTCCGCCGAATCATCGATGAGGTCACCGGCTTCGTGGATGCTCCTGAGGATCGCCACACCTTCCTCGTGGTCGATGGCTGGCACAGCGTGGTCGGCGACTTCGAGGATCTGGTGGACTCGATTACGCGCATCGCCGCCGACGGCGCCTCCGCCCGCGTGCACCTCGTGGTGTCCACCCCGCGCTGGACCATCCTGCGCCCGGCCATCCGTGACCTCATCACCACCCGCTTTGAATTGAAACTGGGAGAGTCGATGGATTCCCTCATTGATCGCAAGGCCCAGCAAAAGTTGCCCTCGCTGCCGGGCAGGGGGGTAACCGATGACGCGCGGAACATGCTCATCGCCTTGAGTTCCTCCCAGGACCTCGGGCATATCGCCAGCATCTCGGGTACGGCCGTCCCCGCCCTGAAGGTGTTGCCCGAACGCATCAGTCTGGCTGAACTCGCACCCGTCCCTGGTACGGGCATCCCCCTGGCAGTCGGTGGTCCTCGCCTGGAAACCCTGGCCTGGGCGCCTGCTACCAGCCCCCACTTGGTGTGTATCGGTGGGCAGGGATCAGGAAAATCGACGCTGCTGCGCACGGTGGCAAAGGGCATCAGCCAGCTGGGTCCAGAGCAGGCACGAATGGTGGTGGTCGATCATCGGCGCGCGCACCTGGGCGCGCTCGACGAGGATATGCTCGCCGCTTACTCGGCGACCTCGCCCGCGACGAAGTCCGCGCTGGACGATACCGTGACCACGCTGCGTTCCCGCCTGCCTGGCCCGGACATCACTCCGCAGGACCTTTCCGCCCGGTCCTGGTGGACCGGTCCCGACATCTTCGTGCTTATCGACGACCTCGACCTCGTCGCCGATCACCTCCTCCACCCCCTGCTGGAGTTGTTGCCGCACTCCCGCGACATCGGCCTCCACCTCGTGCTCGCCCGTAAAGCCGGCGGTGTCGGGCGAGCCCTGTTCGGGCCCTTTCTCTCCGCCGTTCGAGACCAGACCCCGGCCGTCATGCTTCTCGACGCCGACCGAGACGAAGGCGCGATCTTCGGCATCAAACCTCTCGCCCAACCGCCCGGCCGCGGCACCTGGCAGGTACGGGGAGACACCGTCGGCATCGCCCACGTGGCCATCAGTGAGGAGGAAACAGAATGAGCGCCCCGGCCGTCCCCGTCACATTGACCATCACCGTGCTCGATAGCGCGACCATCTTCGAAGGGCCCGACACGGTCTACCGCTACGACTTACCGGGCACCGGCATCGTCGACGGGTGGGCGCTCCCGGCCGTCCTCGACCAGGCTCGCGAACTATGCAACCTGCAATGGCCCGAGGTGGAGATCGTCATTGACGCCGACGAATCCGCCACCGAAGTGCTCACCCACAGCTTCCTCAACAAAGGAGTCGCGGCCTACCCCACCGAGGCGCTGCGGGAAACCCCTCTTCCCGGTCCCCGGGAGGAAGAGCTCATGGTTATCCGGCCCTCCAGCGACAGCGGCCGCCATCGCCTCCCCGGTGGGGTAGTGGTCAGCCCGTTCCATTTCGTTGTCGCGGCGGTGGTCCTGGCGATCGGCGGCTTGAGCTGGTGGGCGCTGGACAGCGGGCCGATACCCGTGGTGGCCGAGCCTATGTCGGAAACCTCCACGACAGCCTCCCCGCAGCGGACGACGGCGCCGGACACGGCGACGTCGATAAGCACTCCCTCACCCCAGCAGGTGATCCTCGAACATTCCGGGCTGCGCCTGAGCGCGCCGGGTGGGTTTCGCCTCGAAGACCGTGATGGTGGGTTGATGGCGCTGGGGGAGGATCCCGGGCTGCGCATCCACCTCTCGGCCGATCCGGTGTATTCCGTGCCCGCTGCGGCGGTGCTGGCGCGGGTGCACGAGATGGTGGCGGAGGATGGCAGCCTGCATGCTTTGGAACCACAAAGCGGGTCGCGTGGGCAAGAGCTGACTCGCTATCGCGAAGACCCCGGCGATGGCTCCGAAGTGGTGTGGCACACCTGGGTGGAGGCCGGGCACCAGTTCAGTGTGGGTTGTCACTCCCGCGCCGAGGCGACGATCCCGCAGGAAGCGGCCTGTCGGATGGCCCTGGATAGCCTCGAGCTCCGGGATTACTAAAAACTTCTCTGTATCGGGGAACCGGGTGGAGGAAAGCGGAGTCCAACAAAGGTGAAAGGAAAGCATGATGGCCTTTCGGGGGAGCGCCGGGAACAGCCTGGCGCCACTATCAACTAGTACCCACGTTCGAGGAGGGGCGAACCACACTATGAGCAGCATGTTCAGAACAGAATCCGATGTGATGCTGGCTACGGCCGGCCGGGTCGATAGCACTAACAATGAGGTACAGGGGGAATTGGGTCGCCTGCAGGGCGTCGTGGACGGGGTCCGCGGCAACTGGGCCGGCTCTGCCCAGGTCAGCTTTGATTCGCTCATGCAGCGGTGGAACAACTCTGCCCGCGAGCTGCGCGAGGCGCTGACCAGCATTTCTGACAACATTCGCCACAACGCCCAGTCCTTTGATTCCACCGAAGCTGATAACGCGCAGGCGTTTAGCAACGTTGGCGGTCAGGGATTGGCGCTTTAGAGGAATTGATAAGGAGCACACTGATTATGGATGCTATTAAGTACCAGTTCGGGGCCATCGAGGCTGCCGCCGGTGATATCAATGCCACCTCCGGGCGCATCAACGGCCTGCTGGATGATCTCAAGTCGCAGATCCAGCCGATGGCCGCAACGTGGGAAGGTGAATCGGCTGCCGCATACGCGGAGGCGCAGGCCCGCTGGGATCGTTCGGCCGCCGAGCTCAACACCATTCTCGCCACCATCTCCCGCACTGTCTCCCAGGGCAATGAGCGGATGAGCGACGTCAACCGTCGAGCCGCCGCCAGCTGGGGATAGCAGACCGCGTGCTGGGCCCGTTCACCATGGCAGACGCACCCTGGGTCCAGCACCGCGAGCGGTTGGGCTAACCGCTGCGCGACCTTTGTCCACCACACCACCCGCCGAGGAGTCATTCCTTGGCGGGTGGTTTTGGCGTTCTGAGCCCCGGTGACCTAGAGTTAAATCCCTGTGTGTGCTGCCCCGACTTAACCGTCAGGGCGGCGGATTATCCGCGGGTCTCCACCGGCCGCCGCGGCTTCATCCCCGCGCACAGCACCTGGCCGGCAGCCCCAGACAGACTTTCAAGGAGTCATTTTGTCTACTTTCCACCCGAAGAGCGGTGACATTACCCGCAAGTGGTACGTCATCGACGCCACCGACGTGGTGCTGGGTCGACTTGCTTCCCACGTGGCAGACCTGCTGCGCGGCAAGGGCAAGCCCCAGTTCGCACCGAACGTTGACTGCGGTGACCACGTCATCATCATCAACGCCGACAAGGTTCACATCTCCTCCAACAAGCGTGAGCGCGAGATGCGCTACCGCCACTCCGGCTACCCGGGTGGACTGAAGTCCATGACCCTGGGTAAGGCTCTGGATACCCGCCCTGACCGCGTGGTTGAGGAAGCAATCGTCGGCATGATGCCGCACAACAAGCTTTCCCGCTCCTCCGCTAAGAAGCTCCACGTTTTCACCGGCTCCGAGCACCCCTACGCCGGCCAGAAGCCCGAGTCCTACGAAATCAAGCAGGTGGCACAGTGACCGACCAGAATCAGAACGAGGACCTGACCGTGGTTGAGGCTGGCGACATCGAAGCCGCCTCCGCTGCCACCGAAGAGTTCAACTACACCATCGCCGACGCCGTCGCCCCCGAGGTTGACGTCGACGAGACCGAGGTTGTCACCGAGGTCGTTCTCGAAGGCCCGATCCAGACCGTTGGTCGCCGTAAGCGCGCCATCGCCCGCGTCCGCGTGGTTGCTGGCACCGGTGAGATCACCTGCAATGGCCGTGCTCTGGACGAGTACTTCCCGAACAAGCTCCACCAGCAGGACATCCTTGGTCCGCTGACCCTCCTCGAGCGCGAGGGCCAGTTCGACATCAAGGCCAACATTTCCGGTGGCGGCCCGACCGGCCAGTCCGGCGCTCTGCGCCTGGCCATCGCCCGCGCCCTGAACCTGTACAGCCCGGCTGATCGTGCCGCCCTGAAGAAGGCCGGTTACCTCACCCGTGACGCTCGTGCAGTCGAGCGCAAGAAGGCTGGTCTGCACAAGGCACGTCGTGCCCCGCAGTACTCCAAGCGCTAAATTTCGCAGCTTGCTTGCCGACGCCGCCCCTACCGCTTCTTGCGGACGGGGCGGCGTTCGCCGTTGGTGGGGGAGTGCATAATAGACGGCATGACAAGACTTTTCGGCACAGATGGTGTTCGTGGGCTGGCGAACAAGGAACTTACGGCCTCGATGGCGTTGAAGTTGGGGGCGGCGGCCGCTCAGGTGCTCACCTCGGATCGTAAGTCCAGCGACCTGCGTCCGATCGCCGTCGTCGGCCGTGACCCCCGCGTCTCTGGCGAAATGTTGGCTGCAGCACTCGCCGCTGGACTGGCTTCCTGTGGCGTGGACGTGCTCCGCGTCGGCGTGATCCCCACCCCAGGTGTCGCTTTCCTCACCGATGACTATGGGGCCGACCTCGGTGTCATGATCTCGGCGTCCCACAACCCGATGCCCGATAACGGCATCAAGTTCTTCTCCGCCGGGGGCAAGAAGCTGCCCGATTCCGTCGAGGACGAGATCGAAGCCATGATGGAGCACCTCCCGGAGACCGGCCCCACCGGAACGGGCGTGGGCCGCGTCATCGAGGAGTCCCCGGATGCGCAGGACCGCTATCTGGCGCACCTACGCGACTCTGCCCAGACTGATCTGTCGGGTATCAAGGTGGTCGTTGACTGTGCCAATGGTGCAGCCTCTGAGGTCGCCCCGCTGGCGTATGCGGCTGCGGGCGCTGAGGTCATCGCGATCCACAACCGGCCTAACGCCTACAACATCAACGACAATTCGGGCTCGACGCACATTGAGCAGACCCAGAAGGCGGTCCTTGAGCACGGGGCGCATCTAGGCTTGGCCCACGATGGTGACGCTGACCGCTGCCTCGCCGTCGACGCGGAGGGCAACGTGGTTGATGGCGATCAGATCATGGCGATCCTGGCGGTTGGCATGAAGGAGAAGTCAGAGCTGCGCAAAAACACTTTGGTGGCGACCGTCATGAGCAACTTGGGCCTCAAGATTGCCATGAAGGAGCAGGGCATTCCGATGCTGGAGACCCAGGTCGGTGACCGCTACGTGCTGGAGGAGCTAAACCGCGGTGGCTACAGCCTCGGCGGCGAGCAGTCTGGTCACATCGTGCTACCCGATCACTGCACCACCGGCGACGGCACTCTCACCGGCCTCAAACTCATGGAGCGCATGGCAGAGACGGGCAGCACCCTTGGCGAGTTGGCCTCGGTGATGAAGGTCCTGCCACAGGTGCTCATCAACGTTCCCGTCGCCGACAAGTCCGTCATCGTCGATCACCCTCAAGTTTTGGAGGCCATTGCCGCGGCCGAGGAGGAGCTGGGCGAGTCCGGCCGTGTTCTTCTGCGCGCCTCGGGCACTGAGGCACTGTTCCGCGTCATGGTCGAGGCCGGGGGCAGCGAGCAGGCCCGCCGGGTGGCCGGCCGCCTGGCAGCCGTGGTGGCGTCAGTTTAGAAAGAGCGGGAACCTTTGGCCCCTTCGGAGAGTCCAACACTGATGACATTTTAGTTGAGGATTTTCACGAGGGGGTCTATTCATGTCGGGGATCAATCTCGACCTGCAGGAAGCGCTGGCTGTGTTATCGCGCCTGCGGGCAGACGGGGACGAGCAGCACCAGCGGCACGTGTCCACATCGCCGTCTTACCCCGTGTCCGCCGCTGGGCGCGACTTCGCCGACCGGGGGCAGGCGATTGCCCATGCGTTGCAGAGGGTGCATCTCACGGGGACACAGTGTATCGACGCCGTGCGGACCACCACCGAAGCCAGCGTCGCGCAGGTGCGGGTCTACGGGAGCACAGACGCCCTCGGTGCCGCCGACCTGGGGGCCGGCGCATGAGGGCGGGCGGCTATGGCGCCGCGGTCCGGCAATTGCGGCAATCCTCCCGCGGGTTGTACGCGGGCCCACGGATCGGGGAGGACGAGCTTAGTGAGGCCCTAGCCGCGACTGAGGGGCTGGACCCCACGGCCCTTTTAGGCCATACCCGGGAGGCGGTGGGCGGAAGCGAGGCGTCGACAATGCGCTCGGGCATCCTCCCGGAGATAGGCAAACTGCTATTCCAGGTCGCGGCAGGCGCGATCGCCACCAAGATCGGCGAGGAGATCCAGGAGTGGTGGAACAATCGCCAGAAGTCCAAAGAGCTGAGCGAGTCGGCGGAGCAGGCGAGCGATGCCCTCAGCGACATTCAAAGGAACTCCGACCTCAGTGTGTCCGAGATCCTCAGCGCGCTCACCGGCGTCATCACCCAGTTGAGCTCGTTTCTCTCTCGCATTGACCCGGCCACCTTCCCGCGTGAGTTCTCCGAGTGCGTTGCCGCAGGTTCCGAACTCATCGACGCCGCTGGCGCCACCGTCCTCGAGCAGTGCCGCGATCGCGATAAGGCCGTGTGCCAGTGTTTCGACGAGTTCCTCACTCGTTGCGAATTGGTTTGTGAGAAGCCCGCTGGCGCGCCCCAGACTGCCATAGCTACCTGCGAGGAGGTACCGACGGCCCCGGCAGCCGCTGGGAGAGAAAGCGGAGGCACGTCCGGTGGCGGCACGAGCAGCCCGCCACCTGCCCCAGCTGCACCTGGCTCTGCACCGCCCCCAACGACGCCTCAGTCCGTTGAACCACCTGCTACTCCTCCGGCTCCGTCAACACCGCCAACGGCTGTTCCACCGGTCGAAGCGCCGCCGACGACACCGCAGGCGGTGGAGGACTGCGCTCCGGCCCGGGACTGTGAGAAGCCGGCCGAGGAGCGAGTTGAGGAGCCCGCTGAGGAGCCCGCTGGGGACCTAGAAGAGGAAGAGTCGGGCGAAGACTTCACCGGCATCCTTGGACTCATCGGTATCGGCATCTTGGCGCTGTGCCTGGAAGCGATCATTGATTGCCTCCAGGAGACGCCCACTCTCGAGCCCATACCCGAGCCAGCTCCCGAGCCCGAACCTACCCCGGAGCCACCGCCGCCACCGAAGCAAAATCTGCCACCGGACCTCGCTGCGGTCCCTGAGCCGCCGCCACCGCCCAAGCAGAACACTCCAGTGGAACAACCAGCGGCGGGCGGGGCTAGAAAGGCAGGGCAGTGGTAGTGGATTTTGAAGAGTTTTCGCGTCAGTTCCGGGAGCGCACCGCGCAGCGGATGGTGGAGTTTGAAAAGGCGCTCGCTCGGGCGCAGGAGCGAGTGGAGAAGTCGGTGGAGGCACCCAAGCAGGTAGTGAAACAGCACAGCACCCCTCGGACGCCGGCCACTCGCGGCCGGGTTCAGGGGGTGCTGCGGAAAAACTAATGCTCTTAGATCGCGGCCTTCTCGGCGAGCTCCTCGCCATCGAAGGACTGCACGTGCTTAGCCTCGGCCAGGGGAGCAGCGAAGCCGGAGTATTTCTTTTCACCGGCGAGCTCGTGGAGGAGGAAGCCGGTGAGCAGGCCGCGGGCGGTTTCCTGCGCGGAGTACTGGGGCAGGCCGAGTCCGAAGCTGAATTGGAACAGGGCATCTTCGGTGAAGCCGGCTTGGTTGCCGTTGTTGATTTCCCGGTAGGCGACAGGGCCGCCCCAGTTGAGGGCGACCTTGGGGGGATTGCCGGCGTCGAAAAGATCGTTGCGGCCCGAGCCGATGACCAAACCGGGAGCTGTGACGAAGCGGGCGGCCTCCGTCGAGGAGGGAGTGGTCACGGCCGGATACAGCGCGCCGACTGCCTTGACCGTCGGGTTGTTGGCCGCCATGAGAACTGCGGCGCCCGCGCCCATGCCGTGCCCGGCCACGCCGAGCTTGCCGGGGGAGACGGTGACCTTGCCATGGCCGAGCTTGACTCCGGCGGCAATCTGGAGGCAGGTTTCCAGGTCGGCGGAGAAGCCGCGATGATCGGGGGCCAGGCCCCGCTCGGTGTCCGGGGCGGTGACGACGATGCCCCAGCTAGCGAGGTGGCGCAGGGTGGCGTGGTAGTTTTTCACCGACTTGGTCCAGTCGTGCCCGAACGCGATCGCGGGAACGCCCTTACCCTCCGCGGGGGTGTAGACCTTTCCCGGCAGTCCGGCGTAGTTGAGGTCACCGACGAGCACGCGATGCGGGCCCCGCTTGGACAGGTGGGCCAGGTGCTTTTTCAGATTCTCAGACACGCCCACCACGATAGTGGAAGAGGAGCGCTAAGACCTTAAAACTCCGCCGGTTTGCCCTTGTCCGCTACAGTCATCGTCATGTGTGGAATTGTTGGATATGTCGGACATCGACAAGGACTTAACCTGGCGCTAGAAGCACTGCGCCGAATGGAATACCGCGGCTACGACTCCTCAGGCATTGCTGTGGCGGGAATCGATGCAGAAGGCGACCAGGTCATCAACATGGTCAAGCGGGCGGGCAAGCTCGCTAACTTGGAAGACAAGATCGCGGAAGTCGGGGCGGACAACTTCGAGGGGACCACGGCGATTGGCCACACCCGGTGGGCGACGCATGGTCGGCCCACGGATGCGAACGCGCACCCGCACATGTCTTATGACGGTCGGGTGGCGATTGTTCACAACGGCATCATCGAAAACTTTGCCCCCCTTCGCGCTGAGCTGGAGGCGGCGGGCATCGAGCTGAAGTCGGAGACGGACTCGGAGGTGGCGGCGCACCTCCTGGCGCGCGCTTACAACGAGGGGGAGACCTCGGGCGATTTCCGGGCCTCGGCCTTGGCCGTGCTGGCTCGCCTCGAGGGTGCCTTCACCTTGCTGTTCATGCACGCCGATCACCCGGATGAGATCATCGCCGCTCGGCGTTCCACCCCGCTCATTGTCGGCGTGGGAGAGAACGAAATGTTCCTCGGTTCGGACGTCGCGGCGTTCATCGAGTTCACCAAGAATGCGGTGGAGCTGGAGCAGGACAACGTTGTCATCATCACTGCTGATGGCTACGAGGTGCTCAACTTCGATGGTTCCGCCGCCGAGGGCAAGCCTTTCACCATCGACTGGGACCTCGCTGCTGCCGAGAAGGGTGGCTTTGATTCCTTCATGATGAAGGAGATCCACGAGCAGCCGGCCGCGGTTCGCGATACTCTCGCGGGGCACTTCCAGGATGGACGCGTCGTGTTGGATGAGTCCAACATTTCGGAGAATGACTTGAAGTCCATCAACCAGGTCTTCGTCGTGGCTTGTGGCTCTGCCTACCACTCCGGCTTGCTGGCCAAGTACGCCATTGAGCACTGGGTGCGCGTGCCCGTGCAGATCGAGGTGGCTTCCGAGTTCCGCTACCGCGATCCGGTCCTCGACGAGCGGACGTTGGTCCTCGCTATCTCCCAGTCCGGTGAGACTGCCGACACGCTGGAGGCCGTGCGCCACGCGAAAACCCAGGGTGCGAAGGTCCTGGCGGTGTGCAACACCAACGGGTCGCAGATCCCGCGCGAGTCTGACGCGGTGCTGTACACCCACGCTGGGCCGGAAATTGGCGTCGCATCCACCAAGGCGTTCCTCGCCCAGGTGGCTGCCAACTACATCGTCGGCCTCGCCCTTGCGCAGGCCAAGGGCACCAAGTACCCGGATGAGATCGTCGAGATCTGGGAAGCGCTGGAGGAAATCCCCGGCAAGGTCGAGGAGGTGCTGGCGTGCCGCGACACGATTCGCGATATTTCGGATGCCCTCGGCCAGGTCCGCACCATGCTCTTCCTGGGCCGCAACGTCGGATACCCCGTGGCATTGGAGGGTGCGCTCAAGCTCAAGGAGCTGGCGTACATCCACGCCGAGGGCTTCCCCGCGGGCGAGCTCAAGCACGGCCCCATCGCGCTCATCGAGGATGACCTGCCGGTCGTCGTGGTCGTGCCGTCTCCGCGGGGTGTGAAACTGTTGCACTCGAAGATCGTCTCCAATATCCAGGAGATCCGGGCACGTGGTGCCAAGACCATCGTCATCGCCGAAGAGGGCGATACCTCGGTTGAGCCCTATGCCAACTGGCTCATCACTATCCCGGAGTCCGCGTCGATCATGCAGCCGCTCCTGGCCACGATCCCGTTGCAGTACCTGGCGGCGGATATCGCCCGGGCCTGCGGTAACGAGGACATCGATAAGCCGCGCAACCTGGCGAAGTCGGTGACGGTGGAGTAACCCGCTATGACTGCCACCCCATTGACCTTCCGGCACGACACCCTTGGGCAGCGGGTGCTCTTTGGCGCGAATCAGGCAGCCGAATACGTGGCCGCCGAGATCGACGGCCGGAAAGTCATGGTGGTGGCCAGCCCCCGCGAGATGCGGCGGGCACGCGAACTCTTCGCCGATCTGAGCATCGCGGTGTGGCACGAGGATGTGGCCATGCACGTGCCGGTGGAGGTGGCGGAGCGGGCGCGGGACGTCGCCAAGCAACACTCCATTGAGCTGCTCGTCGCCGTCGGGGGCGGCTCGGCGGTGGGAACGGCGAAAGCCGTGGCGCTGACCACCGGGATCGAGCTGATCGCGGTGCCCACCACCTACGCCGGGTCCGAGGCCACGGACGTGTGGGGGATGACGGAGCAGGGCCGCAAGACCACGGGCCAGGACCCGCGGGTGCTGCCCACAGCCGTTGTCTACGATTCCACGCTGACGGTCTCGTTGCCCGTGGAGCTGTCGGTGGCCTCGGGCCTCAACGCCCTGGCTCATTGCGTCGACTCGCTGTGGGCTCCCCGCGCTGATCCGATCAACGCCGCCCTAGCCACGGAGGGGGCCCGGGCCTTAACCGCCGGCCTGCCCCAGGTCCACCACGACCCGTATGACCTGGCCGGACGCGATCAGCTGCTGTACGGCGCGTACCTCGCGGCGGTGGCATTCGCTTCGGCGGGGGCGGGAATGCACCACAAGATCTGCCATATCCTTGGCGGCACCTTCAACCTGCCGCACGCCCAGACGCACGCGATCGTCCTGCCCTACGTCCTCGCCTTCAACGCCCCCGCAGCCGCGGAACGCCTGGACGCGGCCTTCGGCGGCCTGGCGGGCCTGCAAGATTTAAGAAAGCGTCTCGACGCCCCGCGGGCCTTAAGCGACATTGGCTTCACCGCTGCCGGCATCCCCGCGGCCGTCGAGCAGGCCCTCGCCGCCGTCCCGGCGTCGAATCCCTGCCCGGTCACGGCCGAGAACCTCACTGAGTTGCTCACGCGGGCGTTGGTCGGGGCAGAGCCGGGCTGAGAGCAGTGGCACAATGTCACCCATGGATCTTCTGAGTACCCGCATTGATCTGGACGCCATCGCCCACAACACCCGCACCATCAAAACCCTCATCGGCGACGATGTGCGGCTGATGGCCGTGGTCAAGGCCGATGGCTACGGGCACGGGGCGCTGGAGGTGGCCGGGATCATGGGCGCGAACGGGGCGGATGCCTTCGGGGTAGCCACCCTGGCGGAGGCGGTGGAGCTGCGGGAGGGGGGCGTCGATAAGCCGATTTTGGTGTGGATCTGGTCCCCGCAGGAGGAGTTTTCCGAGGCACTCGCTGTGAACATTGAGCTGGGGGTGCCGTCGCTGCGGCACGCCCAGGCGTTGGTGGATGCCGCGATCCCCGCGCAGGTGGCCATCAAGGTTGATACCGGGTTGCATCGTTCCGGGGTCGACGAGGCGGACTGGGCGGAGGTGTTTACTCTGTTGCGGGAGGCGGAGCACCTCGACGTCACCGGAGTTTTTTCACACCTGGCGTGCGCAGACGAGCCTTTCAACCCCGCCAATGACCAGCAGGCTGCCGCGTTGCTCCGAGCCATCGAGTTGGGCCGTTCCCTTGGCTTGGAGCTGCCGATCAACCACCTCTGCAATTCTCCCGGCACCCTCACGCGCCCGGATTTTCATCACGAACAGGTGCGCGTCGGCGTGGCGCTCTATGGCCTCGAACCCATCGAGGGGCTAACGCATGACCTGAAACCGGCGATGACCTGGTCAGCTGAGGTCATCGCGGTCAATCCCGTGCAACCGGGCGAGTCCGTCAGCTACGGCCACACGTGGACCGCGCAAGAGGCGGGCTGGCTGGCGCTGGTTCCGGCGGGCTATGCCGATGGCTTGCCGCGCGCCTGGCAAGGCAAGCTCCAGGTGGGCATTGGTGGCAAGCTGTACTCGCAGGTGGGCCGGGTGTGCATGGATCAGATCGTGGTGGACCTTGGCCCCAATGAGTTCAATGTCCAGCCCGGGGACCATGCCGTGATCTTCGGCGAGGGGGGCATGAGCGCCACCGAGCTCGCCGCCGCCACCGACACGATTAACTACGAGATCGTGTGCCGGCCCACCGGCCGCACCACCCGCGACTACGAAGGCGGTATTGAGCTGTGAGTTTCCCCAGCGAGGGCAGCATCGAATTGGCCACGGCCGCTGATACCCAGGCCTTTGCCGAACAACTGGGGAGGACTCTCCAGGCGGGTGATGTGGTCATCCTGGATGGGCCCTTGGGGGCCGGTAAGACCACCTTCACCCAGGGTCTGGCCCGGGGGTTGCTGGTGAAAGGCCGGGTCACGTCGCCGACCTTCGTCATCGCCCGGGAGCACCGTTCGACCGTGGGTGGGCCTACCCTCATCCACGTCGATGCTTACCGGCTCCTGGGCGAGGATGGCACCGGGGAGCTTGATTCTTTGGATCTGGATACGGACTTGGAGGACGCGGTGGTCGTCGCGGAATGGGGCGGGGGCCTGGTGGAACAGATCTCTGATCGCTACCTTCACGTCACCATCGACCGTGAAACCGCCGTCCGCCGCGACCCGGAATCGGAGGCTCGTATCGTCGGCTGGAAATGGGTGCAAGTTTTGGGCTAGATCTCAATCACTTGCCCAACTCCAATCTAGGGGAGTTCAATGGCTATGAAGTAGCCAAACTGCATACACAGAATGGGACAGTACTGTGCTCAGCTTTCTCGCAGCTAACCCCCTCATCGCTCTCGTCGCCATTTTGGCGTTGGGCTTGGCGTTGGGGAAGGTCCGTGTCTTTGGGCTCTCACTGGGAGCAGCGGCCGTGCTGTTCGTCGCGTTGGCCCTGTCGACAATTGACCCAAATATTCAGATCCCACCACTCGTCTTCCAGCTGGGTCTGGCCATGTTCGTCTACGCGATCGGTTTGACCGCCGGTGAGCAATTCTTCGCTGAGTTCCGCACGCGCGGCTGGCGGCTGACGGTGTTCATGATTGTGCTGCTGACGTCGTTGGTCGCCGTCGCTTACGCCCTCATCAAGGTCCTGGGGCTGAAGGCCACGACCGGCGCGGGCATGTTTACTGGCGCGCTCACCTCGACCCCGGGTATGGCCGCGATCGTCGGCGTGCTCGAGGACATTGATCCTTCCGCGACGGGTGAGCCGGTCATTGGCTATTCCCTGGCGTACCCCGGTGCGGTGTTGGGCACCATTTTGGTGGCGGCGATCGGGGCGAAGCTGCTCAAGGTCGACCACATCGAGGAGGCCCGCCAGGAGGGCCTCATCATTGCGCCGCTGGATTGGCAGGGCGTGCGCATTGGCCCGGGCATCAGTGGCACCGTGGCGCAGTTGCCGGTGCTGGCGGGCGCGGACATCATCGCCACCCGCATCGTCCACGGCGAGCACGATCATTCGCTGGCGTCGCCGACGGATGAGTTGTTTGAGGGCATGGTGCTCGTCATCAACGGCACTGAGGAAGCCATCGAGACGGCGCAGAAGACCCTCGGCGAGGCCGTTGAGGTGAGCATCGAGGACACGGACCTGGTGTATCGCCGCTTGACCGTGTCGAACCCGCGGATCGTCGGCCGGAAGCTCTCCGAGCTCAACACCGTTGACGCCGGCTTCCATATTGCGCGCATCCGCCGCGGCGACTCCGACGTGGTTCCGGGCGCCGATGACGTGCTCAATTATTCCGACCGCGTCCGCGTTGTCGCCCCGCCTAACCGCATGAATGAGGTCCGCAACTACCTCGGCGACTCCGAGCGCTCTCTCGCAGCCCCGGACCTGTTGCCCTTCGCCCTGGGCCTGCTGTTTGGTCTGTTGCTGGGATCGATCCCGATTCCGCTGCCAGGCGATTCGGTGCTCACCCTCGGTTTCGGTGGCGGCCCCATCGTCGCTGGCCTCATCCTCGGCGCCGTCCATCGCACGGGCCCGATCACGTGGACCATGCCCTACCACGCCAGCAATACCGTCAGCACGCTCGGCCTGGCGCTCTTCTTGGCAGGTGTGGGTACGACGGCGGGAGCGGGCTTTAAAAAGGCGCTCACCGACCCGGCCTCGCTCAACTACATGGCCGCCGGTTTCGCCATCACCCTCGTTTCCGCCCTGCTTTGCGCCGTCATCTGCATGGTGGTGCTTCGATTGACGTGGGACGAGTCGATGGGCGTGGCCGCTGGTGCAACGACGAACCCGGCGATCATTTCTTATCTCAACGGCCAAACTGGCACCGAGCTGGCAACCCGCGGTTATGCCACTGTGTATCCCACCGCGATGGTGGGAAAGATCATCGCCAGCCAGGTGCTGCTGCTTCTGTTGCTGTAGGCGGCGAGTAGCCTAGGAGACGTCTCAGCCGCCGTACCTAGGAGAGTAGCTATCATGCGCCTGCCCAAAACTGGTCTTTATCTGATCATCGTCATCCTCGTCGCGTGGATCGGTTTCCTCGCCTTGGCCATCGCTACGGCTCCGGCCAAGGCGGAGTCGCAATTTACTACCTCCGGTGCCTTGGAAAAGGCCGTCGCCAACGCGGACGCGGAGGGCCTGAGCGTGATCGGCCTGTCCCCGGCTGACCTCTACGGTAAGGAGTACGTCGTGGCCGCCGTGGTCTGCCCCTATTCCACCGAACAGGGCCTGATGCAGATGTACGGCGTCGATGCTTCCGAGCTCAACCTCGGCCCCAATGGTGTGGCTGAAGACACCAACTACCTCATGCTGGGCACCCGGGAGGGCGAGGTCGTCTTCGATCAGATGAGCCGCTCTGAGGTTGACCTGTGTGCCATCCGCACCCAGCCGTCCTTCGCCGCCGAGTCCCTCCTGCCGCTGATGAAGAGCCAAGAAGGCGCGTGGACGCTGCTAGGTTAGACCCGTGCTTGTTCTCGCGATCGATACCTCCACGCCTGACCTCGTCACCGGACTGGTCAACACCGCCACCGGCGACACCGTCGACCGCCCCCTGCCGGGCACTCGGGCTCACAATGAGCAACTAACGCCCACCGTTCAAGCATTGCTTATCGACGCCCGCGTGACCTTCGCCGACATCGACGCCATCGTCGTCGGCTGTGGTCCGGGTCCTTTCACCGGCCTGCGCGTCGGCATGGCCTCCGCGCAGGCCTTCGGAGATGCCCTCGGCATCCCCGTCTATGGGGTGTGTTCCCTCGACGCCATCGCCCAGCGCCTGCCCGCAGGCCGCTCGCTCGTGGCCACCGATGCCCGCCGCCGGGAAATCTACTGGGCCACCTATATCGATGGCCAGCGCACCCACGGGCCCGAGGTGATCGCTCCCGCCGAGCTCGTCCTGCCGCACGAGGTCGACGTGGCGTCGGTGCCGGCTGCACTGTCCGCGGCGGTAGAGGTGGACGTCGATAAGCATGACCTCGTGCCCGACGCGGCCTCGCTGGTCGCAGTGGCTGATCTCAGCGCCGACCCGGCGCCGGTGGTGCCGCTCTACCTGCGACGACCGGACGCGAAGGAACCGAAGCCGCGCCCGCAGTCCCCGGCGATCCCGCAGGTGGAACTGTGAAACTGAGGTTGTTGGACGCGGCCGACTCGCGGCGCTGTGCCGAGTTGGAGGAGGTCCTGTTCCCGGGGGACAACCCGTGGCCGGAACACGCCTTTCTCAGCGAGATTGCCGCGCCCCACACCCTCTACCTGGGGGTGAGTGAGGGCGACAGCCTTTGGGCTTATGCCGGGATGGCCCGGTTGGGTCCGGAGGGTGATCCCGAGTTTGAGATTCACACCATCGGGGTCGACCCCTCCCACCAGCGTCAAGGGCTGGCGAGGATGCTCATGGATGAGCTCATGGCCGTCGCCGATGCCCACGCTGGCCGCGTTTTCCTGGAAGTGCGAACTGATAACGACCCGGCGATTGCCCTCTACGAAGCGTATGGCTTTGCCCGGCAGGGGATCCGCCGAAACTACTACCAACCCTCAGGCGCCGATGCCTACACGATGTTGAGAAACGCAAGGAGTAGCCGCCGATGATCGTCCTCGGAGTGGAAAGCAGTTGCGACGAGACCGGGGTGGGCATTGTTGACCTCGCCGAGGACGGCACCCTGCGCATCCTCGCCGACTCGGTGGCCTCATCGATGCAGCAGCATGCGCGTTTCGGGGGAGTGGTCCCCGAGATTGCCTCCCGCGCGCATTTGGAGGAGATGGGACCCGTCATGCGGGCGGCGCTGGCGGAGGCGGGCGTGAGCAAGCCCGATGCCGTGGCCGCGACAGTGGGCCCCGGTTTGGCTGGTGCCCTGCTCGTCGGGGCGTCGGCCGCGAAGGCCTACGCCGCTGCCTGGGGAGTCCCCTTCTACGGCGTCAACCACCTCGGGGGGCACGTCGCCGTGGCCAACTTGGAGGGCGAGCCGCTGCCGCATTCGGTGGCGCTCCTCGTCTCCGGTGGGCACACCCAGCTGCTCGAGGTGGATGCGGTGGGCAAGCCCATGCGGGAGTTGGGGTCCACGCTTGACGACGCCGCCGGGGAGGCCTACGACAAAGTCGCCCGCCTCCTGGGCTTGGGCTATCCCGGCGGTCCGGTCATCGACCGCCTGGCCGCCCTGGGCGATCCCGCGGCCATTGCTTTCCCGCGGGGCCTGATGAAGAAGTCGGACTCCCGTCATGATTTCTCCTTCTCCGGGTTGAAAACGGCCGTGGCTCGCTACGTCGAGGCCGCCGAGCGGGAGGGGCGGGTGATCTCAGTGGAGGACGTCTGCGCCTCCTTCCAAGAGGCAGTGGTCGATGTGCTGACCTTCAAAGCCGTGCGCGCCTGCCAGGATGTCGGGGCCCGCGTGTTGCTGCTGGGCGGGGGAGTGGCGGCCAACTCGCGGCTGCGTGAGTTGGCGGCGCAGCGTTGCGCCGAGGCTGGAATTGAGCTGCGGGTGCCGCGCTTTTCCTTGTGCACGGACAACGGGGTGATGATCGCGGCTCTGGCGGCGCAGCTGATTCACGAGGGCGCGGGCGCGAGCGCCTGGACGGTGGGTACCGATCCTTCCCTCGAGGTGGAGATTCCACTAGTAGAGGGTTAATGAAAATTATCCCCACATGGGGGTGCTGGTTATGAAAACGAGTATCATTAGGGTTTAGTGTCCCACTATGACCACCATCCTCGCAACGCGCCGTCTCCTTCTTCCGGCAGCTACCTTGTCCCTTACCGCTCTCCTCGTTGGCTGCACCTCGGGGGAATCCACCTCCTCTCCGGCTACCGCTGACGCGACCGCCACCACTGCCACCACTGCCACCTCAGCCGCCAAGGAACCCGTCGAAGTCCGCGTAGCCCACCAGCGCTTGGCCGTCTCCCACGACGGCGGCGTCACCATCGTCGATGTCACCCCGGGGTCCGAACCGCGCGAGCTCACCACCGTCGACGCCGAGGGCTACCTGCGCCTCAACCCCGCGGGCGATGACCGCCACGTTTTCGTCTCCACCGCGGAAGGCTTTCAGGTCCTCGATATGGGGGCATGGTCCGAAGGGCACGATGACCATTTCCACCACTACGCCGGTGATCCCGCCCTCACCGACCGCGTCATCAAAGCCTCCAAGCCCGGGCACGTAGTTGCCGGCGAAGGACACGTCGTGCTTTTCGACGACGGCACCGGCGAAGTCACCACCCTCGACACCGCCGCGACGGACCTTCCCGTCACCAGTGCCTTCACTCTGACCCCGCACCACGGGATCGCCGTGCCCTCCGGCCATGACTACCTCGTCACCACCGTCGGTGACGACGGGAAGACCCGCACCGGCATCGCGGTCGTCGACGTGAACGGCAAGGAGCTCCAGGCCTTCCACGAGTGTCCCGGCACCCACGGCGCTGCTGAGGCACACAACGCGGTGCTCTTCGGCTGCACCGACGGCGCATTGATCTGGAAGAACGGCGCCACATCCAAGGTGGCTGCCCCTGACGCCTACGGCCGCATCGGCAACCAGGCTAGCGTGCCCAGCTCCCCGATCGTGCTGGGTGACTACAAGGTGGACAAGGACGCCGACCTGGAACGCCCCACGCGCGTGACGCTCATCGACACTCGTACCGGTGACCTCAAGCTCGTCGAACTGGGGACCAGCTACACCTTCCGCTCCCTCGGCATGAGCGAGTCCGGCACCCCGGTCGTGCTCGGCACTGACGGCTCGCTCCACATTCTCGACGCCGAGTCGGGCACCGTCGCCCGCACCATCCCCGTCCTGGGCGAGTGGGAAGAATCCCTCGAGTGGCAAGACCCCCGCCCAACGCTGCTAATCGACGGGGAGACCGCCTACGTCACCGACTCCGCCACCAAGGAGCTCTTTGTCATTGACCTCCAGAGTGGCGAGACCACCGCGACCCTCACCCTCTCCCATGTTCCCGACGAAGTAACCGGCGCCTAACCAGTCGGTGAACACTTGGGTTTCGGCGGGCTTTTAGCCAGTGCACAGGCTATTTCTGGAGGGGACCGCGCCCACTAGCCTTAGGAGCCTTCCATCATGATCACCGGCTTTCTCGTCCGCCCTGACCTGACCCACAACTCTGTCACCTTCGAGCTCGATCAGGCCGCGCAGTTCCTCGGCGGAGTGAACGAGGACCGCGTCGCCGTGTCCTTCCAAGAGGATGGTTCGGACTACGCGGCCTTGTTCAACCCGGAAGCCAAGGCCAATGGTGCGGAGCCTAACCCGGTTGCCTCTCTCGGGCGTCAGGCCGCTGCCACGGGCGAGGGTTCCTTCCTTGCTGATCCGGCCCGCGCCATTTCCGGAACAGTCATCTTTGTCGGGGCCGAAGGGGACGATATCGGGCTGGAGGATATCCGCCGCGTCAAGGACGGAATCCGCGCAGTGAAGAACTACCGGGATGACAACCCTGAGGAGTATGGCCTCTGGCGGGCGGCCGTGCTTAACCTCGGCGAGTTCAGTATCAGCGACTGATTGTTGAAGGCTGGCACTCGCGAGGGTAGAGTGCCAGTCAGGTTGTCTTGACCCACAGTTGTTCACCCGCGACGACGGCTGTGCTGCGTACCACAACCGGCACATACAACTCACTTCACTACACGGAGGAATCATCGTGGCAAACGTCAACATCAAGCCGCTGGAAGACAAGGTCCTGGTCCAGATCGTCGAAGCCGAGACCACCACCGCTTCCGGCCTGGTCCTTCCGGACTCCGCCAAGGAGAAGCCGCAGGAAGCCACCGTCATCGCCGTCGGCCCGGGCCGCACCGATGAAAAGGGCGCCCGCATCGCCATCGACGTCAAGGAGGGTGACACCGTCATCTTCTCCAAGTACGGCGGAACCGAGCTGAAGTACGGCGGCGAAGAGTTCCTGCTGCTGTCCGCTCGTGACCTGCTCGCAGTCGTCGAAAAGTAACCCGCGACATGGCGAAACTCATTGCTTTTAATCAGGAGGCCCGCGAGGGCATCCAACGCGGCGTCGATACGCTTGCAGACGCCGTGAAGGTCACCCTCGGCCCCAAGGGCCGCAACGTCGTCCTCGACAAGGCCTTCGGTGGCCCGCTGGTCACCAACGATGGTGTCACCATCGCTCGCGAGATCGACGTCGAGAATCCCTTCGAAAACCTCGGCGCTCAGCTGGTCAAGTCCGTAGCCATCCAGACCAACGACGCCGCCGGCGACGGCACCACCACCGCGACCTTGCTCGCCCAGGCCCTCATCGCTGAAGGCCTGCGCAACATTGCCGCCGGTGCCAATCCGGTCGAGCTCAACCGTGGCATCGCCGTCGCGGCTGATAAGACCGTCGAGCTGCTCAAGGACCGCGCTACCGAGGTCGTCTCCTCCACGGAGATCGCCAACGTGGCTACCGTCTCCTCCCGCGACCCCCTCGTCGGCGAGATGGTTGCCGGAGCGATGGACAAGGTCGGCAAGGATGGTGTCCTCACCGTCGAAGAATCCCAGTCCATCGAGTCTTCCCTCGACGTGACCGAGGGCATCACCTTCGATAAGGGATTCCTGTCCCCGTACTTCATCACCGATGTGGACACCCAGCAGGCAGTGCTGGAAGATCCGCTGGTGCTGCTCGTGCGCAACAAGATCTCCTCCCTGCCGGATTTCCTCCCGCTGTTGGAGAAGGTCGTCGAGTCGAACAAGTCCGTCCTCATCGTGGCCGAGGACATCGAAGGCGAGCCGCTCCAGGCTCTGGTGGTCAACTCCATCCGGAAGACCATCAAGGCTGTGGCGGTGAAGTCCCCGTACTTCGGCGAGCGTCGTAAAGCATTCATGGACGATCTCGCAGTGGTGACCAACGCAACGGTCATCGACCCCGAGGTTGGCGTCACCCTCAGCGAAGCCGGGCCCGAGGTCTTCGGCAGCGCCCGCCGCGTGACCGTGACCAAGGATGAGACCGTCATCGTCGACGGTGCCGGCACTGCCGAGGAGGTGGAAGCCCGCCGCGAGCAGATCCGCCGAGAGATCGCCTCCACCGACTCCACCTGGGACCGAGAGAAGGCCGAGGAGCGTCTAGCCAAGATGTCCGGCGGCATCGCCGTCATCCGCGTCGGCGCCCCCACCGAGACCGAGGTCAACGAGCGCAAGCTCCGCGTCGAAGACGCCATCAACGCCGCTCGCGCTGCGGTGCAGGAGGGTGTCATCGCCGGAGGTGGCTCCGCGCTCGTGCAGATCGCCGAAGAGCTCAAGGCATTCGCTGAGGGCTTCGAGGGAGAGGCCCGCACCGGCATCCTGTCGGTGGCCCGAGCACTGACCAAGCCCGCGTACTGGATTGCTTCCAACGCTGGCGTCGACGGCGCCGTCGTCGTGGCCAAGATCGCTGAGCTGCCAAACGGGGAAGGCTTCAACGCCGCCACCCTGGAATACGGCAACCTCATCGAGCAGGGCATCATCGATCCGGTGAAGGTCACCCACTCGGCCGTGGTCAACGCGGCCTCCGTGGCCCGGATGGTCCTCACCACCGAGGCTTCCGTGGTGAACAAACCGGCAGAGGAGGCGGAGGCCCACGCGGGTCACCACCACTAAAGCGCCGTTGGACATCATGCCGAAGCCCGGAAACACCTCGTGTGTTTCCGGGCTTTTTCGCTGTTTAGACCTTGACTTCTATGCGCAGGCGCTTGCTGCGGGTGCGTAACACGGTGAGGCGCTCCACCTCGGACAGGCCGCCCCAGATGCCGTAGGGCTCAGCCACCTCGAGGGCGTGCTCGCGGCAAGCGGCGATGACGGGGCAAGAATGGCAAATCACCTTTGCTCTGCTCTCTCGCTGGGAGCGGGCACGTCCCCGCTCGCCGTCCGGATGATAGAAGACCTCTGAGTCTTCGCCCCGGCAAGCGCCCTGGAGCTGCCAGTCCCAGAAGTCTGCGTTCGGTCCAGGAAGCAGATGCGGCTGAGCCATGGTGTTATTTCTCCTCAATAAAGTGAACATGCAGTAGCGCCGACTGTGGAGCAGTGGCCCTTTGGCAGTGTCTAGGCAGTCGGTGAACAATTGGTTGCCAAATTGTGGCCAGCGGGTGCTTTTTTGGGGAGTTGGGAGAAGAAACATTCATGACCAGCCAAAATGGGGTAGGTTAATGATTCGTGAATTCTTGTCCGCCGAATACGGGGTAAGTTGGATCCGAGTGATGCAATGAGTGAATTGTTGTGGAGGGCTACTTAAGTGAGCGATACCGAAGAGGAACTAGCGGGGTTAGTCCCGTTGGCCATTGATGGTGATCGCCGCGCGCTCCAGCGGATCATGAAGATCATTCATCCCATGGTTCTGCGCTACGCCCGCGCCCGCGTGGGCGGCGGTCGCTCGCCGACGCCGGAGGATATCGCGCAGGAAATTTGCTTGGCTGTCGCCACCTCCATCGGCAATTTTGTTGACAAAGGCCGACCATTCATGGCTTTCGTCTACGGAATCGCATTTAACAAGGTCGCGGACGCACATCGGGCTATGGCTCGTGACCATTCACACCCCACCGACGACGTGCCAGACTCTTTTACCGACCGGGACACCCCCGAAGAGTATGCACTGGTAGCGGATGGAAGTAACAGAGTTCGCCTTCTTCTCGATTCATTAAGTGATAAGGCTCGCGACATTGTGATCCTGCGAGTCTTCGTGGGGCTTTCTGCGGAAGAAACCGCGGAGATCGTAGGAAGCACACCGGGAGCCGTGCGAGTTGCACAGCACCGGGCGCTAGCCACGTTGCGTAAGAATCTTGACCATAGAGGAGAAGAGTGATGAGTCGTCGCTTCCGTGACGCCAGCTCAGGCGACATCAATGACCACCTACAGCCGGTGGTCAACGATGATGCCTTCCTCACTGATCTCTCCCACGGCATTGATCCCACAGACGGCGAAGACGAACTCGCCGCCCTGTTCCTCGCCCTGCGCGATGACGTCGAACGCCAGATGCCCCCGGCCCCCCTCATCGAGGGCGCGGACGAGGAGCCCGTGGTCATCTCCTTGGCTGAGCGCCGCGCTGCGCGCCGCTCCCGCCCGCTGCTGTCCGGCCTCATCGGAGCTGCCGCAGCCACCTTGGTTATTGCTGGTTCCGGCACGGCGATCTTCAACGCCACCCCCGGCTCCCCGCTGTGGGGGATCTCCAGCACCTTGTTCAGCGATCGCGCTGCGGTGATTGAACTCGCTGGCACCTTGGAGCAGGTCGATTCCCGGGCAGCCCAGGGCGACATGGATGGTGCGCGCGAGTTGATCTCGGAGGCCCGTAAGCAGGTCCGCGAGATGAGCGAGACGGAGCAGCAGCCCAAGGATGACACCACTGTGACCGCTACCGTCACCAAGTCGGCTGATCCTTCAGCACCGACCACGGTGACGGAGACGAAGGTGGAGACGGAGACGAGCGTCGCCACGGTCACGGTGACTCAGGGGCCGCCGCCGATCACGGAGAACCCGCTGCCGACCCCGGAGCCCACGGTCCCGGTGACCACCACCCCGGCGCCGGGCACGCTCTCCCCGCCGCAAACGCAGCAGCCTTAGAGCCTCCGGTCGTTGACCCCGTCGAGGTAACCGGCCGCGTAGTCCCAGGACACGTATGCGTTGATGTCGGGGCGTGCGGAAGGCTCGTGGACGGGCGGGAGCTCCCCAGCCAGCGTGGCTAGGAGGTTTTGCTCCATGATGTTCCAGTCGTAGTAGTGCGGGTCCTCGCAGTCCTCGCAGAAGTAGAACACTCCCAGGATTCCCCGCGGCGCAAGCACGACCTTGGCGCGGCGCAGCATCTCCAGATCGGATTGCATGTGCGAGCGCTCTTCTTCGGTGAGCGGGATCGCCGGCTCATCGGCCTCGAGGAAGGACGCCGGATCGTTGGGATCGTCGGCGAACGGGTCCAGGGGCATTTGCGAGTCGTAGTTCACACTGGCCACACTATTGCGGAGGGCTTCACGGAGCAATTCCTTATGGCTACCTCCGAAAAAGAAAAAGGCACTACAGTGAAGGCATTGCGGAAGCCAGACAGTGCGTAAAGGAGCATTCATTCATGACTGATCAGCGTGTCCACACCGGGGGAGACGATCCGAATAAGGTGGCCCTGCTTGGCCTGACCTTCGATGATGTGCTGCTTCTCCCGGCAGAGTCCAACATTATTCCGAGTGAAGTAGACACCTCGACTCAGTTCACCCGCAACATTCGCCTCGGTGTCCCGGTGATTTCTGCGGCGATGGATACGGTCACCGAGGCGCGGATGGCGGTCGCCATGGCCCGCCAGGGTGGTCTGGGTGTGCTCCACCGCAACCTCTCTGCCGAGGAACAGGCCGAGCAGGTGGAGATTGTTAAGCGCTCCGAGTCCGGCATGGTCACCGATCCGGTGACCTGTTCCCCCGATATGACCATCGCCGACGTCGACGCGCTGTGCGCACGCTTCCGCATCTCTGGTCTGCCGGTCGTGGATAACAACGGCACTCTCGTGGGCATTTGCACGAACCGCGATATGCGCTTTGAGGCCGATGTCAATCGTCGCGTGGCGGAGGTCATGACGCCGATGCCCCTGGTTGTCGCCAAGGAAGGCGTGACCAAGGAGGAGGCGCTGGAGCTGCTCAGCGCCAACAAGGTAGAAAAGCTGCCCATTGTTGATGACAACAGCCGCCTCGTTGGCCTTATCACCGTCAAGGACTTCGTGAAGACGGAGCAGTACCCCAACGCCTCCAAAGACTCGGCTGGTCGCCTCCTCGTGGCCGCCGGTATCGGCACGGGCGATGAGTCCTGGGAGCGCGCGGGTCTGCTGGTGGACGCCGGGGTCGACGTCCTCGTCGTTGATTCCGCTCACGCCCACAACAACCGCGTCCTCGAGATGGTCTCCCGCGTCAAGCGGGAATTTGGGGATCGAATCGACGTCGTCGGAGGCAACCTCGCCACCCGCGCCGCTGCGCAGGCCATGATCGACGCCGGGGCGGACGCCATCAAGGTTGGCATCGGTCCGGGTTCCATCTGCACGACCCGCGTCGTCGCCGGTGTGGGCGCCCCGCAGATCACGGCCATCATGGAGGCCAGCGTCCCCGCCCACCGCGCCGGAGTTCCGGTTATCGCCGATGGCGGCATGCAGTTCTCTGGCGACATCGCTAAGGCCCTGGCCGCCGGTGCCAGCACCGTCATGCTCGGCTCCATGCTCGCCGGCACCACGGAGTCGCCCGGCGACATCGTGGTCTCTGGCGGCAAGCAGTACAAGCGCTACCGCGGCATGGGCTCGATGGGGGCCATGCAGGGCCGCGGCTTGTCCGGCGAGAAGCGCTCCTACTCCAAGGACCGCTACTTCCAGGCTGACGTCCGGAGCGAGGACAAGCTCGTGCCGGAAGGCATCGAAGGTCGCGTTCCCTTCCGCGGTTCTATCGACGCCATCACCCACCAGCTGGTCGGTGGACTGCGCTCTGCCATGGGCTACACCGGGTCCGGCACGATCGCGGAACTGCAGACGAAGCAGTTCGTCCAGATCACGACCGCAGGCCTCAAGGAGTCCCACCCGCACCACATCACCCAGACAGTGGAGGCCCCGAACTACCACTAGGATTTTTCGGGCGTGCAGTAGAGTAGGGAACCGTCATACCCGCCCGAAGAAGGGAGCGCCTCGTGCGCGACTATGTTGAGATCGGGGTCGGCCGCGAGGCCCGCCGTACCTACCACCTGCACAATGTCGCCATTGTGCCCTCGCGCCGAACTCGTTCCTCTCAGGACGTGGACACCTCGTGGCATATTGACGCCTACTCCTTCAATATTCCCGTCATGTCCCACCCGACGGATTCTCTGGCCAGCCCGGAGTTCGTCATCGAAATGGATCGCCAGGGCGGCCTCGGTGTAATCAACGCCGAGGGCCTGTGGGGCCGCCAGGCTGACCTAGAGGGCGCGATCTCCCAGGTCGTTGACTCGGTCATGTCCGGCGATGAGCTTGATTTCACCGGTGCGCGGGCCATTGCCTTGCTGCAGAAGCTGCATTCGGCCCCGATCGATGAGGACTTGTTGGCCGAGCGCATCGGCGAGGTCCGCGCCTCGGGGGCCACCGTCGCTGTGCGCGTCAGCCCGCAGCGCGCCCGCGAGCTCGCGCCGATGGTGATTAAGGCTGGCGCCGAGCTCCTGGTCATTCAGGGCACGATGATCTCCGCCGAGCACGTCGCCACGGGCGGTGAGCCGCTCAACCTCAAGGAGTTCATTGGTTCCCTCGACGTCCCCGTCATTGCTGGCGGCGTGGCGGATTACACCACCGCCATGCACCTCATGCGCACCGGCGCCGCCGGGGTCATCGTCGGTGGTGGCACGAACACCAACGAGTTTGCCTTGGGCATTGAGGTCCCCATGGCCACGGCCATTGCCGACGTGGCTGCCGCGCGCCGCGAGTACCTGGATGAGACCGGTGGCCGCTACGTGCACATCATTGCCGATGGCGAGATCGAGAATTCCGGCGACGTCGCCAAGGCCATTGCGTGTGGCGCTGACGCCGTCGTCCTGGGCACCCCGCTGGCACCGGCGGCGGAGGCCCCGGGCCGCGGCACGTTCTGGCCAGCGGTGGCCGCTCACCCACGCTTCCCGCGGGGCATTGTGCAGACCCCGCAGTCCTACGAGGTAGAAGACAAGGAGCCGCCGAGCCTGGAAGTTATTCTCCACGGCCCCACGACCGAGCCTTTCGGCGTGCAGAACATCATTGGTGGCTTGCGCCGGTCGATGGCCAAGTGCGGCTACACCGATCTGAAGTCCTTCCAAAAGGTCAATCTGTCGGTCGAGTAGGATCAGTTTCGTGACTTCAGCTACCCCCCGCCCCGTCCTTGTTGTGGACTTCGGCGCCCAGTACGCCCAGCTCATTGCTCGGCGCGTCCGTGAGGCCCGCATTTATTCCGAGGTTGTTCCACACACCGCTACCGCTGAGGAGATCAAGGCTAAAAACCCGGCCGCGTTGATCCTCTCTGGCGGCCCGTCCTCCGTATACGCCGAGGGAGCTCCGAGCCTCGATCCGGAGATCCTGGAGCTCGGGCTCCCGGTCTTCGGTATCTGCTACGGCTTCCAGGCGATGACTGCCGCCCTGGGTGGCACCGTCGCGGAGACCGGTACCCGTGAATATGGCCGCACCGACCTCACTGTCGAGGCCGAGGGTGTCTTGCACGCCGGCCTGGCGGATACCCACAAGGTGTGGATGAGCCACGGCGATTCCGTCACTGAGGCCCCGGAGGGCTTTAAGGTCACGGCCACCTCCGAGGGCGCTCCCGTCGCGGCCTTTGAGTCGCTGGACAAGCGCATGGCTGGCGTCCAGTACCACCCCGAGGTGCTGCATTCCCCGCACGGCCAGCAGGTGCTCACCCGCTTCCTCACCCAGGTTGCCGGTTTGGAGGCGGACTGGACCGCCGCAAACATTGCGGAACAGCTTATCGACGCCGTCCGGGAGCAGATCGGCCCCAACGGCCGCGCCATCTGTGGTCTCTCCGGCGGAGTGGACTCCGCCGTCGCCGCTGCACTCGTGCAGCGGGCGATCGGTGATCGTCTCACCTGTGTCTTCGTGGATCACGGCCTGTTGCGCGCGGGCGAGCGCGAGCAGGTAGAAAATGACTTCGTCGCTGCCACCGGTGCCCGCTTGGTCACTGTCGACGAGCGCGCTGCGTTCCTCAGCAAGCTCGCTGGGGTCACCGAGCCGGAGGCCAAGCGCAAGGCGATCGGCGCGGAGTTCATTCGTTCGTTCGAGCGCGCCGTCGCCGGGGTCCTCGAAGGTGAGCAGGTCGACTACCTCGTGCAGGGCACCCTGTACCCGGATGTCGTCGAGTCCGGCGGGGGCGCTGGCACAGCGAACATCAAGAGCCACCACAACGTCGGCGGCCTGCCGGACGACGTCGAGTTCGAGCTTGTCGAGCCCCTGCGCCTGCTGTTCAAGGACGAGGTCCGTGCCGTGGGCCGCGAGCTCGGCTTGCCCGAAGCGATCGTCGGTCGCCAGCCGTTCCCGGGCCCTGGCCTGGGCATCCGCATCATTGGTGAGGTCACCGAGGATCGCCTGGAAACCCTCCGGGCCGCCGATCTTATTGCCCGCACCGAGCTGACCGCCGCCGGTCTGGATGATTCGATCTGGCAGTGCCCCGTTGTCCTGCTGGCTGATGTTCGTTCGGTTGGTGTCCAGGGCGATGGTCGGACCTACGGTCACCCCATCGTGCTGCGCCCCGTGTCCTCCGAGGACGCGATGACGGCCGATTGGTCGCGCATTCCTTATGACGTCTTGGAGCGCATTTCTACCCGCATTACTAACGAGGTCGCTGAGGTCAACCGCGTCGTTCTCGACGTCACCTCCAAGCCGCCGGGAACCATTGAGTGGGAGTAATATCCCACGGCACAGCCGTCACGGGCCTCGCACCAACTCCTGGTGCGGGGCCCGTGACGTTAGGGCATTGCAAATCGTTGAACAATCTCCTAAAGTGACTCGCATCACTTAAGGAAAGGTGACTGGATGTCAATCACACCCACTGCGAGCAAGAGAGCTGCCCGCAGCGCCACCATTGGCGCGATGTTCCTCATGGCCACCAGCGCCATCGGTCCCGGTTTCATCACCCAGACCAGCGTCTTCACCGTCAGGATGGGCGCCGCCTTTGCGTTCGCCATTCTCGCGTCGATCCTCGTCGACATCGCCATTCAGCTCAACGTGTGGCGCGTCCTCGGCGTCTCCGGCCTGCGCGCCAACGAGCTCGGCAACTCGATCCTTCCGGGCCTGGGGTGGTTCATCGGTGGCTTGGTATTCATCGGCGGACTCGTCTTCAATATCGGCAACATCGGCGGCTCCGCCCTGGGCATGAATGCCATGCTTGGCATCGACGCCAAGATCGGCGGCGTCATCTCCGCTGCGATCGCCATCTTCATTTTCCTGTCGAAGAAGGCCGGCCTCGCGCTCGACCGCATCGTCATCGGCCTCGGCGCCATCATGATCCTCCTCATGCTCTACGTTGCCGTCGTCTCTTCCCCGCCCGTCGGCGAGGCGCTGCGCAACACCGTCCTCCCGGAGGAGATCGATTTCCTCGTCATCACCACCCTCATCGGCGGCACCGTCGGTGGCTACATCACCTTCGCCGGTGCTCACCGGCTCATCGATTCGGGTACCACCGGCCCTGAGAACGTCAAGGCAATCACCCAGGTGTCTGTCTTGGGCATCATCGTCACTGGCATCATGCGCACCCTGCTCTTCCTGGCGATACTCGGAGTCGTCGCCGGGGGAGTAGCCCTGTCGGGGAACAACATCGCGGCTGATGCCTTCCAGGCCGCCGCCGGTGAGATCGGCCTCCGGGTCTTCGGCGTCGTCCTCTGGGCCGCCGGCCTGACCTCAGTCATCGGTGCGTCGTACACATCGATCACCTTCGTCACCTCGCAGAAGACTGCTCCCCGCGTGCGTTCTCTGCTCACCGTCGCCTTCATTGCGGTGTGTGCAGTCGCTTACTTGATCCTCAACCAGGCTCCCCAGACCCTGCTCATTTTCGCGGGTGCCTTCAATGGGCTCATCCTTCCCTTCGGCTTCGGTGCTGTCCTGTGGGCTGCGTGGATGCGCCGCGATCTCCTCAACGGCTACAAGTACCCGGCGTGGCTCCTCCTCATCGGTGTCGTCGCCTGGCTGCTCACAGTGTTCCTGGGTTGGAATTCCCTCAGCGGAATCAGCGCCCTCTGGGCGTAGGTGGCTAGCCCCTTAACCCACTGAGTCGGCGAAACCGGCACTTCCTAACAACTTGGGGGGTGTGGAAGGCGGATTGACCCCGGAGTTGTTAGGAAGTGCGGGTTTTGGGTTCCCCGACATTAGGTGCCGTACACCGGATCCTCGGTGAGGAATGAGGCAAGGCGTTCGCGGGTCTCCAGCAGGTAGGAACGAAGAATGTCGGCGGCACGGGGGCGGTCATCGGCGGCGACGAGGTCGGCGACGTGTCGGTTCTGGGCGACGAATTCGGCGTGGAAGTCGGGCATGTGCTCGGAGATCCCGAGGAAGGCGAGTCGCATGAGGGCCAAGATGCGGCTCATGAATTCGTTGCTGATGTCGGAGCCGGAGGCGTCGACGACCTGGCGGTGGAAGAGCTGGTTGGCGTCGGCGACGGCGCGGAAATCGCCCGCTGTGAGGGCGGCCTCAGCGGTGGAAACGATGGCGTCTAAGGCGGCTGCATCGAGGTGGTCGCCCCAGAGGAGGGCGGCGGGTTCGAGGTGGGCGCGGCTGATGTAGATATCGCGCATCTGGCTGAGGGTGGGGGAGCTGATGAATACGCCCCGGTTGGGGATGTAGGTGAGGATGCCTTGGGAGGTGAGCGTGGCAAAGCTCTCGCGGAGGGTGTTCCGTGAGATCCCCAGGGTGGCGGCGAGGTCTGTCTCGTTGAGCTTGTGTCCGGGCTGGAACTGCCCGGAGGAAATGGAGTGCCGCAGCTGCTCTGTGGCCACGAGGGGTCGCATGAACTTGAGTTTAATTCTCCTCGGCCATCAGGGAACTAGCGGGGATGGTTACCTGGTGGAGGCGGCCATTGACTTCGACGGCGAAGGACATCCGCTCCTCGTGCAGTGACGCAATATCCTCCACGTCGGTGGATAGTCCTGGTTGGTAGTTGTGGTCGACCCAGTCGGTGTAGACCGCGAGGTCCGAGCCGGCAAAGGAGGGGTGTTCCACCATGTCCCGGTGGAAGGGCAGGGTGGTCCGGACGCCGCGGATGGAGAATTCTTTCAGTGCGTCGCGGGCGCGGAGCAAGGCGATAGCGCGGGTGGGGCCGGTGACGATGAGCTTGGCCAGGAGGGAATCATAGGTTCCGGAGACGGGGGAACCGGTGCGCACGCCGGAATCGATACGCAGGCCCGGGCCGGTGGGCGGTTCGAAGGCGGTGATGGTGCCGGGGCTGGGGACGAAGCCGTGGGCGATGTCTTCGGCGTTGATGCGGAATTCGAAGGCGTGGCCGGTGGGGACGGGGTCCTCGATTACGGAGAGGGGGTGGCCGGCGGCGATGCGGAATTGCTCGGCGACGATATCGATGCCGGTGATGGCTTCCGTGATGGGGTGTTCCACCTGGATGCGGGTGTTGAAGTCGAGGAAGGAGATCGTTCCGTCGGCGGCGACGATGAACTCCACCGTGCCGGCACCGGTGTAATCAGCGGCGCGGCAGATGGCTCGGGCGCCTTCGATAATCTCGGAGTTGTGCCATTCGCTGAGGAAAGGCGCGGGGGCCTCCTCGATGAGTTTGTGGAAGCGGCGCTGCACCGAGCAGTCGCGGGTGCTGAGGACGATGATGTTGCCGAGGGCGTCGGCAAGCACTTGTGCCTCGACGTGGCGGGGACGGGGGAGGAACTTCTCCACGAAGCACTCGCTGCGCCCGAACGCGGCCTGGGCTTCGCGGCTGGCGGAGGCGAAGGCGTGCTCGATGTCGCCCACGTCGCGGACGACGGTGAGGCTGCGTCCGAATGCGGCCTTGATGGCGATGGGCAGGCCGTGTTCTTCGGCGAAGGCGAGGGCGTCCTGCCAGTCGCTGATCGGCTCTTCGGTGCCGGGGGCGAGCGGGGCGTTGACCTCGCGGGCGAGTGCGCGGGCGGAGATCTTGTTGCCCAGGGTCTCGATGGCCTCCGGTGAGGGGCCCACCCACACCAGCCCGGCGTCCTGCACGGCGCGGGCGAAGTCCGCGTTTTCGGACAGGAACCCATAGCCGGGGTGGACGCAGCTGGCGCCGGTGCGCAGAGCGACGTCGATAAGCGCGGGAATGTCCAGGTAGGAGGGGATGGCGTAGGCCTCATCGGCGATGGCGGCGTGCATGGATTCGGCATCGGCCTCGGTGTAGACGGCGATGGAGCGGATGCCGAGGTCGCGGGCGGTGCGGGCGATGCGCACGGCGATCTCGCCGCGATTGGCGATGAGGACGGAGGCAAGCTGGGTCATGAGGGGTCCTCGGTAAAGGTGTCGGGGTCAACGAAAACGAAGCGGACGGTTGCGCCGGGGGAGAGCTGGGCGACGATGTCGAGGTCCTCGGCGACGACGGTGCCGATGACCGGATAGCCGCCGGTGACGGGGTGGTCGGCGAGGAAGATGACGGGCAGCCCGTTGGGTGGGACCTGGATGGAGCCGGAGATCATGCCCTCGCTGGCCAGCTCGCCGTCGCGGGTGCGGGTGAGTGGTTCGGGGGCGTCGAGGCGCACGCCCACCCGGTTGGATTGGCTGGTCACCGACCATTCCATGGTGGAGAATCGATGCTGTTCCTCTCGGCTAAACCAGTCGGCGCGCGGCCCGCGGACGCAGCGAATGTCGCCGGTGAGAAGGGGGTTGGGGCATTGCTTGCCGACGGCCGCCGTGGTCACCGCATCACCCACACTCAATGTCTCGCCCTCGCTGACGGGGGCCGGCCCGAGGCCGGAAAGAATATCGGTGGACGAGGATCCGAGGGTCTCGGGGGCGACGAATCCGCCGCGCACGGCGAGGTAGTTGCGCATGCCCTCGGTTGGCGGCGACACCGTGAGGGTGGAACCGGCAGTGAGCTGGAGCGGGGCGGCCAGCGAACGAGCCGATGAAGCACCGTTGGCATCCGTGATGGTGACTTCGGCGTGGGCACCGGTGACGGCCAGGACGGTATCGACCAGGGCTTCGAGGCTTAACCCGCCGATGTTTTCCAGCAGGGTCGCGTGGCGATCATTGCCCAGCAGACTGTTGGCGGTCCAGGCGCTGCCGCGGTCGACGGCACCAGAGGAGTTGACGCCGATGTCGCCGTGGCCGGGGCGGCCGAGATCCTGGAAGAGGGTCTGGAGGCCGGGGGAGAGGACGGTGAGCGCGGGCTGGGCAGGGGACGACGACTCCTCCTGCCTGGGAGCGGGGGCCACGGCTACTCGTTCCCGCACCGCCCGGTAGGTGACGGTGTCGCCTGGTGAGAGCAGGGCGGGGGAATCGTTCGCCGGATTCCACATGGGGGTGTCGGTGTGGCCGATGAGCTGCCACCCGCCCGGAGAGGTACGTGGGTAGACGGCGGAGAAGTTGCCGGCCAGGCCCACGGCCCCGGCGGGGACTTGCGTGCGGGGGGAGTCGCGCCGGGCAACGTCCCACTCACCGACGGTGGGGACGCAATAGGTAAAGCCGGGGGCGAAACCACCGAAGGCGGCGAGCCAGGTCTCTGAGGTGTGGCGGGTGATCAGCTCCTCGGTGGAGATGGATAAGAGGGAGGCGACCTCGGAGAGATCCTCGCCGTCGTAGACCACGTCGATGCTGATGGCCTGCCCACCCTGCTCCGCGTCAACCGTGGGGGTGTAGTCCCGCAGGGTGAGGGCGGCCTGTTGGGCGGAGCGGGGGGAGGAGGTTTTCACGAGGACGGTGGTGGCGGCCGCGATGACCTCTGTTTGTCCGGGCAGGGGCTGCGCGCTGAGGGAGGCGTGCCAGGCCATGACGTCGATAAGCTCTGGTAATTCGACGAGGACGGCCCGGGTGCCCACGCGGTGCACGATCGGGGTCACAGGAAGCTCCGGATGTCGATCTCGGCTGCCGAGAGCGCGGAGACGATGCCGCGGGCCAGCTGCACGGAGCCGGGGGAGTCGCCGTGGATGCAGACGGATTCTGCGTCGACGCGCAGGGTGGAGCCGTCGACGGCGGTGAGGGAGCCGGTGTGGGCGATCTCGATGACGCGGTTGGCTACCTGTTCTGAGTCGCTGAGAACCGCGTTGGCCTCCTTGCGGGAGACCAAGGTGCCGTCGGGGAGATAGTTCCGGTCGGCGAAGGCTTCTCGGATGACCCGCAGCCCGGCGCGCTCGGCGTGGTCAATGGCGACGCCGCCGGGGAGCAGCATAACGGGGAGGTCGCCGCCGAAGGCCTTGATGCCGTCCACGACGGCCTTGGCCTGCGTGTCGTGGTGCACGATGGCGTTGTAGAGGGCGCCGTGGGGTTTGACGTAGCTGACGTGGGTGCCGTGGGCCCGGGCGAGGGCGTCGAGCGCGCCAATCTGATAAAGGATTTCGGCGGTGAGCTCGGCGGGGGCGTAGTCGATGAAGCGGCGCCCGAAGCCGGGGATGTCACGGTAGGCGACGTGGGCGCCGATGCTGACACCTCGGGCGGCGGCAGAAGAGAGGGTGGTGGAGATGTCGTGGGGGTCACCGGCGTGGAAGCCGCAGGCGACGTTGGCGCTGGAGACGAGCTCCAGCATGGAGGCGTCGTCGGCGACGGGGTTGCCGGCGGTTGTTTCTCCCAGGTCGGCGTTGAGGTCGATGAACACCATGACGCGCTCCATTCCCCCGCACTGTCATCGCGCGGATTGTTGAACAATTTTCTCAATCCTAGCGGGAAGCCGGGGGAATGTGAAGCCCATCACGTTAACTAGCTGCCGGTGTGCACCAACACCTCACCAATAGCGCCCTCGACGGTCAGCGTCAGGGTTTCCCCCTCTGCGTCCTTGTTATACAGGCCGTCGGTGCAGTCCATCTCGCCGAGGCCGGTGTCGCACGTGAGGTCCACCGGGACGTTCGTGGGGAGGTAGACATTGAGCCGGCCGACGCCGGCGTCGATGGTGACATCGCGGGCCTCCTGCAGGGGAGAGAGCTGGCGCAGGTCGACCGTGGTCTGCCCGACGAGTCCCTCGTACTGGCTCGCCAGTTCCGTCTCGTTGGCCGGGACATGAGTGGTGTCCCCGGTGCCATCGGTGGAGTTGTTGACGTAGAAGACCGCGCCGAAGATGCCGACCACGATGGCCGCAGAGATGGCCAGGGCACTACCGATGCCGACGAGGACCCACGGCCAGATGCGCGCTTTCTTCTTCTGCTGCGGAGCAGGGCCCGGTTCCGGCAGATCCCAGGCGAAGGGGGCGGCCCCGAGCGGATCCCAAGCAGGAGGGGTGGTGCGCCCGGGCGGGTACGGGGTGCCGTCGGCGGGCTCATAGGAGGAGAGATCAATGGGCGTGGTCTCTACCGGCGGGTCCGCTAGCAGGCCAGCCGGGGGAACCGGGGTGCGCTGATACAGGGCCCACCAGGCCATGATCATCACTGCGATGGCGAGCAAGGCGGAGGAGCCGACTCCGTTGGATCCCCAGATGAGGCCGGGGATAAGCAGCAGGACTGCGAGGAGGACGAAACCGGTGGTCTTTTCCCCCTTCTCCGCCTCCGGGATCTGGTCGGAGGGGCGGATGACCGCCTGCAGGGGGGAGTTGTGCATGCCGTAGCGGGGCATACACAGCCACGCGAGGGCGTAGGCAGCGAGGCCGCCACCGAAGGTTAAGCTGGCGGCGACGAAAGCGATGCGCACCAGCGTCGGGTCGATTTGGTAGCGAACGCCGATGCCCTCACAGACGCCGGCCACCTTGGCGTTGCCGCCTTGGCTGGAAGGGATACGGGGTGGGCGGGTATCCCACATCTGGCGGAAGGTATCGGTCGAGGTGCTCATGGCTTCATTGTGGGCGCTGTGCTGGCCGAAAAACATCGGGGGCCACCCTGATTTCCAGATTTCAGGGTCTGCCCCGATGTATCGGGGTGGCCCTCGTGCCAAGATCGGAAACATGACTTCTTCCGCCACGGTGCCTTACGCACAGGAGCGTCCCTCAGCCGGGCCGTACCCGGTGTATGCCCGCTCTCAACAAGGGCGGGTCATTGCGGGGGTGGCATCGGGTTTGGCGAGCCACCTCAAGGTGGATGTCTTTTATGTGCGCCTGGCCTTCTTCGTGGGTGCCTTCCTCTCCGGGGTGGGGCTGTTCGCCTACGCCGGGATCTGGCTGCTGAGCAAGTCCTCCCCCGACGTGCCCGCCCCGACCCACCGGATGAATGTGCCCCGGTGGGTGAACTTCTCGTTCGTCATCGTCGCCGTCGTGGGGTTCTTCTTTGCAGCGAGGTTTGCCTCGGGCATTCCCGGCCGGGCGCTGATCCCCCTCGCCATCGCCGGGCTCGGTGCTTTCCTGGCCTGGCAGGCCTATGACCGGGGGATTAATTCGGGACGCAGTTACATCAGCATCATCCTGGGCGTGGGGCTGATGATTGCGGGCATCGTGCTCATCTTGTCGTTCCTGGATGAACAGAATGGGGGTTTCCTCCCGGCGATCATGGCTGTGCTGCTGACCTTGGGTGGCGTCCTCGCCCTGGGTGGGCCCCTCCTGTTGCGGTTGTGGAACAACCTGGCGGAGGAGCGCGCGTTGAAGGCGGCCAGTGAGGAGCGGGCGGAGATTGCCTCCCGCCTGCACGATTCGGTCCTGCAGACCTTGGCGCTCATCCAAAAGCGCAGCGAGGACCCGGAGGAGGTTCTGCGGTTGGCGCGTGGCCAGGAGCGGGAGCTGCGTCAGTGGCTGTTCGAGGCGGAGGAGAAAAACTCCCAGTCCGTTTTCGCCGCGGTGGAAACCGCCTGCGGTGAGGTTGAGGACTTGTTTGGCATCCGCATTGCCCCGGTGACGGTGGGCACGGACCAGGAGATCACGGATGAGTCGCAGACGGTGATCCTCGCCGCGCGGGAGGCGATGGTGAACGCGGCGAAACACGCGGGCGTCGATACGCTTGATGTCTACGCTGAGCTGCTCGGCGGCGAGCTATCCATCTTCGTGCGCGACCGCGGGGCGGGCTTTGATCCGGAGGCTTTCCCGGAGGATCGCCACGGCATCCGGGAGTCCATCTATGCCCGCATGGAGCGGGTCGGCGGGACGGCGCGGATCCGCTCTGCGGTCGGGGAGGGGACGGAAGTCTCCCTCAGCCTGGCGCTGCCGGTATCCTGAACGGCATGGTGAAGGTGTTCCTGGTCGATGACCATTCCGTGTTCCGCTCCGGCGTCCGCGCCGAGCTAGGCGGCAAGGTCGACATCGTGGGCGATGCCGGCACAGTAAGGGAGGCCATCGAGGGAATCGATGCTACCGTCCCCGATGTCGTGCTTCTCGACGTCCATATGCCCGACGGCGGCGGCATCGCCGTCGTGCAGGGGGTCACCGCCGACACCACCTTCTTGGCGCTGAGCGTGTCCGATGCCGCCGAGGACGTCATCTCCCTCATCCGCGCCGGGGCGCGCGGGTACGTGACCAAGAACATTTCCGGCGCGGAGCTGGCCGAAGCCATCAAACGCGTCCATGGCGGTGACGCGTACTTCTCGCCCCGCCTCGCCGGGTTCGTGCTCGACGCCTTCGCCGGCGGCGAGGTCGTGGAAGACCCCACGGACGAGCCCGAGCGCATCGAGGACCCCGTCGTCGATGCCTTGACCCGCCGGGAGCTGGAGGTGCTGCGGCTGTTGGCTCGCGGCTACACCTACCGGGAGATCGGCACGGAGCTGTTCATCTCCGTGAAAACCGTGGAAACCCACGCCTCGAACATTCTGCGCAAGACGCAGCAGTCTAACCGCCACGCCCTCACTCGTTGGGCTCACTCCCGGGACCTTGATTAATATGGCCGAAAAACTAGCCCGCGACGACGACCGTCGCTACACCTTCCAACCCGGGCGCGTGCTCATCGCGGCGCTGATTTTCACCGGCCTGGTCATCTGGCAGGCGGGCCTCTCCTGGGGGTGGTGGCTGCCATCCTTCCTGCTCATCCTCGTGATCTTCTCCGGCATGCACGCCTTCTACAACTGGGCGAACATCAAGCTCAACGCCATGGGGCGCCGTGCCCGCGAGGCCGGGCAGGAATTCTAGGCGGGTACTTCTAGGCGTAACTTTTAGGCGTAGGCCAGCGCCCGCGAGCCGTCGACATGCGGGAACACCCAGTACATCCACCCGAACACGGCCAGCCAGATCAGCGCGGTGCCCCACACGGGCAGCGGCGCGAACACCGGCACGATCATGAGCGCGAGCCAGACGAAAAATAGTGGCATGACCTGCGTGAGGCGCGGCTTGACCACGGCATTGTGCTTCTCCAGGAATTCCTTCATCTCCCGGCGGTAGGGGTGGCCGAACATGAGCAACAGGCCGGCGGCGATGGCCGCGACCATGACGGCAACCTGAATCCCCCGGGGTAGTTGCGTGGACAACACGGCTACGCCCAGCCCGATGAGGAGTGAGGTACCCAGCCGGACGATGGCCGGAGTGGGGATCGGGGTGACGTGTGAGCGCAGGTTGGAATAGGCGTTCATGCTGGCCAACGCTACCAGTTGACGTTACCCGGGAAACCGGCGCATACTTGTCCCTATGAATGGAACACCTGTTCGGAATGCTGTGGGAGCTGAGGAGCTGGCCGGTCTGAGCCGCGGCGAGCGCATCGAGCTCCTGCGCTCCCGCATGGGTGCCCCCAAGCTTGTTCCGACGGCACTCCTTGGCGTCCCCTCCGAGCTGGGCCGACTACTGCCGCAGGGTGGCCTGGCCCGCCGGGCTGTCACCGAAATCGCGGATTGTCCCGCGCTCGTCGTGGAACTCATCTCGCATGCTACCGCCACCGGTGGACACGTCGGGGTGGTGGGCTGGCCGGAACTCTCGCTCGCCGGTGTGAGCGAACAGGGGAATCTGGAGCGCGTCATCGTCGTGCCAGATCCGGGCGTGGACCCATTAGAGGTGGCCGCGGTCTTGGTCGAGGGCTTGGACCTGGTCATCGTGCATTCCACGGGGCAGCTGTCCCCGGCTCGGGCGCGCCCGCTGCTGGCTAAGCTCCGCGAGGGCTCGGCCGCCCTCGTATTCGTCGGACTCCAGGTCGCCTCCCCGGCCGCCCGAATCGGGGCCACCGTGAGCACCTTTCGCGGCATTGGTCTCGGTCGGGGGCGGATCCAGGGGTTAGATATCCACGTCGAGGTTGAGGCCAAGGGGCATCGCCCGACGCGGGGAACCATGACGGTGGGGCGCCGCGCTGAGCTGCGGGCGGTGTGAACATGCGGGTCGCCGCGCTGTGGTTCCCCGATTGGCCCGTGCAGGCGGCCCGGATCGAGGATGAAAGCCTGCCACCGGAGATCCTCATCGCCGCCCAGCATCGCGTGCAGGTCTGCTCGGTGCCGGGCGTGCGCCGGGGCATGCGGGTGCGTCAGGCGCAGGCGTTGTGTCCCGGGATCGTTGTCCTCGATGCGGACCCGGATCGGGATGGTCGTATGTTCGAGTCCATTGCCGCTGGCCTGGATGATGTCGCCTCCTCCATCGAGGTGCTCCGCCCGGGGTTGGTCCTCGTGGATGTGGGTGCGGCGGGGCGGTTTCATGGTTCGGAGGGGGCGGCTGTGGAGAAGCTTATCGATGCCGCCGCGCGTCGCGGCATCGATTCCTTCGTCGGCGTCGCGGACGAGATCGCCACCGCGCTCATCGCCGCGCGCCTCGGCGCGGTGGTGCCGGTCGGGGGATCGAGGCAGTTCCTCGCGGGCCAGCCCGTCACGCTCCTGCCCGAGGGTGAGGTTGTCGCCGCGCTGCAGGATCTCGGTGTGCGCACCTTGGGCGAGCTGGCGGCGTTGCCCGCGACGGCGGTATCCACCCGCTTTGGTGCGGCTGGGATGCGCTGCCACCGCATCGCTCAGGCCCTCCCGGATCGGCGGGTGGCGCCTGAGTTGCCGGCGGCGGATCTCTCGGTGGCGGTGACCCCGGAGGAGCCCATCGAGCGGGTCGACGCGGCTGCCTTCGCTGCCCGTCAGCTGGCCGCGACGCTCCACGAACGCCTACGGGCGGCCGGCCTGAGCTGCCTCCGGCTCCGCGTCATCGCCGAGCTCAGCGATGGCACCCGCCTCGAACGCATCTGGCGCACGCGCGAGGCGCTCGACGAAGCCGCTACCGCCGACCGGGTGCGCTGGCAGCTCGACGGGTGGCTCACGGCGGGCGGGGCGGGGGCGATCGCCTCGCTCATCTTGGAACCGTTGGAGACGGCCTACCCCGATTCTTATGCGCCGGAGGAGAAGAAGAATGCCCAGCGGGTGATCAGCCGGGTGCAATCAAGCCTGGGGATCGATGCCGTGCTGCAGCCCCGGCTCGTCGGTGGCCGCGGCGTCGCGGAGCGCATTGATCTCGTCCCCTACGGGGAGAGCCGGGATCCGGTGCCTGACGGCAGCTGGCCGGGCCGCATCCCCGGGCCCCTGCCAGCGCGGTTGGCTCACCCGGCGTCCCGGGTCCGGCTTATCGACGCCGAGGGGCGCGACATCCGCGTCACCGTCGAGGCCCTCCTCAGCTCCCCGCCCCATGCGCTGGGGTGGGGGCGGCACCGCTACTGGGTGGCCGCCTGGGCGGGGCCGTGGCCCGTGGACACCGGCTGGTGGGGAAGCACCCCACACAAAGTCGCCCGCCTGCAGGTGGTGGGGCAGGCGGACGAGGAGGACTACCCGCGAGCGTGGCTGCTCGTCTGGGCGGGCGGGGAGTGGCGGATCGAGGCAGCCTACGGCTGAATGTCAATGACCAGGCGGTGCGGGTCCTGCAAGACCTGGACGGAGTAAGGCTGCTTCTTGTTCAGCCCGATGATGAACTGGGAGCGGCCCTCGAAGGTGCCTTCGGAGATGACCTGGGTGACGTTGCCGGAACCTGCGACCGTGCCGATGTTCGGGTCTTCTTTACCTAGTTCAAAGGGGTACGTCGTGCCATCAATGTTGACGTTGAGGGCGATGGGGCCCTCGAAGGTGATCGGCTTGCCGGAGCCCTGCTGGGCGGGGGCGGTGGTGTAATCAATGAACCACCCGGGTTCGCCGTCGCCGACGAGGTCGAAGACGACCCGGTCAAAGCCCTCGTGGCTACCCACGCGCACCCCGGAGACCATCAGCTGGGAAGGGGCCTCGGGGCGGAGGGTTTTCATCGTGGTGTCAGCGTTGCCGAGCGGGGTGATCCCGGCGTCGGCGGAAGGTGCGGAGCCGGTGCCCATGGTGGCTGCTGCCAAGGTATCCGTTGGCGTGGCTGAGGATCCCGAGGGGTCAGTGGGCTGGCCCGTCGAGCAGGAGGCCAGGCCAACGCAGCCCAGACACACGAGGGCAGCCAGCGGAACGCGGAAAACGCGGTGAAGCACGGTCATATACTCACCGTAGACTCAGGAACGGGCAAGGGTGAAGTCAGATTCGGTTGATACGGGCGATCGTGAACGAATCGTTGTAAAAGGGCACCCCCTCCGGACAACGTTATTGTGGTGGCATGGATGAGACTGAATCGGCGGACGAAGTGCAGCGTTGCTCCGATGTGACGGGGGAGCCTCTACCCGGTTCCGCCAAAACGGAACGGGTGTACGTCATTTTGGAGTGGCCGCAGGGGTGGAGCCGTGACGTCCTCGACGGCGGGGTATTCGGGGAGGAACTGACGGCGCAGCTGAAAAAGAAGCTGGGCAAGGTCGCGGGCCTGCAGCTGATCCGCCAACCGGGGCGGGACGGGCGGCAGGTGGACAAGCATCGCCTGTACCTGGTGTTCGTGGAACAAGCCTGCACCGAACTGTTGGCGGTCGATGGGCCGGAGGCCATCCTCGACCTCGATCTTTCTGGCCCCGGGCGCAACGGTGGTCAGCCGGTCGAGGACCCGTTGGTGTTGGTGTGCACCCATGGCAAGCGCGACGTGTGCTGCGCGGTCAAGGGCCGTCCCCTCGCCGCGGAGTTGGCCGACCGTTTCCCCGGGGTATGGGAGACCTCGCACACCAAAGGCCACCGCTTCGCCCCCTCCATCCTGCTCATGCCCTGGGGTTATAGTTTCGGGCGGCTCAATGTGGAGGCGGCGTCGGCGATGGTGGCGGCGGCGATCAAGGGGGAATGGTTCCAGCCTGGCAACCGCGGGTGCGGGCTTTATGGCCCGCGCGGGCAGGTCGCCGAGGTGGCGGTGGCGGGGATGCTGGATCGACTCAGCTACGGCGACCTCACGGTCGTCGAGGGGGACCCGGTGGTGGTCACCCACGCCGATGGTCGCCGCTGGGCGGTGGAGCTAGAGAAGAAAGAGGTAACGGGCGTCATCTCCTCCTGTGGCGATGCCCCGAAGACCTCCGCGGTGTGGGTGGCTAGCGCAATTGAGGCAATGCCCCCGCAACCGAATCAATGACCTCATCGGCGGTGTCGATGACCTCGGCGGGGGACCAGGGGAAGGCGAAGGAGCGATCGGCGATGGCGTGCATCGAGAGGTCGTTCCAGGAATCGCCGAAGGTATAGAGGGTGACCTGTGAACGCGCAAGCCCCAGGTGCGACAGGAGGTTTATCAGCCCGTCGCCCTTGGACGCGCCCTTGGGCAAGATATCCACGAACATTTGGTTGGTAACCACGTCCACCTCGGGGAACTGCTCCGCCACACGCTGGGCGAGTTCGTGGAGGTCGCCCTCGGTGACCAACAGCGGGATGCCGACGAATTCGTGGGCATCGGTGATATCGGCCAGCTCCATTCGCGTGTAATCGCGGATGATGGTGCTGTCCGCCGACCCAGCGGGCAGCTGCGTGAAGAGCGCATCGCGCTCGCCGAGCATGGTGGCAAAGACGATGACCCCGGGGACGTCGATAAGCATGGCGATCAGCCGACGCACCAGCGCAACCGGCAACGTGGCGCGGAAGGGGGTGCCAGCGACGACGGCGCCGGTGTAGATGATGTCGTAATCGAAGCGGAAGCCGTAGGGGCGCAACGCATGATCGAGCGCGGAACGCGACTTGCCGGTGGCGGCCACCGCGAGGTGGCCTGCGGCCTGCCACTCCTGCAAGGCGGCGAGGACATCGGGCGCGATCCCCTCGGGGAACAAAATCGTGCCGTCGATGTCGAACGCCGCAATCTTCATGCTTGTCAGCCTAGCGGCGCATGATCTTCCGAGAGATCCAGTTGCCCAGCAGCTGAGCGATCTGGACGATGACCACGATGACGATGACAGCCACGTAGGTGACTTCCAGGTCGTAGTTGCGGTAACCGTAGACAATGGCGAAGTCACCGATACCGCCGCCGCCGACGTAGCCGGCCATGGCGGACATATCGACCACCGCGATGAAGATGAAGGTGTAGCCAAGGATGAGCGGTCCGAGCGCCTCCGGCAGGATCACCGTGGTGATGATCCGCAGCGGGCTGGCACCCATGGCGCGCGCGGCCTCGATGACACCGGGATCGATGGCGACGAGGTTTTGCTCCACGATGCGGGCCACCGCGAACGTCGCGGCGATGCACATGATGAACACGGCCGCCGAACGGCCAATGGTGGTACCCACTACCGACAGCGTCAGTGGCGCGAACATGGCGATCATGATGATGAACGGGATCGGGCGGATGAAGTTCACCAGCAGGTTGAGGACCCAATACACCGGCTTGTTCTGCAGCACCGCGCCCGAACGGGTGGTGTAGAGCAGCACGCCCACCAGCAGGCCGAGGAGGCCACCGACCACCATGGTCAGCGACACCATAATGAGCGTATCGACGATCGCCTCGAGGAAGGTACCGCCCAAACGGTCCCAGTTCGCGGCGAGAATGGTGGTGGTCATCGCTTGATCTCCTGGATATCGGTGGTGCGGGTGAGGTCGGTGTAAAAGCCCTCGATGGCCTCATCGGGTCCGGATAGGCGGACCGTCACCTTGCCAAAGGAGTGCTTCTGGAGCGTGGTCACGCCGCCGTGCACGATACCGATCCGGGCGCCACCCTCCCTGGCCCTCGCCGCGGCGGCGAAGAAGCCGGAATCCTCGGTGAGGTCGATGGTGAACAGGCGTCCGTCGTGAGCCAGGAGATCCTCCGCCTCCACCCGGTCCGGCGTGTTACGCAGGGAGGTGGAGACGAAGCGGGCGGCGACGTCGGTCTGCGGCTGCGAGAAGACCTCGTAGACGCTGCCATACTCGACGACTCGACCGTTCTCCATGACCGCGACCTTGTCGGCGATGTAGCGCACGACCTCCATCTCGTGGGTGATGACGACGATGGTGATGCCCAGCTCACGGTTGATCTCGCGCAGCAGGTTGAGCACGTCCTGGGTGGTCTCCGGGTCGAGAGCCGAGGTGGCCTCATCCGCCAGGAGCAGGCTGGGCTTGGTGGCCAGGGCGCGGGCAATGCCGACGCGCTGTTTCTGGCCGCCCGAGAGCTGCTCCGGGTAGGAACCGCCCCGGTCGCCCAGTCCGACGAAGTCGAGGAGCTCCGCCACGCGCTGCTTGCGCTCCGCCTTGGGCATGCCCGCCAGCTTGAGCGGGTACTCGATGTTGCCGGCGGCGGTGCGCGAGTGGAAGAGGTTGAACTGCTGGAAGATCATGCCGATGCCGCGGCGGATGGAGCGCAGCTTGGCCTCGGGGAGGCCGACGACATCGGTGCCGTCGAGAAGCAACTCGCCAGCGGTGGCATTATCCAGGCCGTTGATGAGGCGCACGAGGGTGGACTTGCCGGCGCCGGAATAGCCGATGACGCCGAGGATTTCGCCCGGCTCGACGGTGAGGGTGACGCCGTCGACGGCGCGGACTTCGGTCTTGTTCGGGGTGTGGAAGACCTTTTCGACGCCGCGGAACTCGATGCGCGTACCGCGACTAGTGGGTCGACTAGTGGGTGCTGTCACTTCTTTACAGCCCTTCATGATGGGGGAAACCCCGCCGCTGGAAAGACGACGGGGCAGGGATGGAGATACGAGCGTCTTAGTTGTTGGCTGCCAGACGGTCCATGATCTCGGCGAGCTGCGCGCGGTCACGATCGACGGCGACGGCAGTGTTGCCGGAGGTCTTCTGCACGGCCGCGGCAACAGCCGGGTCCTTCCACAGCTCGGCGAGGCGGTTGATCTTCTCATCGTCGGCCTTGGCGGCGGTGGTGACGAAGACGTTGATGTACGGCTCGGCCTGCTCCGTGGACGGGTCATCCTGGAAGATGGAGGACAGGGGATCGATGCCGGCGCGCTCGATGAAGGAGTTGTTGATGATCGCCGGGGAGCCCTCGTGGTATGAGGTCGGGGTCTGTGCGGCGTCCACCGGGGTGACGGTCACCTTGGAGGCGCCCTGATCGATGTCGGCGGGGGTCGGGTTGAGCAGACCCTCTTCCTTGAGGGTGATCAGCTCAGCCTGCACGAGCACGTTGATGGCGCGGCCCTGGTTGGTCGGGTCGTTGGGGATGGTGATGTTCTGGCCCTCAATGCCATCGAGGGAGTCATGGTCCTTCCAGTACAGGGCCAGCGGGTAGATCTCGGTGGCGGAGATCGGGACGAGGTCGTTGCCGGTGCCCTCGTTGTAGTTGTTCAAAAACAGCAGGTGCTGGAACTTATTGACATCGATCTGACCCTGGGCCAGGGCATCGTTCGGGGTGGTGAAGTCGGAGAAGTTGACGATCTCAACCTTGATGCCTTCCTCCTGGGCCAGGTCAGAGAAGACCTCCCACTCGCCCAAGCTGGCGTCGGTGGTACCAACGCGGATGGGGGCGTTGTCGGAACCGGAAGCCGAGTCGGAGCCGGAGTCGGACGAGGAGCAGGCGACGAGTCCGGTGGCAGCGATGACGGCTGCGGCGGCGCCCGCGAAAATGCGACGGAAGTTCATGTCGTTGAAGTCCTTACACAGTTGGGGTGGTGATAACGCTGATTGCACAACCTAGCACCGCCCGTACAGCTCTGTCTACTTTGAATTCAGCGGATAGGAGAGGGGGTTGGTACAGGCATTCGATTCCGCTATTTTTGTGGTATGCGATTCAACGGCGGCGCACCATTGAACTGGTCGCGGCTGGAGCGTATTCTCTCCGGCCGCGACGAGCCCACGCCGGTCCCCGTCGACCACCTGGGCACGGAGGCTCCCCGCCGCCCGGCTGGCCGCGCCCGCGTCCCCTTCGCCGAACTCCACGCCGTCTCTTCGTACAGCTTCCTCGGCGGGGCGAGCGAGCCGGAGGAGCTGGTGGCCCGCGCTGTCGAGCTTGGCCTGTCCGCCGTGGCATTGGTGGATAGAGATGGCTTCTACGGGGCAGTAAAATTCGCCGAGGCCGCTGCTGCGGTGAACCTGCCCACCGTCTTCGGGGCCGAGCTGACGATGGGGGATCGCATCCTCACCGTGTTGGCCCGCAGTCCCGAAGGCTACCGTCGTTTATCCCACCTGATCAGCGATGCGCACATGATCACCGGAGTGAAAGGCGAGGTGTCCTACCCTCCTCTGGAGGGCGTGGCCGATGCCCTCGATGGGCACGGCCTGGTGCTGCTCGGATGGGAATGGTCCGATGACATCGAGGCAGTGCTCGCCGCCTTTGGGTCGGAGAACGTGGTCCTGGAATACGCCGTCACCATGACCCCGGAAGACGCTGACCACCACGAACTCCTCGACCGCTGGAACAACCTCCGGGCGATAGCGACTGCGGTTCCGGCGGCTGCCACCCGGGCCCACTCCAGGCTGGCCGGGGCGAAACGCTCGTTGGCCCGTCGGCTCTCGCTTCCCGACGCCGAGCCGGACTTGCACCCCATGGGTGCGCCCTGGATGCGCTCGGGGGAACAGATGCTTCGCCTGCTCCCCGGGCGGGAGGCGCTGGTGGCGGAAACCCTCGCTGTGGCCCAGGAGTGCGCCTTCACCCTCGACCTCGTCGCCCCGGAGCTGCCGGACTTTCCCACCCCAGACGGGCACAGCGAGATGTCCTGGCTACGGGAGATGACGCGGGAGCGGGCGCAGCGCAGGTACGCCTCCCGCCCGGAAGAGATTCAGGAGCGGGCGCGGCGGCAGATCGATTATGAGTTGGACGTGATCGAGCAGCTGAACTTCCCCGGGTATTTCCTCATCGTCTCCGACCTCGTGGATTTCTGCCGCGACCGCAGTATCCTCTGTCAGGGGCGCGGCTCCTCGGCGAACTCGGCGGTGTGTTTCGCACTCGGCATCACCAACGCGGAACCCGTCAGCGCGGGGCTGTTATTCGAACGTTTTCTCTCACCCAACCGGGACGGCCCACCCGACATTGACATCGACATTGAATCGGGCAGGCGCGAGGAAGTCATCCAGTACGTTTATGAGCGCCACGGGCGGACCAAGGCGGCGCAGGTGGCCAACGTCATCACCTACCGGACCAAGGGGTCTGTTCGCGACGCCGCCCGCGCCCTCGGGTACCCGCAAGGCAGCGCTGATGCCTGGAGCAAGGGCACCGCCGAACCGCCACCGGAGGTACTGGAGCTGGCGGCCCAGTTCAAGGGGCAACCCCGGCACCTGGGCATCCACTCCGGCGGCATGGTCATCTGTGATCGTCCTATCGCCGACGTTGTCCCCGTCGAATGGGCCCGGATGGAAAAGCGCTCAGTCGTGCAATGGGATAAAGACGATTGCGCCTCCGTCGGCCTGGTCAAGTTCGACCTGCTTGGCCTGGGCATGCTCGAAGCCCTGCACCACATGATGGACCTCGTAGAAGAACAACGCGGCCGCCGCGTCAACCTGTGGGAGCTGGACCTGGCGGAACCGGAGGTCTACGACATGCTCTGCCGTGCCGACGCCGTCGGAGTCTTCCAGGTCGAATCCCGCGCGCAGCTGTCCACCCTCCCGCGGCTCAAACCCCGCTGCTTTTTCGACCTCGTCGTGGAGGTCGCACTCATCCGCCCCGGCCCCATCCAAGGCGGATCCGTCCACCCCTACCTGCGCCGCCGGGATGGCCTCGAAGAGATCACCTACGACCACCCCGTGCTGGAGAAATCCCTAGGAAAGACGCTGGGCATCCCGCTGTTCCAGGAACAGCTGATGCAAGTGGCTGTCGACGCCGCCGGTTTCAGCGGAGCCGAAGCCGACGAGTTGCGCCGCGCCATGGGCTCCAAGCGATCCCCGGAGCGGATGGCGGCGCTGCGCGATCGCTTCTTCCGGGGAGCGCACGAAACCAACGGCATCGATGGGGCCGTCGCGGAGAAACTCTGGAACAAGATCGTCGCGTTCGCCGCCTACGGCTTCCCTGAATCACATTCCCAATCCTTCGCCTCCCTGGTGTACTTCTCGGCGTGGTTCAAACACCACTACCCGGCGGAGTTCTGCGTTGGCCTGCTCCGCGCCCAGCCGATGGGCTTCTACTCCCCACAGTCGCTCATCCAGGACGCCCGCCGACACGGGGTGCAGGTACTGCCGGTGGATGTCAACGAATCCGGCGAGCACGCCCGGGTGGTGGACGGCCAGATCCGGGTGGGCCTCAACCTCATCAACGGCGTGAAGGAAGCCGCTGCGCGCATCGAAGCCGCCGCCCCCTTCACCAGCATCCCGGACCTGTCGCGCCGGGCCGATCTCACGGTGGCACACGTCGAAGCCCTGGCACGGGCCGGGGCCTTGGACTGCTTTGGCATCGACCGCCGGCAAGCATTGTGGGAGGCCGGAATTGCGGCGACCGAACGGGAAGGAATGCTGCCGGGGCTCTCGGCCATCGAAGCCCCGGCGTTGCCCGGGATGAGTTCGCTGGAGCTCCTGGTTGCCGATGTCAGCAGCACCGGGGTGACCCCGCAGACGCAGCCGATGGCGATGGTGCGCGATCAGCTAGCCGAGGCGGGCATCCTCCGGGCCTGTGACCTGCGCAGCGTGCCGGATGGCACGCGGGTACGCATCGCGGGCGTGGTCACGCATCGACAGCGACCACAGACCGCCTCGGGACTGACGTTTTTAGGCATGGAAGATGAGACCGGGTTGATGAACGTCATGGTCTCGGTGGGGCTGTGGAAGCGGCAACGCGTAGTCGCGCGGACCTCGAAGGTGCTGGTGGTGCGCGGAATTGTGCAAAACGCGACCGGGGCGACGAGTGTTGTGGCGGACCGGCTGGAGCCCCTGGCGATCGGGGAGTGGTTTAGCCGAGGTTCGCGGGACTTCCGCTAGAGCCGATCGCGAATCAGCTCAATGGCCATGAGGATCGCGGAGGCGATGACGGTCAGCGTGGCCCAGGTGACCAGGAAGAAGAGGATGCTGAAAATGTTCAGCGGCATATCCTGGGTCACCAGTGTGGAGATGAATGCGATGACGACAGCGATCGTCGCCCCCGTGGGGATCTTGGCCAGAAAGTACTCGAACGCGGTCACGGGAGATCATTGTAGTTAAGGGATCGTTAAGGTGAGAGGTATGAATCCCGTTTCTCCCAAGCTGGTAACTGCCCGATATCTCAGCCGATTGCCCTGGATTGCTGTGCTGGGGATCGGTTTTGCCGTCGCCGCCTGGTTGCTGAGCCCGTGGCTGTGGATCGGGACTGGGATTTTTGTGGCGTTCTTTCTCTGGCAGTTGTGGCTCATCCCCGCTCAGGTCAAGCTGTTGGGTTGGCAGGAGACGGAGGATGAGCTGCTGATCACGAAGGGCAAGTTGTGGCACACCTTTACCGTCGTGCCTTATGGCCGCATTCAGTTTGTCGACGTCACCGCGGGACCCATTGATCGTCCGTTAGGCATGAAGACCCTGGAGCTGCACACGGCATCGGCCACCTCTGATTCTTCGGTCGAGGGGTTGCCCGCCGAGGTGGCGGATGCCTTGCGCGATCGCCTGGCCATCAAGGCCCGAGAGAGGATGAGCGGCCTGTGAACGAGGAGTTCCGTCACGTTCATCGCCTGACTCCGCTGCTGCGGTTTTGGACGGTCATCCTGGCTGCCATCGCCGTCGCGGCCGTCAATATCAACGCGACCATACTTGGCATCGCCTACGGGTGGCTGACTGATGGGAACGTCTTGCCCATTCTCCTCGGGGTCGCCGGTTTTATCGCTCTGTGCGGGATCATCTGGCTCGTGTCGCAGGTGTGGTGGAAGGCCACCGGGTTCCGGCTCACCGATGAGGAGATTTCTCTGAAGAAGGGCGTGCTGAGCCGCCAGTTGCGTACTGCTCGCTATGACCGGATCCAGGCTGTCGACGTCGTCGAATCGGTTATCGCGCGGATCTTCGGTCTCGCGTCGGTCCGAGTGGAGACCGCGGGTGGCAGCGATTCCGTCATTGAGATCGCCTTCCTGCCCCGCGCCGAAGCGGAGGAACTGCGGGTGGAGGTGCTGGCTAGGGCCAAGGGTGAGGTAGCGGTTCAGGAGGAGGTCGTGGAGGTCGGCGCGCCCCTCATCCCCGAAATCCCCATCGCCCGCTCGCTGGCCGGTGCCGCTCTCCAGGGCTCGCTGATCGGCGCGGTCGCCGTCATCATCGGTTTCCTCCTCAGTCCGCTGACCTGGGCCGCCTCCGTGCCGATCATCATCGGTATCTTCCCCACGGTGTGGGGCCAGATCGACCGCAGCTGGAAGTTCACCGCCTTCCTCGACGGCGACACCCTCAACCTCTCCTACGGTCTGGCCGATCGCCGCCGCCAATCCATCCCGCTCCACCGCATCCACGGCGTGACAGTCCATCAGCCGATCCTGTGGCGCTTCTTCGGCTGGTGGTACGTCAAGGTGTCCGTCGCCGGCTACGGCGTGGATACCAAGCAGGAATCGAGCAGCACTTTGCTGCCCGTCGGTTCCCGCGAGCAGGCCGTCGCCCTCTTGGCACTGGTCAGTCCGCTTGATCCGGAACGGATCGAGGCCTCCGCCCGCCCGGAGGGCGCCACCACGCCGACGTTTACGTCGCCGCCTTCTGCCCGGTGGGTGTCACCCATCGACCTGCAGCAACAAGCTGTCACTGTGCTTATCGACGCCGTCGTGGTCCACAGCGGGCGCCTCGCCCGCCGAGTCAAGGTCGTCGCCCCCGCCCACATCCAGGAATTGTCGCTCACCCGCGGCCCGCTGCAGCAGGCCCTTGGCCTGTGCACCGTCCGCTTCGACCTCGTTCCCGGCCCCGTCATGATGGCCGGTGAAGACCTCACCCCGGAGGATGGCCGGACGCTCGTGGATACCCTGCGCCAGCGCAAGCTCCCTACACCCCGCCAGGAAACCCCAGCTGACGCCATGCTTCATACGTCGCCACCGCCGCCGAGTTCGACAGATTCATCGACCGACGCCCCGGAAGCATGGGAATCCGCACCTCACCAGTAATCCGGGGATGAGCTAGATGTTCGGCGGGGAGCCCGGTGGGCTCCGTGCCGAACAGCAACGCATCACCCTCCTGGTAGTCGATCGCCGTGTGCCACGTGCTTGACGTGGTGGTGAAGGCGAAGATGCGGGAGGAGGGGAGCGTCGATAAGCAGCTGTCAAGGTCCGGATGGACCGTGACATCCGCCAAATCGTGATAGTCCAACCCTGCGCGGCGAAGATTCTTCTCCGTGAGATCGAATCCCAGGGGTTCCACCAAATGCAGGTGTGCCCCGGTGCCCGCGCACATGCGAATCGCGTTGCCCGTATTCGGGGGAATGACGGGATTATCGAAGATGACGTGCAGGATGGGCATGCCCATGAGTCTAGGATGGGGTGCGTGACTGCGACGAAACTTGATGGACAGCTCTATCGCGACGAGATCTTTGCCGGCCTGACCAAGCGCGTGGCCGCCCTCAAAGAGAAGGGAATCGTGCCGGGCCTGGCGACCGTGCTCGTGGGCGACGACCCCGCCTCCCACTCCTATGTGAAGATGAAGCACCGCGATTGCGAACAAATCGGTGTGAATTCCATCCGCAAGGACCTGCCCGAGGACATCACGCAGGAAGAGCTGCTGGCCGTCATCGACGAGCTCAACAATGATCCCGCCTGCACGGGCTACATCGTCCAGCTCCCGCTGCCGAAGCACCTCGATGAAAACGCCGTGCTCGCCGCCATCGACCCCGACAAGGACGCCGATGGCCTGCACCCGATGAACCTGGGCAAGCTCGTGCTCAACGAAGCCGCGCCGCTGCCGTGCACCCCGAACGGTGCCATCCACCTGCTCAAGCGTTACGACGTCGAGCTCAACGGCGCCAAGGTCGTCGTCATCGGCCGCGGGGTCACCGTCGGCCGCCCCATCGGGCTCATGCTCACCCGCCGCTCCGAAAACTCCACCGTCACCCTGTGTCACACCGGCACGAAGGATCTTGCCGCAGAAACGCGGGAGGCCGATGTCATCGTCGCTGCCGCCGGCGTCCCCCACATGCTCACCGCCGACATGGTCAAACCAGGTGCCGCCATCCTCGACGTCGGCGTCTCCCGCCTCGACGGCAAACTCGCCGGTGATGTCCACCCCGACGTGTGGGAGGTAGCTGGTTTCGTCTCCCCGAACCCCGGTGGTGTCGGCCCCCTGACCCGCGCGTTCCTCGTGCGCAACGTCGTCGAGAGGGCGGAACTACTCGCCGGTGAATAATCCGATGGGAGCCCTCGACAACCCCCACGACCTGGACCTACCCCCCTCCCGCATCCCCCGCGTGGTGCAGTGGGCGGGCATGATCCTCTTCGTCGTGGGGGTCATCGTCGCTTCCGTATTCGCCGCCACCGAACACTGGCGCCGAGCCACGTTCGTCCTCGGCGCCTCCATGCTGTGGCTGGCCCTGTTGCGCCTGACCTGCGACTCCCGCGTCCTCGGAGTATTCGCGGTCCGCTCCCGGCGTTTCGACGCCTTCTTTTGCCTCCTCATCGGCGGAACCATGGCCTTCCTATCGGCCTCAGTCGATGCGCTGGAATCCTAATTGCCTAAATGAGTACCTCAGGTTGGCCAGAAAAGGAACTGCTGAGGAGGGGGTCGGGGAGGATTAACAGTGCCGAGTAACTCTTGTGACCAAGAATAAAGCACGCTAGTGTCATTTATGTCATCTGTGCCAGGTATGGCAAGTGCTTCAGTGGCGACCCCCATAATGTGAAGAGTCGCAAAAAGGAGTGGAAATGCAGACTTTGCCGACTTCCGCCCTTACTTCTGAAGATCTCGATGAGATTCAAGCCTTCGCGAAGTCCGATGTGTCCTCCAGTGTTCGTGACCTGTTGCTCAGCTTGGTGGCATCTATCCGCGAGGATGAAGACATCATTGCCGTAGGCGAGGATGGGTCAGTCACACCAAACCAAGCTGCCAAAAAGCTCGGGATGAGCCGTACTCACCTGTACAAGCTTCTTGACCGTGGGGATATTGACTTCTACTCTGTCGGGCGCGTTCGGCGCATTCGGATGCGTGACCTGTTGGAATTCGAGAAGCAACGTGATAGCGACCGACGTGATCTTGCGGAACGATTTGCGCGTCAAAGTGAGACCTCTGCCGGTGCGGACGAAGAAATCGCGAGACTCCTATAGATGCGAATCTGGGTAGTTCTTCGTTGCCCATCTTGTTTTGCAGAATTCGACCCAAGTTGATGGTGGTTCGTTGTGTGATCGACGGCGGACAGTCTCCCCCGGAGATCGTATGACCAGCACCACCACTGGAGCGTCAAACTCTCACATACCACCAGGCCTTCAATTCTTAGCGGGTAGCAAAGTAGTGGGCTCTCCGGGATGTGATCATCACAAGCAGCCGTTCTTGCTCAATTAGTCGAAATGACAGAAATCTAAAAATAGTTGATACTGCGCATAAGGAAGCAAGTAACATCACATAAAAGATGTAAGCGTTGCAACGCCTCGCAGAACCTTTAGTGCAGCCATATCCGTGTCGCGTCATGCCGCCCGGTCCGTACTGATTTCACATCAAGAGTCGTAGGGCTCGTCACTTATCAAAAGGGCAGGAAAACTCATGACTAGCGAGGAACCACAGTACGAGCTCACTGAGATCAAGGCGATCAGGGGTGGCGAGGCAAAGGCGATCAAGAGTAAGCAGCAGGAAGGTTGGGAATTGGTTTCCCAGGAGCAGGGGCGACTGCGATCCACGTTGGTCTTCCGCCGCCCAAAACCAAAGACATCCTGGCGTCTGTGGGCTGCGCTCGGCGGCATGGCCGTAGTGTTGCTAGCCATTGCCTTGATCATGGGGGTGATGGGGGAAGGCGATAGTAATAAGCCCAACAACGAATCCGGTTCTGCTTCGAGTTCAGCGGTAGCTATCCCTCAGCCCGAAGAAGAACCTCTTGCCCCTGAACCCGTTGAGATTATCACCGTTGAAGACAATGCAGATTTCGCTCAGTTGCTGCAAGTGCGGGACTACTGCAGTGAAACGGTGTCCGATTTTGCTTCCAAGTACGCAGGAAGGACCATTGCATTTGACGGGTACATCGGCGCGTTGAACAATCATGACGACTACAAAACTCGCTATGACATCCTGATAAATGCAGGGGACTACGATGAGTCGTCCTTCAGTGGGCCAGAGTTTCAATTCCGAGATGTGAACATCGTCTCAGATTTGAAGCTTACTGGACCCAATATCCCGGACACCTTGGCTGTCAAGGACGCACTTCGCGTCACCGCGGAGGTGAAAGAGTATGAAGAAAAGTCTTGTCTCCTCCTACTTGAGCCCGTGACCACCGAATTTCGCTAGCCCACACCGTTTTAGATGATGTAGCCATCCTCGTGTTCTTCCTCGGTGAGGACGCTGAGGATGAGGAAGCGGCGAAGGATTCGATCCATTTGTCGGAACTCGGCGAGGAAGGCATCGTGGCCGACGGGGGAGACGATCCGGGCGATTCCTAGAAGGTTGCCGATGTTGCGGGAGAGGTGTTCCTGCTGGTGGTAGGGGTAGAGGATGTCGGTGTCGACGCCGACGATCATCGTGGGGACGGTGCACGAGGCGAGTGCTTTGTTGAGGCCTCCTCGCCCGCGGCCGATGTCGTGGCGGTTCATTGCTTCACTGAGGGTGACGTAGCTGCCGGCGTCGAAGCGCTCGACGAGTTTTTGGCCCTGGTATTGCAGGTAGCTATCTACTCCGAAGCGTTGGGAGGGATCGCGGTAGGGGCCCAGGGGGTTTTCGTCGGGTTGTGGGCGGGCGCCGAAGCGCTCTTCGAGTTCCTGTTCGCCGCGGTAGGTCAGGTGGGCGATGCGGCGAGCGGCGGCGAGGCCAGCATCGGGGGAGGTGCCCGTCTCGTAGAAGTCGCCGCCGTGCCAGTGCGGGTCGCGGACGATGGCGGAGATCTGGGCGGATTGGATGCCGATCTGCCAGGCGCTGGCGCGGGCGGAGACCGCCATGACGCAGGCGGTGTCAAGCATCTCGGGGAACATCAACGCCCATTCAAGGGTGCGGGCACCGCCCATGGAGCCGCCGAGGACGGCGTGGACTCGGGTGATGTTGAGGGCGTCGAGAAGCATCTTTTCTGCCGTGACCTGGTCGCGGATGCTGATGGCGGGGAAGCGCGACCCCCAGCGACCACCGTCGGGGTGCGGCGATCCGGGGCCGGTGGAGCCTTGACAGCCGCCGATGACGTTGGTGCAGATGATGCACCAGGCATCAGTGTCCAGGGCCTTTCCCGGGCCAAGCAGCGGGCCCCACCAGTCGGCGACGTTGGTGTCGCCGGTGAGGGCGTGCTCGACGAGGATGAGGTTGTTAGTGTCGTCGTCGTTGATGCGCAGCGTGCCCCATTGCTGGTAGGCGATGGTGACATCAGGGATGAGCGCACCGGCTTCCGTGGGGAGATCGCCGATGGTGACCTGGTGAAGGGTCACGAGCTTACCGCCTGGAAACCGCGCTCGAGGTCGGCGAGGATGTCATCGATGTTTTCGATGCCCACGGACAGGCGCACGGTGGCCTGGCTGACTCCGGCGCGCTTGAGCCCGGCGGCGTCGGATTGGGAGTGGGTGGTGGTCGCGGGGTGGACGACGAGGGAGCGGACGTCGCCGACGTTGGCGAGGTTGGAGTGCAGCTTGAGGGCGTCGATGAACGCCCAGGCGCGGGTGTGGTCATCAGTCGGGCCGGTGAGGTCGAAGCTGAGCACCGAGCCGGTGTGGGTGAGGCCGAGCTTTTCCTTGACTGCGAACCACGGGGAGGTTTCCAGGCCGGCGTAGTTGACCGAGGCGACCTGCGGGTGAGTGGACAAGAACTTTGCGACGGCCGCGGCGTTGCTGTTGTGGCGCTCCACCCGGAGAGAGAGGGTGTCTAGACCCTGCAGGGTCGTCCACGCATTGAAGGCGGACAGGGCCGCGCCGGTGTCGCGCAGCAAGCCCACCCGGGCCTTGAGGCCGAACGCGGCCGGGCCGAGATCCACGTAGCGGAGTCCGTGGTAGGCGGGGTCCGGGGTAGTGAACTGCTCGAATGTGGACCAGTCGAAGGTGCCGCCGTCGATGAGGATGCCACCGAGGGCGGAGCCGTTGCCGGTGTAGAACTTGGTCAAGGAGGCGACGACGATGTCGGCACCGAGCTCCAGCGGGCGGACCAGGGCCGCGGTGGCCAGGGTGTTGTCGACGATGAGCGGAACTTGGTTGGCGTGGGCCACCTCCGCGACGGCCGGGATATCGAGGACGTCGGCGATGGGGTTGCCAAAGGTCTCGGCGAAGAATGCGCGGGTATTCGGGCGGACGGCGGCCTGCCAGGAGGCTGGATCGTCGGGATTCTCTACAAAGCTGACCTCGATGCCCAGGCGCTTGAGCGTGACCTGGAAGAGGGTCTCTGTGCCGCCGTAGAGGCGAGGGGAGGCCACGATGTGGTCGCCCGCACCTGCGAGGTTAAGGATCGCGGCGGTCTCCGCGGCCTGGCCGGACGCGAACGCCACAGCGTGCACACCGCCTTCGAGGGACGCCAAGCGGTTTTCCAAGGCCTCCACCGTCGGGTTGGTGAGGCGGGAATACACCGGGCCGAGGTCTTCTAGGGCGAAACGCTGCTTGGCGTGCTCGGCGGATTCGAAGACATAAGAGGAGGTGAGGTGGATCGGCTGGTTGCGTGAACGGTTATCGGCGTCCAGCGTGGATCCGGCGTGGATAGCCCGGGTATCAAATGCCCACTCGGCGGCTTGGGTGTTGTCGTACTTGGTCATGGTGTGCTTCCTTCGGGTTGGTTGCAATCACCCTACGCGGCAAACAAACCGAGCTGTCTAGAATTCTCGGAAACGCCCAGGCCACCGTATGAATAAAAAAGGCGCCCCGAAGGGCGCCTTTCTTGGTGTGATTTACTTCAGGCCGTCAATGATCTCATTGAACTTCGAGGACGGGCGCATGACATCACTCGTCTTCTCATCGTTGGGCTGGTAGTAGCCACCCAGGTCAACGGGCTGACCTTGGTTGTCGATCAGTTCCTGGTCAATGACTGCAGCGTCGGCGGCGAGGGCGGTAGCGATCGGGCCGAAGGCCTCCGCGAGTGCGGCGTCCTCGGTCTGCGCGGCCAGCTCCTCGGCCCAGTAGGAAGCCAGGTAGAAGTGGGAACCGCGGTTATCAATCTCGCCGACCTTGCGGGACGGGGACTTGCCCTCGTTGAGGAGCTTCTCCGTGGCCTTGTCCAGGGCGTCGGCCAGAATGGCGGCCTGGGCGTTGTCCTCGGTGCGGGCGACGTGGCGCAGGGACTCAGCCAGGGCGAGGAACTCGCCGAGGGAATCCCAGCGCAAGTGGTTTTCTTCCTGCACCTGCTGGACGTGCTTCGGGGCGGAGCCACCGGCACCAGTCTCGAAGAGGCCACCACCGGCCATGAGCGGCACGACGGAGAGCATCTTGGCGGAGGTACCCAGCTCGAGGATGGGGAAGAGGTCGGTGTTGTAATCGCGCAGCACGTTGCCGGTGACGGAGATGGTGTCCTCGCCGCGGCGGATGCGCTCGATGGACACCTTGGTGGCCTCCTCCGGGGAGAGGATTTGGATGTCCAAGCCCTCGGTGTCGTGGTCGCCGAGGTACTTCTCCACCAGGGAGATGAGGTTGCGGTCGTGCGCGCGGGCGGGGTCCAGCCAGAAGATGGCGGGCATGCCGGAGATGCGGGCGCGGTCGACGGCGAGCTTGACCCAGTCCTGGATCGGGGCGTCCTTGGTCTGGCAGGCGCGCCAGATGTCACCGGCAGAAACCTCGTGCTCGATGAGAACATCACCGGCGGCGTTGAGGACCTGGACGGTGCCATCGGTCTCGATCTTGAAGGTCTTGTCGTGCGAGCCGTACTCCTCGGCCTTCTGCGCCATGAGTCCGACGTTGGGGACAGTGCCCATGGTGGTCGGGTCGAAGGCGCCGTTGGCCTTGCAGTCCTCGATGACTGCCTGGTACACGCCGGCGTAGGAGGAATCGGGGATGACCGCGAGGGTGTCCTGCTCCTGATCGTCCTTGTTCCACATGTGGCCGGAGGTGCGGATCATGGCGGGCATGGAGGCGTCGACGATGACATCGGAGGGAACATGCAGGTTGGTGATGCCCTTGTGGGAGTTGACCATGGCCAGCGCGGGACCGGCGGCCAGAGCGGCGTCGAACGCGGCGCGGATCTCGGCGCCGTTTTCCAGGCTGTCGAGGCCGGAGTAAATGGCACCGAGGCCGTTCTCGCCGTTGAGACCGGCGGCGAGGAGCTCATCGCCGTACTTATCAAAGACGTCGGCGAAGAAGGTGCGGACGACGTAGCCGAAGATGATGGGGTCGGAGACCTTCATCATCGTGGCCTTGAGGTGCACGGAGAAGAGCACGCCTTCTTCCTTGGCGCGGGCGACCTGCTCGTTGAGGAACTGCTGCAGCGATGCAGCGCGCATGACGGTGCCATCGACGACCTCACCGGCGAGGACGTCGAGGTCCTCGCGGAGCTTGGTGGTGTTACCGGCGGCGTCGACCAGCTGGAACGTCAGGGTGTCGGCGGCCGGCATGATGACGGACTTCTCGTTGTGGCGGAAGTCATCGGCGTCCATGGTGGCGACGTTGGTCTTGGAATCGGCGGACCAGGTGCCCATGCGGTGCGGGTGCTTCTTGACGAAGTTCTTCACTGCCTCCGGCGCGCGGCGGTCAGAGTTGCCCTCACGCAGGACGGGGTTGACGGCGGAACCCTTGACGGCGTCGTAGCGCTTGCGGACATCCTTGTCCTCATCCGTGGTCGGGTTGTCCGGGTAATCCGGCAGATCATAGCCCTGGGCCTGCAGCTCGGCGATCGCGGCCTTGAGCTGCGGGACCGACGCGGAGATGTTCGGAAGCTTGATAATGTTGGCTTCCGGAGTCTTGGCCAGCTCGCCCAGCTCGACCAGCGCGTCATCGATGCGCTGTTCATCGGTCAGGCGATTGGGGAACTGGGCGATAATGCGTCCGGCGAGGGAAATGTCGCGGGTTTCTACCTCGACACCAGCGGTGCCGACGAAAGCCTCCACCACCGGCTTGAACGAGTAGGTCGCCAGCAGCGGTGCCTCGTCGGTACGGGTCCAGATGATCTTTGCCATGAGTCTCCCTTGAAGTTTTGGCGATACAGTCAATCCACCAGGATACCTGTTTGGTAGCCGATACGTGTCACCTGCCCAGCTAGGTGCCCATGGGGACCCCACTTTCCAATAACCCATGAAGCACACCTGATGGCGGGGAATGCCGCGTTCCTTAACCAAGTGTCGGCGCAGGGACGTCACCACGCCGGACTCGCCGGCGATCCAGTAGTAGATGCCCTCGCCGGGCTGCTTATCGACGTCCACGGGCTCACCCGCTGCGGAAAACGTCGGGGTCTCCCACGTCACCTCGTCCGAATCGCCGCTGTCCAGCGCGATGTGCAGGTGGCGGGTTAAGGGTGCGCCGAACGGCTCCTCGTTGCGGTCGAGCCAGGTCACGCGGATACCGGGCGGGGCCTGGAGTGGGAGGTGGTCCTCTGCGGCCGGTACTTCGAGGAGGACTTCGCCGCGGGCACCATCTGGCAGGTCCTCGAGGATGCGGGCGACCGCGGGGACGGCCGTCTCATCACCGATGAGGCGTAGCTCGGTGGCGTTGCCGGGGAAAAACTCGATGCCGCCGCCGTACTCGCTTTCGGGCCCGGGGCCGATGACGATGAGTTCGTCGCCGATCTCGGCGTTGGCGGCCCACGTTGCGGCGGGGCCGGACTCGCCCTCCTTGAGGTGGAGGACGACGTCGACAGTGAGCAGGTCATCCTGGAGTTCCCGCACGGAGTAGGTGCGGATGTGGCCGCGCTCGTCCTCGGGGAGACCGCGCCAGTAGTCGAACCAGGTGCCGTCGGTGGGCAGCGTTGGCAGGTGGCCGGTAGCGGTGGGGATGATGAACTTGATGCGCTGGTCCAGGATGGGGCCGTTGATGGTGAAGTCGTGGAGCGTAGCGCCTTCCAAGACCAGGCGCAGGAAGGTGGGGCTGAGACGCTCGAGAGCATGGACGCGGACGGCAAAGGGCAGGAAGCTCATGGGATTTACCTCAGGATGTGGTGGCGGCCGATGGGCATGACCATGGGGCGGGAAGACACGGGATCGGGCATGACGTGGGAATCGAGGGCGAAGACCTTTTTCACCGTCTCTGCGGTGACGACCTCCTCGGGGGTACCCGAGGCGATGATCGCCCCGTCTCGCATGGCGATGAGGTGATCGCAGTAGCGGGCCGCGAGGTTAAGGTCGTGCAACACCATGACGATGGTGGTGCCGCGGTGGGCGTTGAGGTCGAGCAACAAGTCGAGGATGTCGAGTTGGTTGGCGACGTCGAGGTAGGTGGTGGGTTCGTCGAGAAGCAAAATGTCGGTGTCCTGGGCCAGCGCCATGGCAACCCACACCCGCTGGCGCTGGCCGCCGGATAGCTCATCGACGCTGCGCTCGGCGAGATCGCTCAAGCCCGTGGCGGAGAGGGCCTCGGCGACGACCTCATAATCCTTGGTGCTCCAGCGGCCGAACAACCCCTGGTGCGGGGTGCGGCCACGGCCGACGAGATCGGCGACGGTGATGCCGTCGGGCGCGGTGGGGGTCTGCGGAAGCAGACCCAGAATGCGGGCCAGCTCGCGGGTGGGGATGGTGCTGATCGGGGCGGCGTCGATAAGCACCTGCCCTGACTCGGGGCTGAGCAGGCGGGACAGCGCACGCAGAAGGGTGGACTTTCCACAGCCGTTCGGGCCGTGATCGCGGTGACCGCGCCGGGGGCGATGTCCACGTTGAGGTCTGCGGCGACCTAGCGGGTGCCGTAGCCCAGGGTGAGATCCCGGGCGGACATGGAGTGGGATGCGGTCATGAGGCACCTCCGGTGCGCTGGGAACGAATGAGCAGGACGATGAGGTACGGCGCGCCGAGGATGCCGGTGATGACGCCAACCGGGTAACGGGTACCCAAGGCGAACTGGCCCAGCAGGTCCGCCCCGAGGACGAGCAGCGCGCCAACGAGCGCGGCAGCCGCGACGGGGGAGGAACCCGATCGTGTCAGGCGCATGGCAATGGGGCCCGACATGAACGCGACGAACGCGATCGGGCCGCACGCGGCGGTAGCGACGGCGATGAGGGCGACGGCGGCGACGATGATGGTGATGCGGGTGGCCTTCACCGGGATACCCAGCGCAGACGCTAGGTCATCGCCCATGCGCATGACGGAGAGGCGGTGGCTGAGCACCACAATGAGGGGGATCATCAGCCCGGCAGTGATTGCCACCGGCACCACCCACGTCCAACTGGCGGCGTTGAAGGAACCGGTGAGCCAGCGCGTGGCCGTGGGCAGATCCCACGCCGCGGCGCGGGAGAGCGTGTACGTGACCACCGATTGGAGCAGGGCCGCGATGCCAATGCCGATGAGGATAAGCCGGGTGCCCGCGAAGCCGCCGCGCAGTGACAGGGCATAGATGAGACCGGCCACCAGCAGGGACGCCACGAGTGCCAGGAGGGAAACCGTCGCCTGGCTGAGGTGGAAGAAGACAATGCCCACGACACCCGCCGCGCCCGCCCCGGACGAGATACCGATGATGTCCGGGGAAGCGAGCTGATTGCGCAACATTGTTTGGAACACCACGCCGGAGACTCCGAAGGACGCGCCCGCGACGACGGCGAGCGCAGTGCGGGGCAGTCGCAGTTCGCCAACGGTGTAGGACGCGCCGGGCACGCGCTCGCCGAGGATGACGGCGATGACATCGCCTGGGGGATAGAAGGTCTCACCGACCATGAGGGCGGTGGCGACGAGGCACGCGAGGATGAGGCTGAGAACGCTAATGGTGAGGAGGTGGGAGCGTCGGTGGGCGGCGCGGCTAGCGCGAACGGCAGTGGTCATAGTTCGCGGGCCTTCGTTCGGCGGACGATCCAGATGAACAATGGAGCGCCAATGATGGGGGTGAGCACCGCCACCGCAACCTCACTGGGGCGGTTGACCACCCGGCCGAGGGTATCTGCGCCGACGAGCAGGATCGCGCCCGCCAACGCCGTGATTGGCATGAGCCAGCGGTGATCGGTACCCACGAGCAGCCGGCACAGGTGCGGGATGATGAGCCCGACGAAGCCGATGGGCCCGGCCAAGGCGGTGGACACTCCGCAGAGGGTGACGGCTCCCACGGTGGAAACTAGGCGCGTGGTTCCTGTGCGGGCGCCGAGGCCGGTGGCGATGTCATCGCCGAGCGCGAGGGCGTTGAGGCCCGTCGCGCTGCCCCAACACAACAGAACACCGACGATGAGGAAGGGAGCGGCCAGGGCCATCTGCTCGAGGTCTGCGCCACCGACGTTTCCGATCTGCCAAAACCGGAACTGGTTTATCACGTCCACGCGGGGGAGGAGGATGGCGCTGACCAGTGAGCTGGCGGCGGCAGCCGTCGCGGCACCCGCGAGGGCGAGCGTGAGCGGCGTGGCCCCGGCCCCTCCGAGCGATCCCACGGTGTAGACGAAGATGGCGGCGACGGCGGAGCCGATGATGGCGACGAAGAATGTTGCTATCTGGTTGCTCAGCCCGAAAAACGCGATGCCGATGACCACGGCCAGCGCCGCGCCAGCGAGGACGCCGAAGATGCCGGGGTCGGCGAGGGGGTTGCGCGTGATGGCCTGCATGGTGGTGCCCGATACCGCCAATGCGGCCCCGATGATCATCGCGAGGATGGTACGCGGAATCCTCTGGTACGCGGCTGCTTGATCGACGGTGTCGGTGTGGCCCTGGAGAGCGGCCCAGACATCGGCGAAGGAAATATCGCGCATGCCGAAGGCCACCGAGGCCACACCCATCGCGCACAGTCCGAGGACGAGCGCGAGGGTGAAGAGGAGGCGGCGCGGGTGTGAACGGTCCAAGGGTTTACTTCAGGGTGTCGTTGAGCAGCGAGAAGTAGTCCTGGATGCCCCACGGGATGGACAGCGGTGAAGGGTTCGCGGAGGCCGCGAGGGGGCCGTTGCCCAGGAATGCGACATGGCCATCGCGGATCGCGGGGATGCGGCCGAGTAGGGGATGGGCCTGTAGCTCGGCCAGGGTCTTGGCGTTCTCCGCCGGATCATCGGAGCCGTAGGAGATGATGAGGGTGACGTCATTGAAGGCTTCGACATCCTCGGCGGAGCGCTCGATCCAGAAGCTCTCGGCCTGCCCGCTTTCGTCCTGGACTACCTGGGGCACGCCGATTCCGGCGTCGGCGAGGAAGCCCGCGCGCGGGTCCTTGGTGCCGTAGAAACCGATTTTCGAGTAGTCATTCTGGCCACCGAACGCGGTGAACAGGACCTTCGCCTCCTTGAGGTCGGGGAACTGTTTGAGGGTATCGGCGACCTCGGTATCCAGGGTGGTGTTGAGCTCTGTGCCCTGATCTTCCATGCCGAGGCCGGCGGCGTCGAGAGTGATCATCTCTCCCAGTGAGGTGCCCCACGGGATGCCCGGGTAGGCGACGACGGGGGCGATCTTGGACAGTTTGTCGTAATCATCTTGGGTGATGCCGGAGTACGCGGCAAGGATGACGTCGGGCTGAGTGTCGGCGATCTGCTCGAAGGGAATGGAATCGGTCTCGTCGAACAGCACCGGCGTGTCGCCGCCCAGTTCCTCGAGCTTCTCCTCGACCCAGGGGAGGATACCGTCTCCGTCATCGTCGCCGAAGGTGGCCTTGGACATGCCGACGGGGACCACATCGAGCGACAGGGGTACCTCGTTGTTGGCCCAGCCCACCGTGGCCAAGCGCTGCGGCTGGGAATCGATGGTGGTGGAGCCGAAGGCGTGGTCCACGGTGACGGGGAACTCACCCGAGGTGGCGGTGGTCTTGGCGTCGGCATTCTCCGAGGAGGAGGTGGACTCCGACGCGGAGCCGCATGCTGCCAGAGTGAGGGCAGAGGCGACGATGATGACTGGAATGGCTGCGCGCACGGCGCCCCTTTCATAGCGGGGATAGGTAAGGCTAGGCAAAGATAGTATGACCTTACCTAGTTTTGGAAGATTTCAAGAACGGGTATGGTGACGCCCCGTGCATGTGACCCGCCAGCCCATTCCCCGGCAAACCGAGATATCCGAACCCCGCCGCATCATCGTCATGATTGCTTTGGCCCTCGGCGGCTTCGCCATCGGCACCTCGGAGTTCGTCTCCATGGGCCTGCTGCCGCTCATCGCCGCAGACTTCGGCATCGCCGAGAACCAAGCCGGGCACATCATCTCTGCCTACGCCCTCGGCGTGGTCGTCGGCGCCCCGCTTATCACCGCGGTGACGGGATACATTCCTCGCCGCCGCCTGCTGCTCATCCTCATGGCGGCCTTTACCCTCGGCCATGTCCTCGCGGCGGTCTCTGATAGTTACGGCACCCTGCTGGCCGCCCGCTTTATCGCGGGCCTGCCGCACGGCGCGTACTTCTCCGTGGCGGCCCTCTCAGCGGCGTCGATGGCGCCCGCCGGTCAGCGGGGCCGCGCCATCGCCTTCGTCGGCATGGGCCTGTCGGTGGCCACCGTGGCCGGTGTTCCCGCCGCCCAGGCCCTCGGGCAGGCCTTCGGCTGGGCCAGCGCCTACGTCCTCGTGGCCGTCCTCGCGGCCATGACCGTCACCGCCCTGTGGTTCCTCATGCCGCACATGACCCAGATGCCCACCACCTCCGTTCGTACTGAACTGGGCGCGCTGAGCCGCAGCCAAGTGTGGCTCACCCTGGCGATGGGCACCGTCGGCTTTGGCGGCATGTTCGCCGTCTACACCTACATCTCCTGGACTATGACCGAGCGCGCCGGGATGGACGTGTCCTGGATGTGGTTGGTGCTCATGGCCTACGGCGTGGGCAGCGTGGCCGGAAACTGGTTCGGCGGTCGCCTGGCCGATCGCAACCTCGACCGAGGCATCCTCTTCGCCCTCGTCATGATCGGCGTCATCCTGCTCATCTTCTCCTGGGCCTCCGCATGGATCGTGCCCGGGACCCTCGCCTTCAACTTCGTCGGCTTCTTCGGCGCCAGCCTCGTTCCCAGCCTGCAGCTGCGCCTTATGGACGTCGCCGGGGACGCTCAAACGCTGGCCGCCTCGCTTAACCACTCGGCGCTCAACCTGGCCAACGCCTTCGGTGCCGCCCTCGGCGGAGCGGTCATCGCGGCTGGTTGGGGCTACTCCGCGCCCGCCATCGCCGGTGCTGTCCTCGCAGTGCTGGCCATCCTCATCTGGATCCCTGCGACCCGCCTGAGGCGTCCCGACTAAGGTGATCGGAATGAGCCTGACCATCACCTCCGTCAATGTCAATGGCATCCGCGCCGCCGTCAAACAACGCAACGAGGACAACCCAGGCATGCACGCCTGGCTCAACCAGACGCGGTCCGAGGTCGTCCTGCTCCAGGAGGTGCGCGCCACCGTCGAGGAGACGATCGCCGCCTTGCAGCCGGCGCTGGACTCCGGCTGGCACTACGTGGGCGCGCCTGCCGCGGCGAAGGGCCGCGCGGGCGTCGGAATCCTTTCTCGCTCCCCGCTTATCGACGTCCGCGTGGGTTTCGGTTCCTTCCCCGATTCCGGCCGGTGGATCGAAGGAACCTACGAAGGCGTGCGCGTCGCATCCTTGTACCTGCCGTCCGGCTCGGCTGGCACCGCGAAGCAGGACGAGAAGTACTCCTTCCTCGATGAGTTCACCGGCATCCTCGATGCCCGTGCGGAGGAATTCGGCGACATGGTCATCGGCGGTGATTGGAACATCTGCCACCGCCGCGAGGACCTGAAAAATTGGAAGACCAACCAGAAGAAGTCCGGCTTCCTCCCCGACGAGCGCGCCTTCATGGACTCCGTGTTCGGCGCCTTCCCGGAAGAGACCAGCCAGGAAAAGCCCGGCCTGGGCGAGTACTTCGGCGTGGTTGATTATCCCGGCCGCACCGTCCGCACCGCCGCCGCGCAGCCGCAGTGGTTCGACGTGGCGCGCCGCCTCCAGCCGGAAGGCGACGGCCCCTACACGTGGTGGACTTTCCGCGGGCAGGCCTTTAACAACGACGCTGGTTGGCGCATCGACTACCAAGCCGCCACCAAGTCCATGCTGGAGCGTGCCGAGCATTCCTGGGTCGACCGCGCTCCGTCCGTGGAAACTCGCTGGTCCGACCACTCGCCGCTGAACGTCACCTACCGCTAATGGATGCCCTGGACACCGCGCAGCTGCTGACCACGCTCTTCATCATCGGCATCACCGCCGAAGCGATCACCGCAGCACTCGCGGCTGGTCGGCAGCGCATGGACCTCTTCGGAGTCATCGCGCTCGCGGGCCTCACGGCCCTCGGCGGCGGCACGATGCGCGATGTCCTCCTCGACCACTACCCCCTGGCGTGGGTCGCGGAGCCGCGCTACCTCATCATCGTGGTCGCCGCCGCCTTGACCACGGTCGCGCTGTCCTTCATCATGCATTACTTCCGCAAGCTGTTCCTGCTTGCCGACGCCGTCGGCCTCGCCGCCTTCTCCGTCATCGGCACCCAGGTCGCACTGGAGATGGGACATGGCTTCGTCATCGCCTGCGTCGCCGCCGTGGTCAACGGTGTTTCCGGCGGTGTGCTGCGTGACCTCATGTCCGACCGGGTGCCCCTGGTGTTTTCCAAGGAGCTCTACGCCTCTATCTCCATCCTGGCCACGATCACCTACGTCAGCCTGCTGGAGCTGGGCCTGGGGGAGAACTGGGTCATCGTGATCACCTTGGTCACCGCCTTCGCCGTGCGCGTGCTCGCCATGTACCGCGGCTGGAGCCTGCCCGTCTTTGACTACCAAGGCAAAGACCAACCCATCGACCCGCGCCTGCGCAGCTCCTACCGCTACATGCGCCGCGGTATCCGTCGCGTCTCTTTCGATATCTCCCGCTACTCCCTCCTCGAGCGGAAGAAGCGGCCCGAGGGGGAGAAGAAGCAGAAATGGAAGCGGAGAGATGACCCAGATCAGACAGCCGGTTGATAGAATGACCCCGACATTGCCTTAAATCACAACAACAGAAGTGGAATCCGCTCATGCGCGCACTCATCTCGCTCGTCCTCGGTGCTGTCCTCCTCGTGGGCGGCTATTTCTGGGCCGCCAGCCTCGGCCACTCCGTCATGACCATGGTCGCCGCCATCGTCATGGGCCTCGGCGGCGCCTTGATCGTCACCGCTATCGCCATGGGCCTGGACAACTTCAGCCCCACCTCCCGCAAACTGGGCAAGTAGTACCACTCCATTCTTGGGGGACTAGACTTGTTCCCCATGAGTGAGCAGACTTCGACCGATACTCGCCAGCGCGTCCTCTCCGGTATTCAGCCGACGGCAGATTCCTATCACCTGGGCAATTACCTCGGAGCACTCAAGCAGTGGATCGATCTGCAAGATAAATACGAGGCGTTCTACTTCATTCCCGATTTGCACGCCATCACGGTCCAGCAGGATCCCTCGGAGCTGCGCGCCCGCACCGTCGCCGGTGCCGCGCAGCTTATCGCTCTGGGCATCGACCCGGCGAAGTCTTCCCTCTTCGTCCAATCCCACGTGCCACAGCACGCCGAGCTGAACTGGGTGCTCAGCTGCATCACCGGTTTCGGTGAGGCCGGCCGCATGACCCAATTCAAGGACAAGTCCGCCAAGCAGGGCCAGGACCGCACGACGGTCGGCCTGTTTACCTACCCGGTCCTCATGGCTGCGGATATTTTGCTTTACCGCCCGCAGCTGGTCCCGGTGGGCGAAGACCAGCGCCAGCACCTCGAGCTCACCCGCACCCTCGCGGAGCGGTTCAATTCCCGTTACGGCGAAACCTTCGTCGTGCCCGAGGGTTTCATTCCCCAGGGTGCGGCCAAGATTTTCGATCTGCAGAACCCCACCGCCAAGATGTCCAAGTCGGCCGATAACCCCAAGGGTTGCATCAACTTGCTCGATGACCCGAAGGTGTCCATCAAGCGCATCAAGTCGGCCGTCACGGACAACGACGGGGTCATCGCCTTCGACAAGGACAACAAGCCGGGCGTGTCCAACCTCCTGGTCATTCAGTCGGCCCTGACTTCTACCCCCATCGACGACCTCGTCGCTGGCTACGAGGGCCAGGGATACGGCGCGTTGAAGACCGACACCGCTGAGGCGTTAGAAGCATTCACCACGCCGCTCAAGGCGCGATACGACGAGCTCATGGGCGATCCTGGCGAGCTCGAGCGCATCCTCGCCGCCGGTGCCGAGCGCGCCCGCGAAGTCTCCGAGCCGCTGCTCGAGGAGGTTTACTCCAAGGTTGGGTTCCTCGCCCCGCGCCGCTAGTTCTTCTTAAAATGTGCGGCTGGCCACATCACTACCTAACGTTGATGTATCAGTACTGATTTATTCGGGAAGGAAACCCAGTGGCCACCAGCACTCAGCCAGATGAGCGTTACACGGACGAATTCGGGATCGAGCGGGCGCATCAGGACGAGCCGGGTGCCGTGGACAAGGTACGCCGCAAGTCTCCGCTGGTAGACCACGCCATGCGCATGCAGGAGCGCTACGGCACTGCGGGCGGAAACCAGTACTCCGCGGGTATCACCTACTTCTCCGTGGTCTCGATTTTCCCCATCCTCATGCTCGCGATGGCCGCCGCAGCCAGTGTCTTGGCCAACAACGAACAGCTGCTCGTGGACCTGGAGAATCGCATCGCGGAATCAGTCAGCGGCGAATTGGGCACGCTGCTCAACGATATCCTCGCCACCGCTATTGATCAGCGCGGCGCAGTCGCCGGCATTGGTGCCCTGACCGCCCTATGGTCCGGCCTCGGCTGGATGAACAATCTCCGCTATGGCGTGTCAAAAATGTGGAAGCTTGACCCCACCGACACGGGCGGCTTCCTCAAAGGAAAAATCAGCGACCTGCTGGGCCTGGTGGGCCTCATGCTCGCCTTCGGAATCGCCTTCGGCATCACCGCCGTCGGCAGCTCCGGCCTCACGGAATCCCTCCTTGACCTCGTCGGGCTCGGGGGAGTCCCCGGCATCCGCTACATCACCCTCATCGTGGCGATCCTCGTCGGCATCCTGGCCAACTTCCTCGTCATGGCTTGGATGGTCTTTTACCTGCCGCGCACAACGGTGCCACGTCGCTCTGGGCTCCAGGCAGCCTTCATCGGGGCCATTGCCTTCGAAGTGATCAAACAGCTCGGCTCCCTGTTCGCCTCTAATGCCCTCTCCAACCCCGCCGGTGCGACCTTCGGCCCCATCATCGGCCTCATGGTCATCCTCTACCTCGTATGGCGCCTGGTCATGTATATCTCCGCGTGGGCCGCCACCTCGGAGGAATCCCTGAAGCTGGCCCAGGTTCCCGCTCCGGAGCCCGCCATCATCCGTGTGCGCCAAGAGATCAATCACGGGCCCGGCACGGGAACTAGCTTCGGCGTGGGCGCAGCCCTCGGGGCAGTAGGTGCGGGCCTCATTGCGATTCTGACCCGCAAGTAGCATCCGCTGGGATCTCAGCGTTTTTCATCACCGAATGATCGACTCATAAGAGTGGATAGCCCCGAGATGGCTGGCCCTAAGCTGACCCAGGTTAAAAGGATTGGGCTCAACATCGCAGTCGGTCCGATTGGCACACTGGCGACGAAAGTACCGATCGCTATCAACGTGCTCACCATCGTCATCCCGATGTGGAATGACGTTGATAGATGAGACAGAGCCAGGGTCCAGAATATGGCTTGAAAGGAACCAAGGCAGATTCCAAACGTGATGAGAAGTGCCGGTTCGGACAGGGAATCCACATCGAGGAATTGGGCCGACAGCAAGAGGGAGAAGCTGGCAACGAAGATCAGGGACTCAATCAGCGGTATCCGGCGGTAATAGTCTCGGTGATACATCTCGTTGCTCGAATCTTCAGAATCAAGTCACAATGTGATGATGAAAAGCGACAGTCATACTGCACCGTAGCAGTTGTTTTGCCGGAAAACCGGATGGGAAAAAGTGGCTAAAAGCTTCAACGGTTCCGTCGCGTGATGGCAACGGCCAGGGCCACTAAGACACTTACCGTGAGCACCGCGATGATGCCCGGGATTACATTCTGGGGCTGGGCTGGCTCCTGGGCGTGGACGCCGGGTTCTTTCACCGCATCCCCCGGTAGGTTCGCTGCAGGGGTGGGTGTGGCGGATGATCCCTCGGTGGCTACTGGTTCCAGCAGCCCGACACCGTCACCGTCCGGGATCTCATAAGCGGCGTTGAGGAGCAGGCGGGCCTGCTCCCACGGCCGGGCGCGGTCGGTCGTGGTGTCGAGGATGACGGCGAACAGCCGACGGTCATTTCGGTCCATCGCGCCGACGAAGGTGTGGTTGGCGTCGTCCGTGTAGCCCGTCTTGCCGCCGATGCCGTCCGGGTCGTTGAGGAACAGGCCGTTGTCGTTCCACACCTCGTAGCCGGGGCGATCGTCGTAACCGGGGAAGGGGACGTGGTCGGTGTCGATGATTCGCCTGAATTCCGGCCGCGAGTAGGCCTCCCGGTAGATCAGCCCCATGTCGTAGGCGGAGGTGGCCAGGCCGGGGGCGTCGAGGCCGGAATAGCTGGCGGCGACAGTGTCGGTGGTGCCGAGCTCGCGGGCGAGTTCGTTGATGTCGGCGAGGACTTGGTCGTCCCCGCCCAGTTCCTGGGCGAGCGCATGCGCGGCGTCGTTACCGGAGACAAGAAGCAGACCGTGGAGCAATTGGTCAACGGTGTAGTGCCCGCCGGCGCCGATGCCGACGGCGGAGCCGATCTGCCCGGCGGACTCCTCGCTGACGGTGACCTCCTGGTTCGGGTCGAGGCGGTCAATGGCAAGCAGGGCTAGCAATACTTTGATGATGCTGGCTGGGCGGTAGCGACCGTGGGGATCTTTCGCCGCGATGATCTCGCCGGTGTCCATGTCGGCGATGAGCCACGCGCTGGCCAGCACTTCCTCGGGGACCTCGAATCCGGCCGGGGCCGTGACACCACAGTTCCCCGCCACGGACACAGGCAGCGGGGTGGGGGTCTCGGAGGTGGCGCGTGCTGGCGGTGGGACGAGCTGGTTCGGGCAGGTGTCGGTGTTGGGTGCGTGTTCCCGACTCGTCGTGGGCACTGGTTCTTCCGAAGCCCCGATAGCGGGGACGCCGAGCGCGAGGACGGCAACGGCGGTGAGGCTCATCAGGGCGGCTTTCATGGCCAGCTCATTCTAAGCCCGCCCCTTCGCGCGATCCGGCGTGCGACTCTCATTTAACGCACCGGGAAATAGGGGAACGATCAGGGCGTTCCCGGATGTCACAGTGGGGTAGCAGTGACTTAGTGTGGAGCTAACATCCCGTTTCCGGCGAAAGGCTTCCCCATCATGTCCGCTCAGCAGATCAACATTTACGACCTGTTTTCTCTCGATCGTTCACTTCCCGGTGAAGCCATCTCGGTGGAAATCGCCCGCCAAGACCACCAGTTGGAAAGCGCGGGGGTTGCTGAGACAGATGAACGTCGTCGGCGCCTCGTCATCGCCTTCGGCATTTTTAGCGACGACAACCGTCGCAGGATCTACGACGAGGCTCTCATCGTCGGACGAGAGTTGTCCTGGGATGATCTGGAGTCGCTCGCGGAGTTCGGTGAGCTGCCGGAAACACCCTCGGCCGCCGCCTCGACGCCGGACTACGGGTACCCCTTCGCTTATCCCACGTCGCCGACTGTAGAGCCGCCGACCGCGATGCCATATGTCGCTCCCTTCGCAGCCTCGCCAAACCTGGGGGCTATTGAAGGGGTAGCTGTTGATCGTCCGACCGCCGGCAAGCGCCTATTGCTGTTTATTTGCGACCTGGTTGTCGCGGGCATCACCTCCTCCATCATCTTCGGAGCTTTCAGAGTCGATGAGTATTCCTTCTTCGGCTACCTCTTCGGCGGTATCGCCATGATTGCCTACTTCATCGGATTCGAAGTATGGATGGGAGGAACTCCCGCCAAGCAATTGGCTGGTTACCAGATCCGCGACATTGCTACGGGCCAGAAGCCGAGCATCGAGCAGGCGGCCAAGCGCAATTGGTGGCGGCTGGTGAGTCTGGTGCCCATCTTGGGTAGCTTGGTTTCCTTCGTGGCACTCATCATTCTCGGTAGCTCCATCAATGCCGGAAGTGGATACCTCGGTGCCCATGATCGTTGGGCAGGGTTGGAAGTGGTGAAGAAGAACGGCCGGTAGCCTGGTGGGCATGCACGAGGAACTCACCATCCAAGAAATTGTCACCTCTTTGCCCAAGGTGGTTATCCACGACCACCTAGAGGGCGGCCCCGGCATCGATGTTGCCACCCTGCAGACCCCCACCGCACTGCGCGAAGCCGTCGAACAAGCTGTCCGCGATTTGGCCGCCGACAACGTCGTTTACGCCGAGTTGCGGATCTCCCCGGAGCTTTACACCGCGGGTGGACTCACCCTTAGCGAGGCCGTGGACTGCGCAGTCGGCGGACTCGACGCCGCCGAGGGTATCGACGTCCGCCTCGTCCTCACCGCTCAGCGTTCTGGTAGCTCGCTTGCCGACGTCGCCGCCCTCACCGTCGCCCGGCATGGCGCGGTTGTCGTCGGAATGGATGTGGCTGGGCCCGAGGAAGGCTATCCCCTGGCGGGGGAAGCCGAGTCTTTCGCGCTGTTGCGCGAGAACTACGTCCCGTTTTCCGTTCACGTCGGCCTCGACGCAGGCGTTGAGTCCATCGCGGAGGCCATCCAATTGGGGGCGACGCGCCTGGGGCACGCGACCCGCATTGTTGATGATTTTGGAGTCGATCTAGAAGGGATCGTCCCTGGCAAGGTCTCCTCCTGGGTACGCGATCGTCACATCCCCTTAGAGATCGCCCCCACCCTGGAGGTTCAGCTGGGCGCGGCGGATTCCCTCGGAGATCATCCGCTCACCTTGCTCCAGCAGTTGGGCTTTACCTGCACCGTCAACCCGGGCATTCGCTCGGCCACCGGCATGAGTGACCAATTCCTCGCCTTGGCAGAGACCTTCGGATACGGCGTCGAGGAGTTCTTCGACCTCACCGTTAACGCAGTCCAGGCGTCTTATCTCACTGAGGTCGAGCGCCAAGACCTACTAGAGCGGATCATCCTCCCGGCATACGAGGCCCTGGACATGCAGGCAGGACTCGACGAATTCGACGCGACCGACTTCGCCTAGGTCCTTCGCTTAGAACTTAGAGAAGCGTTTGAGCAGCATCTCCTCCAGCTCCTTCCATCCGGCCGCGTGGTCGGAGTAGGGCTTGGAGGGGACGTAGCCAGAGGCCTCGGTCGAGCCGATCATGTAGGAGATGTAGTCCTGCATGCGGGGGTTGGCTAGGAAGAAGGAGTTGAGGGAGTCATCGGCTGCCCAGTCGGCGGCGTCGGCGAAGAGTTCGTAGCCACGGGCCATCTGATCGGTGTCGACGGCCTCCGGGCCCTTCTCCATGTCGGCGACGAGACCGGAGTAGGAGTACGAGTTGTCCTTGTGGACCATGACGTCAAGTTCGCCGGCGTTGGCAGAGACCATGAGGTCCTCCCAGGTGGCCGTGCGGGCTAGGTCGTGGTCATCGTTCTCCACCATCCAGCGCACGAGGTGCTTGCTGCTGGGGAAGGTGAAGATCTCTCCGTACTTGCCCAAAAACAGCGGGGCGCCATCGACGTAGGTGCGCAAGGAGTACACCGACTTGCCCTGCATGGTGATCTTGATCGGATCGATGCCGGCCGCCGCCCACGGGGTGGAGTCATAGGGATCGGCCTGGTTCGCGGCTTCCTTTTCGGCGAGTTCCTGGCGCTCGCGGGCTTCGGTGGCGGCGGCCACGGCGGCGTCGATACGCAGGGAGGCATCCTGGGATGCCTCCGCATCGACCTCGACGAGGCGGACCTGCGGGTCGAGTGAGTGGACGACCTTTTCCCAGTTGCTTAAGACGGCGCGGCCGACGGCCGTCCACTCGCCGAGGCCGTGCTCGCCGGCGTAGTGCTCGGAGCCGCGGGCGACATTGCCCAGGATCGAGTGGGAGGCGAAGAACAACACGGCGTCGCTGGCGGCGGTCACCTCGGCGAGGCTGCGGGTGACGGCGAACACGCGGGCCAGGGAGGCGACGTTCTCGTGGGAGGGACGGCCGGCGAGGTACTCCGGGGCGCCGATAATGTCGATGTCATCGCGCTTGCCCGGCACGACGCGGTCGGCGTTGCTTGCCTCGAAAGCGCGCCACTTGGGGTGAGAGGAGAGGTCGTGCTTGGTGCCCTTTTCCAAGAACACGAGCAAGTCGGCGGGGGATGCGAAACCGAGGACGTGCTCGTCATCGCCGAGGAACGCCTGCCATTCCGCACCATGCTCTTTCCACGTGGGGGCCCACAGGGTGTAAAAGTCCCCTTCGGTGAGGGAGAGTTTGACGGGAACAATTGCGCGGTTGCTCATGGGGCAAAATCCTACCCAATGGGGCCTGCGGTTATCCGGTCGGCCGCCAGAATCCCTTGAACGGCATTCCGATGTTGGTGGTGCGGACCGGGTTGGTTTGGACTGGGTCCCCCGCCTCAATCATCTGCCCGTTTCCCGCATACATGGCCACGTGCCCGTCCCATACCGCTAGATCCCCCGGCTGCAGTTGCTCGGCGGAGACCTGGCGTCCCACAGTTTGGTGCTCGGCCAACCGGGGAAGCTCGACCCCGGCTTGGCGCCACGCCCATTGGGTGAGGCCGCTGCAGTCGAAGCCAGCCGTGCTCGTGCCACCCCACACATAGGGGGTGCCCAGCGCGGACATCGCGGCGGAAACGGCCGCCTCACCGCTGCCGCTGCTGGGGGCCACGGTGGTCTCCTCGAAGGAGGCGGCCGTGAACTCGCCGACGTGGGAGGTGGTAGCGATTCGATCGAGGTCAACGGCCAGCGGGTCCAGCGAGGTCAACAGCCCTTCGGAGCGGGCGAGTGCGGCGCCGATGAAACTCTGGGCGAGCTGCTCCAACTGCGTGAAGGTGGCCGCCCGGACGCCGGGGACAGGTGAGAGCAGGCCCGGCAACAGGGGCAAGGCCTGGTGCCCCAAATCCAAGGCGAGGGAGACGAGGTCGCCGCGAGTGCCCTCGATGAGGCCGCGGGCGGTGGCAGCAATCGTGTCGATCAACTCCCGATCTGCGCCCACCCCGGCAGCTGCCTCCATGAGGCGGAGCCCGCCCGGGGCCTCGTTGGCCAGCATCTGGGCTAGGGGCGCTGCCGGGGCAAAATCGGGCAATCGTTCCAGAGTCAACGGAGATAGGGCGGAAGGTTCGAGTTCTGCGATGCGGCTGAGCGCCGTGATGATCTCTCTCACGGCGTCAACCTCCGGGCCAAGTCGGCATCGGTGTCCACGGCGGCGCCAATAGCCTGGGAGGCAGCATCCGCCAACCGATGTGCTTGCTCATGCACAAGGCGAGTCTGCGTATCGACGCCCCCGAGGGCGCGCGATAGCGCCCCCGTAAAGCGGTCGAGCGCGGGGGAGGGGTCTTCCACCGGCAGGGTGGGAGTATGGGGGCGGGCCGCAGCGGCATCAAAAAGCTCGGTGGTGAGCCGGCGGGCGTGGTCGGGATCAAAGTCGAAAGCTCTCATGCACCATTGGACCGGAAAAACCGCTTCGCGGTTCCCTGCCGAAGGGGTTTAGCATGGTGGTCATGGATATCACCGTGGTTGATCACCCGCTTGCCGCTTCCCGCCTGACTATCATGCGCGATGAGCGCAGTGACAACGCCGCCTTCCGCGCCGCCCTCGCTGATCTGGGCACCATGCTCGTATACGAAGCTTCCCGCGATCTGCCCGTGGAGCGCTTCGACTGTAAAACCCCCGTTGCTATCGCCGAGGGCATTCGCCTGGAGGACCCGCCCATCATCGTCCCCGTCATCCGTGCCGGGCTCGGCATGGTTGACCCCGCCTTGTCCATGATCCCGGACGCGCAGGTCGGGTTCATCGGCCTGGCTCGCGACGAGAAGACTCACGAGCCGGTGCCGTACCTGGAGGCCCTGCCCCACGACCTGAGCGGGCGGACGGTCTTCGTCGTCGACCCGATGCTGGCCACGGGTGGTTCTCTCCTACATGCCATTCGGCTGCTCGCGGCCCGTGGCGCCACCGACATCACCGCCATCTGCATGGTCTCCGCGCAACCGGGCGTGGATGCCTTGGCCAACTCCGGGCTGCCGGTGCGCCTGGTCACCGCCTGCATTGATCCGGAGCTCAACGAAGACGCCTACATCGTGCCGGGGCTCGGTGATGCTGGTGATCGCCTGTACGGGCCGCGCAACATCGACATTTAAGATCATGCCCACTGTAGTGGGCGGTTAGTTCCCACTTTGGTGGGCACCGTGGAGGCATGAGCCCGGAGCCGACATGGAAACCGTGGCCGAGCTACGGTCACCGGCTCGGCCAGAACCTGCGTGACCTTCGGCGTCTCCGGGGGCTCACGCAGGAACGGCTAGGGGATTTGGCTGGCCTGGCGCGCAACACCATTTCCAACATCGAGCGCAACGAGAACAACAACGGCCAGGCCGCCGACCCGCAGCTGTCCACGCTCTACCGTCTGGCAAAAGTCCTCGACGTCCCGCCGTCCGTTCTCCTTCCTGCCGGTGATCAGCGAGTGGACGCCATTTGCCCGGATGTTTCGCTCAACATCTCGATTGTTTGGCCACGAGTTGAGCGTGACACTCTTCCTTTCAGCGCGGCGTACCTTCAGCTGGCCAAGCCGGGTGACCCGCCGGAGTATGCCGTGGCCACGCCTCGCGAGGACCCGGGGATCGATGAGGCAGATGGCGGGGAGCTTCCACCCGGCGAGTAGACTCAGCGGCGATGTAATTGGGTTGGTGAAAGGACCGCTGCCGTGGAGGGAATTGCCGCACGTGTCGACGAGTGGTTGCGCACCAACCACGACCATGTGATTGGCTGGCGCCGTCATATCCACGCGCACCCAGAGCTTTCGCACATGGAGTACGCGACGACCGATTTCATCGAAGCCCGCCTGCGCGAGCACGGACTCGATCCCGTCCGTTTCCCCGGCACGGGCCTCATGGTTGACCTGGGCCCGGACACCCCGGACAGGTTGGCGTTTCGGGCGGACATCGATGCGCTTCCCGTCAGCGAAGTTGCTGACCTGAGTTTTAGCTCCGAGGAGCCCGGCGTCGCGCACGCTTGCGGCCACGACATCCACACAACAATCTGCCTCGGAGTGGCCTGTGCCTTGGCCGAGAACCAGCACCTGCTTACCCACGGGATCCGCGTCATCTTCCAACCCTGCGAAGAAGTCATGGATGGTGGTGCTCCGGAAGTCATCGCCTGGGGTGGCCTCGACGGCGTGGGGTCGATTTATGCGCTGCACGTCGAACCGAAGCTGAGCGTCGGCAAGATCGGTGTGCGCACGGGAGCGATCACCTCCGCTGCGGACGTGCTCAAGATCAACGTCTTTGGGCCGGGCGGACATACCTCGCGGCCGCACCTGACCGCTGATGTGGTCTATGCGTTGGGCAAACTGGTCACCGACTTGCCTGGGTTGTTGTCCCGGCGCATCGACCCGCGCACCGGCACGGTCCTGGTCTTCGGCAGCATCAACGCCGGTTACGCCGCCAACGCCATTCCGGAACACGGCAGCCTCACTGGCACGGTCCGCACTGCCAGCATTTCTACCTGGCGGGACATCGATGTTTTGCTGGAAGAACTCATCGCGCAGGTGCTCGCGCCTACCGGTTGCACCCACGAGCTCACCTACCAGCGCGGCGTGCCACCGGTGCTCAATGATGACGTGGCTACGGCCTTGCTTGCCGACGCCGCCCGCACCGTCGACCCGCAGTCCGTCGTCCAAGCCCCGCAGTCCTCGGGCGGGGAGGACTTTTCCTGGTACCTCGAGCACGTGCCCGGATCCATGGCCCGCCTGGGTTGTGGATCGGGTTCCGGCCGGTCCTACGACTTGCACCAGGGCGACATCATTTTCGACGAACGTTCCATCGATGTGGGCATCCGCCTCTTCGCCTCGATCATGGAGCAGTTCGGGCGTAGTCCCGCCCGCATAGGCCAAGCTGACGGCTTTCTGTCCTAGCGGCTAGACTCGAATGCCGGAGAACCAGCAATCGAGTAGGAGACCTCTGTGAACAAACGGATCGTCATCATTGGCGGCGGGCCTGCCGGCTACGAAGCAGCACTAGCCGGAGCCAAATACGGGGCCGAGGTCACTCTCGTTGAGGATCAAGGCATGGGCGGTTCTTCAGTTCTGCTTGATTGCGTTCCCTCTAAGTCCTTCATCGCTGGTACCGGCATCAAAACTGACTTGCGCCGCGCCGATGACATGGGCCTCAATAGCCTCCTCGGCCGTGCCCGCATCCACCTCGGAGCGCTGAACAAGCGCGTGCAGGTCCTCGCTCAAGAGCAGTCCGACGACGTGCGGGTCCAACTCGATCGCGCCGGAGTGCGCATCATCAACGGTCGCGCCCGCTTCTCTGATGCCCAGGACGAGCACCTCTTCCACTCCGTCGTGGCCACCCACGCCGATGGCACCGAGGAAGTGCTGGAGTCCGAGCTCGTGCTCCTCGCCACCGGTGCTACTCCCCGCATTCTGCCCGGCGCGGAGCCCGACGGCGAGCGCATTTTGACGTGGCAGCAGGTCTACGACCTCACTGAAACCCCGGAGCACCTCATCGTCGTGGGCTCCGGTGTCACCGGCGCGGAGTTCGTCTCGGCCTTCGCAGAGTTGGGCGTCAAGGTCACTATGGTGGCCTCCCGCGACCGCATCCTGCCCCACGATGATGCCGATGCCGCGGACGTCCTTGAGCACGTTTTGTCCCAGCGCGGAGTGTCGTTGGAAAAGCATGCCCGCGTGGAATCGGTCACTCGCACTAAGGATGGCGGCGTGTGCGTGCGGACCACCGATGGCCGCGAGATCTTCGGTTCCCACGCCCTGATGTCCATCGGTTCCGTTCCGGCAACTAAGGACCTCGGGCTGGACGCCGTGGGCGTCGAGCTGACCCCGTCCGGCCACATCCACGTCGACCGGGTCTCCCGCACCAACGTCACCGGCATCTACGCCGCGGGTGACTGCACTGACCTGTTCCCGCTGGCCTCGGTCGCCGCGATGCAGGGCCGGATGGCCGTCTACCACGCGCTCGGCGAGGGCGTGACCCCCATCCGGTTGAAGACGGTGGCTACCGCCGTGTTTACCCGCCCGGAGATCGCTGCCGTTGGCATTACCCACGCACAGATCGAGGCGGGCGAGGTATCGGCGCGGGCGGTCGTTTTGCCGCTGCAGTCGAACCCGCGCGCCAAGATGCGTTCGCTCAAGCACGGCTTTGTCAAGCTCTTCTGCCGCCGGAACTCCGGTCTTGTCATCGGTGGCGTCATCGTCGCGCCGACGGCGTCGGAACTCATCCTGCCCATCGCGGTGGCGGTGTCGAACAACCTCACCGTCAAGCAGCTGGCGGAATCCTTCGCCGTGTACCCCTCGCTGTCCGGCTCCATCACTGAGGCCGCGCGCCGCCTCGTGGCGCACGACGATCTGGAGTAATCAGAGGGTTACGTAGGACTCATCCAGGGTGGCGTCGAGGTCGACGGCCACCCTTCGTCCTGCCTGGGGGAAGGCGCGCTGGGGGCAGCGCTCACGGGGGCACGCCCGGCAACCCGGCCCGATGGGGGTAGCCGAGGCCGGATTGAGGTCGAGGCCGTTGGCGTAGACGAGCCGTTGGGCCTGTTCCAAGTCGCAGCCCAAGCCCACGGTGAATTCCTTGCGGGGCTGGCCAAAACCGCGCAACTGCCCGGCGACGGTGCGGGCGATCCACAAATAGCTGCGCCCATCCGGCATGCCCGCGACCTGGCGGGTCACTCGCCCCGGTGTTTCGAAGGCGCGGTGGATGACCCACAGTGGGCAGGAACCGCCGGTGCGGGAGAAGTGGAAGCCTGTTGCGGATTGGCGCTTGGAAATATTGCCCGCCCGGTCGGTGCGGACGAAGAAGAAGGGGACGCCGCGCGCGCCGGGGCGCTGCAGGGTGGATAGGCGATGGCAGGTCGTTTCGAAGCCGGTACCAAAGTGGTCGGCGAGGCGGTCGATGTCGTAGCGGGTGGCTTCGGCCTGCTCCAACATGGCCCCGTAGGGCATGACGACGGACGCGGCGAAGTACTGGCCGAGGGCCAGGACCGCGATGGCGCGGGACTCTTCGGTGGGGAGGGGGGACGCGAGGTCGTCGAGAAGCGAGACGTGGGCGAGGAGACCGTATTGGAGGGCCAACTCGAAGGTGAGCTGGGCCTCGGAGAGGCCGGTGCGCAGGTGGAGCTCGCGGGTGTCGGGGTGGAAGATGCGGCGCGGGCCGGAGGTGATCTTGCGGAAACGCACCGTGACGCCGAGGTCCCGGTCGAGAGCCGTGGCCAGCCGGGTGACGCGCAGCTGAGGTTCACCGAGGCGGCTGGCCAGTTCCTCGCCGAGCCGGTCGAGGCTGTCGATGTAGTTGCGGGCCTCGTAGAAGAAATCGCGGACCAGGCTGTAGGGGCCTTTTTCCACTTCGGGGGGCTCGCGGTCGGCGATTTCTAAGATCTCGGCGACGAGGTCGGGATAACGGGCGGCGAGGTCGGCGAGCTGGTCGTCGGGGGTGGTGGGGAAGGCGTCGCGGAGCTCGGAAACCGTGCGGGCCTCGTGATCGGGGGAGAAGAACGCGGGGTCGACGTCGAAGTGCTGGGACAGGGCCATGAGCACCGTGACGGTGAGTGGGCGCTGATCGTTTTCCAGCTGGTTGAGGTAGCTGGTGGAGAGGTTGAGGCGTTTGGCCATCTCTTGTTGAGTAAGTTTGCGCCCCCGCCGGAGGTTGCGGATACGTGCCCCCGCAAAGTGTTTTGCCATTGGTGTACTTCCTGCCCGGAATCTGCTGTGGCCTGCCGTTTCCACAAGTTTTGCAAAAAAGGCCACAAAGTGCCACTCTGTTACACATACTTCGCTGTGACTACTGACACAAGATTCGCCGTACTGTGAGGACTAACTCAACAAGACTTCGTGAAGGAGTAGATCAATCACATGATCAACCACACCGTTCGCACCTACCGCTCCGCCGAGGATTTCCCCCACGAGGAGCACCTGGCCTACAAGATCGCCCGCGTCGCCGCCGACCCCGTTGAGGTCCCGGAAGACACCAAGGAAATGATCATCAACCGGATCATCGACAACGCTTCCGTCCAGGCAGCCTCCGTCATCCGTCGCCCCGTCACCTCCGCCCGCGCGATGGCCGCCGCCCGCCCCGTCACCGACGGCCGCGGCGCCTCCGTCTTCGGCCTCCCGGGCAAGTACGCCGCTGAGTGGGCCGCCCTGGCCAACGGCACCGCCGTCCGCGAGCTCGACTTCCACGACACCTTCCTCGCCGCCGAGTACTCCCACCCGGGCGACAACATCCCGCCGATCCTCGCCGCTGCCCAGCAGGCTGGCAAGGGCGGCCGCGAGCTCATCCGTGGCCTGGCCACCGGCTACGAAATCCAGGTCGACCTCGTGCGCGGCATCTGCCTCCACGAGCACAAGATCGACCACGTTGCCCACCTCGGCCCCTCGGCCGCAGCCGGCATCGGCACCCTCCTCGACCTCGATGTCGAGACCATCTACCAGGCCATCGGCCAGGCTCTGCACACCACCACCGCCACCCGCCAGTCCCGCAAGGGCGAGATCTCTTCCTGGAAGGCCTTCGCCCCGGCCTTTGCCGGAAAGATGGCGATCGAGGCCGTCGACCGTGCGATGCGCGGCGAGGGTGCCCCGTCCCCGATCTGGGAAGGCGAAGACGGCGTCATCGCCTGGCTGCTGTCCGGCCCGGGCCACGAGTACATCGTTCCGCTGCCCGGCGAGGGTGAGGCCAAGCGCGGCATCCTGGACACCTACACCAAGGAGCACTCCGCGGAGTACCAATCCCAGGCCCCGATCGACCTGGCCCGCCGCATGGGCGAGAAGCTCCTCGCCGAGGGCAAGGACCTGCGCGACGTCGAGTCCATCGTCCTGCACACCTCGCACCACACTCACTACGTGATCGGCACCGGCTCCAACGACCCGCAGAAGTTTGATCCGCAGGCCTCCCGCGAGACCCTCGACCACTCCATCATGTACATCTTCGCCGTGGCACTCGAGGACCGCGCGTGGCACCACGAGCGTTCCTACGCCCCGGAGCGCGCCAACCGCCCCGAGACCATCGAGCTGTGGCAGAAGATCTCCACCGTCGAGGATCCGGAGTGGACCCGCCGCTACCACTCCACCGACCCGAACGAGAAGGCCTTCGGCGCCCGCGCCGTTATCACCTTCACCGACGGCACCGTGGTGGAGGACGAGCTGGCCGTGGCCGACGCTCACCCGCTCGGCGCCCGCCCGTTCGCCCGCGAGCAGTACATCGAGAAGTTCCGCATCCTCGCCGACGGCGTCGTCGCCCCGGCCGAGCAGGACCGCTTCCTCGCTGCTGCCGAGAACACCGAAAACCTCACCGACCTGGCTGAGCTGAACATCGAACTCGATGCTGACGTCCTGGCCAAGGCCCCGACTCTGGGCAAGGGACTGTTCTGATATGAGTGGACTTTTCTCCTCCACGGTAACCCCGACGCAGCGTCGTCAAGCGTTCCGTGACGGACTGGCCTCCGACAAGATCCAGCGCCTCCCCGGCGCGTTCTCCCCGCTGGTCGCCCGCGCGATCCAAGAAGCCGGCTTTGAAGGCGTCTACGTCTCCGGCGCCGTCGTCGCCGCCGACTTGGCCCTGCCGGACATCGGCCTGACCACCCTCACCGAGGTCGCCGGCCGCTCCCAGCAGATCGCCCGCGTCACCGACCTCCCGGTGCTTGTCGACGCCGACACCGGCTTCGGAGAGCCCATGTCTGCCGCCCGCACGGTCGCCGCCCTCGAAGACGCCGGCCTCGCCGGCTGCCACCTTGAGGACCAGGTCAACCCGAAACGCTGCGGCCACCTCGACGGCAAGGAGGTCGTGCCCACGGACCTCATGCTGCGGCGCATCGGCGCCGCGGTCAAGGAGCGCCGCGATGACACCTTCGTCATCTGCGCCCGCACCGACGCCGCCGGGGTCGAGGGCATCGACTCCGCCATCGAGCGCGCCAAGGCTTACGCCGACGCCGGTGCCGACCTCATCTTCACCGAGGCCCTGCATACCCCGGAAGAATTCGCGAAGTTCCGCGCCGCCGTCGACGTGCCGCTGCTGGCCAACATGACCGAGTTCGGTAAGTCCGAGCTTCTCTCCGCCCAGCAGCTCGAGGATCTCGGTTACAACGCCGTCATCTACCCGGTGACCACCCTGCGCATCGCCATGGGGCAGGTCGAGTCGGCCCTCGCGGATATCGCTGAGACTGGCACGCAAACCGAGTGGCTCGATCGTATGCAGCATCGCTCTCGCCTCTACGAGCTCCTGCGCTACTCGGAGTACAACGACTTCGATCAGCAGGTGTTCACCTACTCGGTCGACAGCTACCAGCCCGCCTTCACCCAGCCTTAAAACTTCACTCCTTCGAAAGGGGATGAGCAACATGTCCGAGAACAACAATCCCGATGTCCGCAAGGGTCTTTACGGCGTCATCGCCGACTACACCGCCGTGTCCAAGGTCATGCCGGAGACTAACTCTCTGACCTACCGCGGCTACGCCGTGCAGGACCTGGTGGAGCACTGCTCCTTCGAGGAGGTCTTCTACCTCCTGTGGAACGGTGAACTCCCGAACGAAGAGCAGCTCAACGAATTTATGGAGCGCGGCCGTTCCTACCGCTGCCTCGACGCGGGCCTGATCGCTCTCATCCACTCGCTGCCCAAAGACTGCCACCCGATGGACGTCATGCGCACCGCCGTGTCCTACATGGGCACCAAGGACAACGAGCACTTCACCCCCGACGTCGATCACATCACCCACGTCGGCCACAACCTCCTCGCCCAGCTGCCGATGGTGCTGGCCATGGACATCCGTCGCCGTGAAGGCAAGGACATCATCGCTCCGGACTCCAACAAGTCCGTCGCGGAGAACCTCCTGGCGATGGTCTTTGGCACCGGCCCGGATTCTCCGGCCTCGAACCCGGATGACGTGCGTGACTTTGAGAAGTCCCTCATTCTCTACGCCGAGCACTCCTTCAACGCCTCGACCTTCACCGCGCGCGTGATCACCTCCACCCGCTCGGACGTGTACTCGGCCATCACCGGTGCCATCGGCGCCCTCAAGGGCCCGCTGCACGGTGGCGCCAACGAGTTCGTCATGCACACCATGCTCCAGATTGAGGATCCGGCTAAGGCGACCGAGTGGGTCAACAACGCGCTGGACAACAAGGACCTCATCATGGGCTTCGGTCACCGCGTGTACAAGAAGGGTGACTCCCGCGTCCCGAGCATGGAGAAGTCCTTCCGCGAGCTCGCCGCCCGCCATGACGGCGCCAAGTGGGTCGAGATGTACGAGAACATGGCTGCAGCCATGGACGCGCGCACCGGCATCAAGCCGAACCTCGACTTCCCGGCTGGTCCGGCCTACTACCTGCTCGGCTTCCCGGTCGACTTCTTCACCCCGTTGTTCGTCGTCGCCCGTATCGCGGGCTGGACTGCGCACATCGTGGAGCAGTTCGAGGGAAACTCGCTGATCCGCCCGCTGTCTGAGTACGTCGGCCCGGAGCAACGCGAAGTTACCCCCATCGCGGACCGTTAATTTTCACCGCCTGACCTGCATCGAGCAAGATCCCACGGCCAAATATCCCGGTCTCCAAGACGGGGACTGGTCGTGGGATTATGCTTTTATGGTCAGACCACTGAACTTAAGCGGGCTACCCCCGTTTTATCTATTGGTGCTCACCCGAATCAGAAATCACCTGTTGCATTAATGTGGAGTAGCGAGAGACTGTGCTCTTGTCTGCACCCCAACAATTCCCGCATGCCACCCACCCCGGCATGATGCTTGGAAAGGACTCCAACGTGGCTACCTACATCCCACCAGCATTCAAGAAGGTACTCGTCGCCAACCGCGGCGAAATTGCCGTGCGTGCCTTCCGTGCCGCCTTTGAAACTGGTTCCTCCACCGTCGCGGTGTACCCAGTCGAAGACCGCAATTCTTTCCACCGATCCTTCGCCTCCGAGGCGGTTCGAATCGGTACGGAGGGTTCCCCGGTTAAGGCCTACCTGGACATCGATGAGATTATCCGCGCGGCAAAGAAGTCGCATGCGGATGCCGTCTACCCGGGCTACGGATTCCTTTCCGAAAACGCCCAGCTTGCCCGCGAATGCGCCGAGAACGGGATCACCTTCATCGGCCCGCCGCCGGAGGTCCTCGACCTGACCGGTGACAAGTCGGCTGCCGTGGAAGCGGCGAAGAAGGCGGGCCTGCCGGTCCTGCAGGATTCAGAGCCTTCCGAGGACATCGACGAATTGGTCGAGATGTCGAAGGATTTCACCTTCCCCATCTTCGTCAAAGCCGTGGCCGGTGGCGGCGGACGTGGCATGCGTTTCGTAGAAAAGCCCGAGGACGTGGCCCAGTTGGCCGCCGAGGCCTCCCGCGAGGCAGAGGCTGCCTTCGGCGATGGCCATGTCTACCTGGAGCGGGCGGTGATTAACCCGCAGCACATTGAGGTGCAGATCCTCGCCGACCACACGGGCGATGTCATCCACCTCTACGAGCGCGACTGCTCCCTGCAGCGCCGCCACCAGAAGGTTGTGGAGATCGCCCCGGCACAGCACCTCGACCCCAAGCTGCGGGACAAGATTTGCGCGGATGCCGTGCGGTTCTGCCAGACGATTGGCTACCAGTGCGCCGGAACCGTTGAGTTCCTCGTTGATGAAAAGGGCAACCACGTCTTCATCGAGATGAACCCCCGCATCCAGGTCGAGCACACCGTGACCGAGGAGGTCACCTCCATCGACTTGGTCAAGGCGCAGATGAACCTCGCCGCCGGTGCGACTCTGAAGGAACTGGGTCTGACCCAGGACAAGATCAAGCTCCACGGCGCGGCCCTGCAGTGCCGCATCACCACCGAAGACCCCTCCAACAACTTCCGCCCGGACACCGGCACCATCACCGCGTACCGCTCCCCGGGTGGCGCGGGTGTGCGTCTCGACGGCGCGGCCTCCCTCGGCGGTGAGATCTCCCCGAACTTCGATTCCATGCTGGTCAAGATGACCTGCCGTGGTGCCACCTTCGAAATTGCCGTGGCTCGCGCGCAGCGTGCGCTCAACGAGTTCACCGTCTCTGGCGTGGCCACCAACATCGGCTTCCTCCGCGCCCTGCTCCGCGAGGATGATTTCCAGCACCACCGCATCTCCACCAACTTCATCAACGACCACATTCACCTGCTGTCGGCCCCGCCGGCCGATGATGAGCCGGGTCGTATCCTTAACTACCTGGCCGATGTGACCGTCAACCGTCCGCACGGCAAGCGCCCCACCAAGGTGCGCCCGGCGAAGAAGCTGCCGCCGCGTAATGATGGTCCGATGCCGCGCGGTTCGCGCGACCTCCTGCGAGACCTGGGTCCGGAGAAGTTTGCCAAGCACCTGCGCGAGCAGGACGCCCTGGCCGTCACGGACACTACTTTCCGTGATGCCCACCAGTCCCTGTTGGCCACCCGCCTGCGCTCCTCCGCGCTCGTGGCTGCCGCCCCGCACGTCGGTCGCCTGACCCCACAGTTGCTGTCCGTGGAGGCGTGGGGCGGTGCCACCTACGACGTTGCCATGCGCTTCCTCTTCGAGGACCCGTGGCAGCGCTTGGACATGCTGCGTGAGGCTATGCCCAACGTCAACATTCAGATGCTGCTCCGTGGACGCAACACCGTTGGATACACCGCGTACCCGGATTCGGTGTGCCGCGCCTTCGTCAAGGAGGCCGCATCCTCGGGCATCGATATCTTCCGCATCTTCGACGCGCTGAACGACGTCTCGCAGATGCGACCGGCTATCGACGCCGTCCTAGAGACCGGCGACACCGTCGCCGAGGTTGCGATGGCGTACTCGGGCAACCTGCTCGACCCGAATGAAAACCTCTACACGCTGGATTACTACCTCAAGCTGGCCGAAGAAATCGTGGGCACCGGTGCTCACATCCTCGCCATCAAGGACATGGCTGGTCTGCTCCGCCCCGCGGCCGCTGCCAAGCTGGTCTCCGCACTGCGCCGTGAGTTCGACCTGCCCGTCCACGTCCACACCCACGACACCGCGGGTGGCCAGCTGGCCACCTACTACGCCGCTGCCCAGGCAGGTGCCGACGCCGTCGATGGCGCCTCCGCCCCGCTCGCCGGCACCACGTCCCAGCCCTCGCTGTCCGCCATCGTCGCGGCCTTCGCCAACACCCACCGCGACACGGGCATCTCCCTCGACGCCGTCTCCGACCTCGAGCCCTACTGGGAAGCCGTCCGCCAGCTCTACGCCCCCTTCGAGGCGGGCGTACCTGGCCCAACCGGCCGCGTGTACAAGCACGAGATCCCCGGCGGCCAGCTGTCCAACCTGCGTACGCAGGCCAAGGCCCTCGGCCTGGAGGACCGCTTCGAGCTCATCGAGGACAACTACGCGGCCGTCAACGAGATGCTGGGCCGCCCGACCAAGGTGACCCCGTCCTCCAAGGTTGTCGGCGACCTCGCCCTGCACCTCGTCGGTGCCGGGGTGGATCCGCACGACTTCGCGCTTGACCCGCAGAAGTACGACATCCCGGACTCGGTCATCGACTTCCTCCGCGGCGGCCTGGGCAACCCGCCCGGTGGCTGGCCGTTGCTGCGCGAGAAGGCGCTGGCTGGTCGCGGGGAAGGCACCAAGGGTCTCGTCGATGTCAATCCCGAAGACGAGGCCAAGCTGGAGAGCCCGGATCGCGACGAGCGCCGCATTACACTCAACCGCCTGCTCTTCCCGAAGCAGGCCGCGGAGTTCTTCGAGCACCGCCGTCAGTACGGCAACACCGAGGCCCTGGAGGACCGCGTCTTCTTCTACGGCCTGGAGGAGGGCGAGGAAAGCATCATCCGCTTCGCCTCCGATGTGGGGACTCCGCCGATGGTCGTGCGTCTCGACGCCGTCGGCGAGCCCGACGAGAAGGGCATGCGCCAGGTCGTTGCCAACGTCAACGGACAGATCCGTCCGATGAAGGTCCGCGACCGCAACGCCGAGTCCGTCACCGCCTCCGCGGAGAAGGCCGATCCGACGATCGCCGGACACGTAGCTGCCCCGTTTGCCGGCGTAGTCTCCATCACCGTGCAGGTGGGCGACGAGGTCAAGGCCGGCGATCCGATCGCGGTCATCGAGGCCATGAAGATGGAAGCCACCATCACCGCCACGGTCGACGGCACCATCGAGCGCCTGGCCCTAGCCAAGGCCACCAAGGTCGAGGGCGGCGACTTGATCGTCGTCATCGGCTAGCTCATCAGCAAAGCGCTGTCTCCGCGAGGGGACAGCGCTTTCGCTTTTTCTGGGCCTAGAAGTAGGTGACCATGGTCGTGGTGCTTAGCTCGGGGCGTTCCTCGGCCACTTCGAAGCCGATTTTTTCGTAGAGGCGCCGGGCGCGTTCGTTGCCATCGTCGACTGCTAGCGAAAGGCCTCGGCGGCCTTGTTCGCGGGCGAGATCAAGGGCGGCGTTGAGGAGCTGGCCGCCTAGTCCTTGGCCGCCGAAAGCGGCCTCCACCGCGATGGCTAGTTCGGGGATGTCCTCGGCGACGAATCCGTAGGGTGGGCGACGGTCCGTGCCCGAGCGCAACCACAGTCCTCCGGCGGGCACGCGATGCTGATAGGCGATGATGCCGCCCTGGTCCGGAGTCCAAGAATCGACGTACATGCCCAGGTCATCGGCGTAGCCCTCGCCCGGGGTCTGGGACTCATCACCCCACACGTCGGCCAGGTGAAACAGTCGTTCCAGGTAGGTCCGGTCGGATTCGGTTGCGGGGCGCAGGTGGAAGTCAGCCATGGGCACCATTGTAGGGAGGCTATCTTGGCTAAGGTCGTAGCCTATGGTCGCATTCCTGGAGCGCTGGCAGGTCCCCCTGCTCATCGTGGCGTTGGGCCTGGGCGTGCTCATCGCCCCGCTTGGTGATGTCACGCCGGCTATCAATCCGGTTCTCATGGCGTTGCTCTACGCCACGTTCCTGGCGGTTCCGTTGCGTGCCCTGCGGGCTGCGCTTATCGACGTCCGTTTCCTCACCGCCCTGCTCATCCTCAACTTTGTGGTGGTCCCGGTCGTCGTCTTCGCGCTGTCGCGTTTCGTCGCCAGTGACCCGGTGTTGTTGCTGGGCGTGCTGTTGGTGCTGCTGGCGCCCTGCATCGACTACGTGATCGTGTTCTCGGGGCTGGCGGGCGCGGCGAATGAGCGCCTGTTGGCGGCGGCCCCGATCCTCATGCTCGTCCAGATGCTGCTCATCCCGGTGTACGTGCGGCTGCTGGGCGGACCGACGGATCTCATCGAGGCGGGCCCTTTCCTTGAGGCGTTGGTTCTGTTCATCGTCATTCCGCTGGGATTGGCGGCTTGTACGCAGTGGCTCAAGCTGTCGCAGATCATGGTGGCGATGAATGGGCTCATGGTCCCGTTGATGATGCTGACGTTGATGGTTGTCGTCGCCTCGCAGATCGGGGGAGTGGAGGCGTCGATGCTCACGGTGGTGCCCATCTATGTGGCTTTCGTGGCTTTCATGGTTCCCTTGGGAAAGATCGTGGGGCGGCTCTTTGGCCAAGATGTCCCCGCGACGAGGGCGCTCGTCTTTTCGGGCGTGACGAGGAATTCTCTCGTCGTCTTGCCGCTGGCCCTGGCGGTGCCGGGCGTCGCGCCGGTGGTGGTGACGCAGACGCTCGTGGAGCTGGTGGCCATGGTGATCTTGGTTCGATTCGTCCCGAGGATGGTGCCGAAAAGGTGAATTAGCGATATATCGTTGACAGATAGACAGTAACGATATATCGTTAGCGATGTCGCAGGGGGACACGCCCCTGACATCGAAAAAGAAAGGCTCAACAATCATGAGCGAGTTTCACCATCACCACCCGCACTCCCACCACGAGCATCGGGAGCACCGCGGCCGCGGAGGTCGGCGTCATGGACGCGGACGCGGCGGTCGCGCAGGTCGGGGCGACCTGAAAAATGTCATCCTCTCCCTCCTGGCGGAGCAGCCGATGCACGGCTACCAGATCATCGCCACGATCGCGGAGCGCACCGAGCAGCGCTGGACCCCCAGCGCCGGCGCCATTTACCCGCGCTTGGCCATGTTGGAAGACGAGGGCCTCATCACCATCACCGTCGACAACGGTCGCAAGATGGCGACGTTGACTGACCTGGGACGAGAGACCGTCGATAAGCGAACCGAAGACGGCGACATTCTGGATGCCTACCGTGACCCCGAACAACCCGGCGGCCCACACAGCGAACGGAGGGCGGCGTTTCGCCGCCTGAAGGAGGCCGTCCGCGGCACCGACGATGATAACACCGAGCGGATCGTCGAGATCCTGCAAGAGGCTACTGACAAGATCGAAGCCCTTTAAAAGAAAACAACCTCCCTCGAATGAGGGAGGTTGTGGTGATTCCGGGCTACTTAATCTCGAGCAGGACCTGACCCTTGGTTACGCCCGCCCCGGCCTCAACGGCCAAGCCGGTGACCACACCGGACTTGTGTGCCTTGACGGGGTTCTCCATTTTCATGGCCTCGAGAACGAGGATGACGTCGCCCTCGGCGACCTCAGCACCCTCGGTCACGTTGACCTTGATGACAGTGCCCTGCATCGGCGCGGCGACAGCGTCGCCGGACGCACCCGAGCCACCGCCGCCAGAGCGACGCTTCTTGGCCTTCTTCTTCGGGGCAGCCCCGCCACCCAGTGCCAGATCACCGGGAAGGGCGATCTCGACGCGGCGGCCATCCACCTCGACGACGATCTTCTGCGCGGGCACCGCCTCGTCCTCATCGTCGGCATCAGCCGGATCAACGAAAGGCTCCAGCGGGTTATCCCACTCCTCCTCAATCCACTTGGTGTAGATGTCGAAGGATTCACCATCGCCGACAAAGGCCTCGTTGGAGACAATGTGGCGGTGGAAGGGGAGCACGGTGGGCATGCCCTCGACGATGAACTCGTCGAGCGCGCGGCGTGCCCGCTGCAGCGCCTGATCGCGGTCCTCACCGGTGACGATGAGCTTGGCCAGCATAGAGTCGAACTGGCCGCCAATGACCGAACCCTTGGTCACACCGGAATCCACGCGCACGCCCGGGCCGTTGGGCTGGACGTACTCGGTGACGGAACCCGGAGCGGGCATGAAGTTGTTGCCCGCGTCCTCGCCGTTGATGCGGAACTCGAAGGAATGGCCGCGCGGGGTCGGATCCTCGGTGAAGCGCAACTCCTGGCCCTCCGCGATGCGGAACTGCTCGCGCACGAGGTCCACGCCGGTGGTCTCCTCGGTGACGGGGTGCTCCACCTGCAGACGAGTGTTGACCTCCAAGAAGGAGATGAGGCCATCCGCACCGACGAGGTACTCCACGGTGCCGGCACCGAAGTAGCCAGCCTCGCGGCAAATCGCCTTGGCGGACTCGTGGATGGCGGCGCGCTGCTCATCGCTCAGGAACGGGGCCGGGGCCTCCTCGACGAGCTTCTGGAAACGGCGCTGCAGGGAACAGTCACGGGTGCCCATGACGACGACGTTGCCGTGCTGATCGGCCAAGACCTGCGCCTCGACGTGGCGGGCCTTGTCCAGGTAGCGCTCGACGAAGCACTCGCCGCGACCGAAGGCAGAGACGGCCTCACGGGTGGCGGATTCGAAGAGCTCCGCGACCTCGCCCATCTCGTAGGCGACCTTCATACCGCGGCCACCGCCACCGAAAGCAGCCTTGATGGCGATGGGCAGGCCATGCTCCTCGGCGAAGGCGACGACCTCGTCGGCGTTGGCCACCGGATCCTTAGTACCCGGTGCCATCGGGGCATCGGCCCGCTCGGCGATGTGGCGAGCGGTGACCTTATCGCCTAGATCGGCGATGGCGGACGGCGGCGGGCCGATCCAAATTAGACCGGCATCAATGACGGCCTGGGCGAAGTCCGCGTTCTCGGAGAGGAAGCCGTAGCCGGGGTGAATGGCGTCGGCGCCGGCCTTCGCGGCGGCGTCGAGAATCTTGTCGAAGACGAGGTAGGACTCGGCGGAGCTCTGGCCACCGAGAGCGAAGGCTTCGTCGGCCAGGGCGACGAACGGTGCATCCGCGTCCGGCTCGGCGTAGACGGCGACGCTGGCGATGCCCGCATCCTTGGCGGCTCGGATCACGCGGACGGCGATCTCGCCGCGGTTAGCCACGAGGACCTTCGTGATCTTCTTGGTCTCAACTGCCACTGGGAAATCCCTTTCATGTGCTGCGATTGTGGGTCGCGCTAGCCGGCCAAGAGCAGGCGGCCGCGCAACGCATGCAGACTATTCTTGCACACAAAAACGTGAGCATTTCGTCAGGTCTGGTGTTTCGCGCCAAGAAAGAGGCCCAACAGTGGCATTTTCCCAGGTGGCAGGGGAGGAATTATTCTCCCAGCTCGATCGGCATGCGGGCCATATTGCCCCATTCCGACCATGAACCATCGTAATTTCGGACATTGCTAAAGCCGAGCAAATACTTGAGCACGAACCACGTGTGGGCCGAGCGATCGCCCAAATGGCAGTAGAGGATTGTCGGATCCTGGGCCTTGAGATCTCCGTAGATCTCCGTCAGCTCTTCGCACGAACGGAAACGGGAATTCGGGTGAACCGTCGTGTCCCAGGGGAAGTTTTTCGCGGAGGGGATATGTCCCCGACGCAACGTTGGGGCCGAGCTAGCATCGGCGGTTCCGGCGAACTCTTCGGGCGAGCGGACGTCGATAAGCAATTCCGTGTCGATGGCCCCGCGCACCTCATCCACCAACGCGCGGGAGGAGGCATCATCGCGTTCAACGACCGGGTAATCGGTAGCCGGATAATCTGGGACCATGAAGGACGTGTCACGCTCCTCGGCCATCCAAGCGTCGCGCCCACCGTCTAGCAGCCGCACATCCGGGTGACCGAAAAGCTCGAAGACCCACAGCGTGTAGGAGGCCCACCAGTTGGCCTGGTCGCCATAAATAACGACGGTATCGTCGCGGCTAATGCCCTTCTCGCTCATGAGGCGGGCAAAAGCCTCACCATCAATGAAATCACGCGTGACGGGATCATTGAGATCATTACGCCAATCAATACGCACAGCGCCGGGAAGATGGCCGATGTCGTACAACAAGGTGTCTTCATCAGACTCGACCACACGCAAACCGGGGCTGCCCAAACGAGCGGACAGCCAGGCGGCAGACACCAGGCGCTCCGGATGGGCATACTCCTGGAACTGGGGATACGGGTCAAAGGGAGTGTCCACGGCGGTGAAGCCTTTCTATTTACGGTGCGTTTCTGGGTTCGGTTGAGGGATCTCAGAGAGGTTCACTTAGAGACTAGTGCTTATGAGTGGGGGGAGGCATGGTGGGAGAAAGAGTGTGTCTTTGGTAACTCCAATACCCCCGTGCCCGCGGGGTGGGGTGCCAGGCACTAAAATTGCAGATGAACCGCTGTTTTTAACGCGGTCCAATACATCGTTTTCTCGCGAAAGGGAATACTTCAGTGAACAAGGCTATCGTCGTCTTCGAGGTCGAGGGCGGATCTGACAAGTACATCGACGGTCACCGCAAGGACACCATGCCGATCGTCAATGCCATCAAGGAGGCCGGCTGGCACGCCGAGGTTGTCTTCTTCCGCCCTGAATGGACCGAGGACCTGTTCACCTATGTTTCCGAGAACTTTGGTGGCTACATCTCCCGCGTTAATCCCGGCAACATTCCCGGCGGCGAGAAGGGCTACTTCGACCTGCTGACCCGTCTGTCTGACGCGGGCCTCGTGGGTATGTCCACCCCGGCCGAGATGATGGCCTACGGCGCCAAGGACGCCCTGGTCAAGCTCAACGACACCGATCTCGTTCCGGCCGACACTGCCGCCTACTACGACGTCGAAAGCTTCCACAACACCTTCCCCACGTCGCTGTCCTACGGCGAGCGCGTACTCAAGCAGAACCGCGGCTCCACCGGCTCCGGAATCTGGCGCGTCCAGCTCGAAGACAAAGACCTCGCCGCCTCCGTCGAACCGGGCACCGCCCTGCCGCTGGACACCAAGCTCAAGGCCACCGAAGCCGTGGACAATCACACCGAGATCCGTGAGCTCGGCGAGTTCATGGACTTCTGCGACCAGTACATCATCGGCGACAACGGCATGCTCGTGGATATGCGCTTCATGCCGCGCATCGTCGAAGGTGAAATCCGCATCCTCCTCGTCGGCCCGCACCCCGTCTTCGTCGTGCACAAGAAGCCGGCCGCCGGTGGCGACAACTTCTCCGCCACCCTGTTCTCCGGCGCTAAGTACACCTACGACAAGCCCGAGGCCTGGCAGGAACTCGTTGACCAGTTCGCCGACGCCCGCCCCGTCATCGCGGAGAAGCTCGGCGGCGACAACATCCCGCTGATCTGGACCGCCGACTTCATGCTTGCCGATGGTGAAGACGGCTCCGATACCTACGTGCTCGGCGAGATCAACTGCTCCTGCGTCGGCTTCACCTCCGAGCTGGACATGGGCATTCAGGAGCTCGTGGCCAAGGAAGCGATCGGCCGCGTGGAGGCTAAGGCTTAAGGGAGCTTAAGGCAGGAGACGCTCGACGGCGCCGGGGTCGGCGTCGGAAAGCATTTGACGGCAGCGGTCGTACTCGTCGGTTTCCCCGATGAGTGCGGCCGCTTGTGCAAGGGCGGCAATGGCACGCAGGACCGGTTGGTTCGGCTCGTGATCCCACGGCACCGGGCCCCAGCCCTTCCACTTGTTGGCGCGCAAGCGGTCCAGGGAGCGGTGGTAGCCGGTGCGGGCGTAGGCGTAGGCCACGAGCTTGTCCTCATCGCTGGAGGCGTCAGCGAGGGCGCGTTCAGCGCGGGTTGCCCAGATGAGGGGGCTGTCGGGGTGGGCGAAGGCGGCGTCCGAGGAAGCCGGATCTAGGTCGGCCGCTGGGTCGGCAGGCAGTGTCACTGGGGGCGGTGCGAGCATGTCGTTGAGTTCCATGCCCACCCACCATATGCGGAGATGTCTGGAGAAGGCAGGCGGGTGGGTAGTCTGTTTCTGTTACGGGAGATTTCGGCAGTGAAGATGAGGACATATGGTGTCAGGCGTGGCGGCAGCCCCGGCGGAGCAGATCCGTCCCCGGAGCGTTTCCTACCGCTATGATCTCGACGGCCTGCGTGGCATCGCCATTGCATTCGTGGTCTTCTTCCACGTCTTCGTCGGCCGGGTATCGGGCGGCGTGGATGTCTTCCTGCTGCTGTCGGGTTATTTCTTTTTGGGTTCGCAGTTGCGCTACGCGCGTCGCCCGGAGGCGAGTGCGAATCCGTGGTGGCCGATCTGGCGGATGATTCGCCGACTGGTGCCTACGCTCGTGGTGGTGCTGGCTGCGACGGTGGCTTTGCTCGTCGCCGTGGCCCCTGAGCTGCGGACAAACACCTTGGGTCGGCAGCTGTGGGCCAGCCTGGGCTACTACCAAAACTGGGAGCTGGCGACCCAGGATGCGGCCTATGACTCGGCTTCGCTCTTTGTCAGCCCCCTGCAGCATTTGTGGTCGATGGCGGTGCAGGGGCAGTTCTATCTCATGGCGATCGGCCTGGCGATGGCGGTGATCTGGGTGCGCCGGACTGGGTCGGATATCTCGAAATTGGTCGGCCCTCTCCTCGTCGTGGTCACGGTCGCGTCTTTCCTCTACGCCTGGAAGCTGCACGGCGTTGATCAGCAACTGAACTACTACTCCACGTGGTCGCGGTTGTGGCAGCTCACGCTGGGGGCGCTGCTGGCACTCTACGGCTCGCACCTCACGTTGCCGGATCGGGTGCGCGTGGCGGCAACGTGGGTGGGTTTGGCGATGGTCCTCACCACGGGTTTCCTCTTCGACGGTGCCTCGAACTTCCCCGGACCCGCTGCGCTGTTCCCGATCGGCGGGGCCGCGCTCGTCATCGCCGGCGGGGGCTATGGTCGTTTGTCGGCGGCGTTGGCGCACCGGTGGATGCGCTGGCTCGGCGACATTGCCTACGCGCTGTACCTGTGGCATTGGCCGTTGCTCATCCTCGCGCTGGCCTATGCCGGGGAAGACGCAAACATTTGGATTGGCATCGGGGTCGTGGCCGTGTCGGTGATCCTTGCCGATTTCACCCACCGCTTCGTGGAGGTCCCGCTGCGCCAGCACGGTAGACGTCCCGTCCAGGGCGAAAAAAGAGTGGCCGGTGCCGTGGAGGAGCTGCAGACGGAGTCCAGCGCCCGAGGGCGTTCCATCGGCGCCGTGCTCATCGTGGCCCTGACGTCCATGTTGCTAACAGTCCCACAAGCCTGGGCCGAGCGCATTGCGGACATCGGGCAGATGAGGTTGGACCCGCGGGAGTATCCGGGGGCAATGGCGACAGCCGGGCAGCGGGTACCGGCAGTGGAGGAATTTCAACCGGAGCTTCCCGTGGTGCATGAGTACTACCCACCAGCGTGGACGATGGGCTGCATGTCGGTGTTTGGCAGTGATCCCGCCCTGCTTCCGGTGGAAGAGCGTGGCGAAGAGGATTGCGTGTTGGGCGATCCTGATGCCCGATTCGACGTCTACGTCGTTGGGGGTTCCCACGCTGAGCAGTGGACGACGGCGCTGGACATGTTGGGCTGGCAGTACCGCTTCCGGGTGATCCCCCTGACCAGACAGTCCTGCCCGACGTTTGAGACGGAGCTGGATGGGGTGTTTAGCGAAGACTGCCAGACCTTTAACAAGTCGGTGTTGCGCAAGATCGACGAGGATCGCCCCGATCTGGTCATCTCGACCTCGACGCGCCCGTTGATCGAGAAGGGACGCACCGTCGATGAGGTGCCGCTGAGCTACCCTACGCTGTGGAACTTCCTCGCAGACCGGGGGATCCCCTTCGTGGGGTTGCGGGATAATCCGTGGTTCCTGGAGCCGGATGGGTCCGGGTTCATGGTGTCGCGGTGTGTCGCCGAAACGGGCGACGTGGACGGTTGCGGCCAGCCCCGCTCCGAGGCTTACGCTTCCGTCGATCCGGCGGCGCGCTATCTCAAGCGCTTGCCGAACATGAAGGCCGTGGACACCGCAGACTGGTTCTGCCCGGGGGATACCTGCCCGGGAGTAATTGGCAACGTCTACGTCTACCGTGACGGCAACCATTTCTCCGTGGCCTACGGGGAGAGTCTCGCGCCATTGCTGTGGGACGAGATCAAGGAATTCTTCTAGCGGTTCCAGAAGTCCGATACCGAGAAGCCGAAGTGGTACAGGGCCCGTCGCACGAGGGGCAGCGATAGCCCGACCACGGAAGAGGGGTCGCCCTCGATGCGGTCGATGAACCAGCCGCCGAGGGCCTCGAGGGTAAACGCGCCGGCGCACTCTAGGGGCTCGCCCGTGGCGGCGTAGGCGTCAATGTCTTTGGGGGAGGCGTCGGCGAAGTGCACCGTCGTGGAGGCGGTTTCTACGACTGTGTGCCCGCCGTAGACCACGCAATGCCCGGTGAGTAGCTCTGCGCTGCGGCCTGCTTGGGCCTGCCATCGCTCGATGGTGCGCTCCACCGTGTGGGGCTTGCCCTGGAGTTCCCCGTCCAGCAGGAGCATGGAATCACAGCCGATGACCACCGTATCGGCCGGATACTCGCCGGCGACGGCGAGTGCCTTCGCCTCGGCGAGGGCGGCGACGGTGCGGGAGGCGGGGGCGTCGATAAGCTGGGTGAACAGTGCTTCCTCATCGACGTGGGCCGGATGAACAATCGGTTCAACCCCCGCGGAGTGAAGGATGAACTTCCGCGAGGGCGAGGCTGACGCGAGGACCAGCTGCATCAGTAGAACGTGACGTTGCGGAACGCGTTCGGGTTGTACAAGGTCGTGCGCTGGAGACGATCCTCGGGGCGGCCCCACAGGTTACGCTCGCCGGAATCCTCAGCGGGGCGGCGCTTGGCCAGACCCGCGATGACGGCGGTGAGCGCGGCTAGCTCGGTGGCATCCGGGTTTCCTTTGAGGACCCGAAACAGTGGCTTTTCCATGGTTGTGGTCACGTTCTGCTCCTTAGAGGGGGATGTTGCCATGCTTTTTCGGCGGGGTCATGAGGACCTTGCGATCCAACAGGCGCAGGCCATCGACGAGGCGAGCCCGGGTGGTCGACGGCTCAATCACCGCGTCCACCAAGCTGCGTTCCGCAGCCAGGTAGGGGGTGAGGTACTTCTCGGCGTAGTCCGCCTCGTCCACCGAGAGCTTATCGACGGCCGCGGCAGCCTCCGCCACCGCAATCTGCGCCGTGGGCCACGCGAAGACGAGGTCCGCGCCGAGGTCCTTCGACCCCATGAGCACATAAGAGGCGCCGATGGCGCGGCGGGTGATCACCGTGATCTTGCCGACGCTGGCCTCAGCGTAGGCATACGCCAGCTTGGCACCGCGACGCAGGACTCCGCCGTGTTCCTCCCCCTCGGAGGGGACGAAACCGGGGGAATCGACGAACTCGATGAGCGGAATGTTGAAGGAGTCGCACGTGCGGATGAAACGCGCTGCCTTCTCCGCAGAGGTGGAATCGAGGCACCCGGCCAGCTCGGAGGGCTGGTTGGCCACGATGCCCACGGTGCGGCCCTCGACGCGGGCGAATCCGGTGACGATATTGGTGGCGTACTGCGGCTGCAGCTCGAAGAAGGTGCCGTTGTCCACCACGCGACGGATGACATCGCTGACGTCGTAGGTCTGCGCGTTGGAGTCGGGGACGATGGTGTCGAGGTCGATGTCCGCCTCGGAGCCCTCCGAGCCTTCTTGTGCCTCTGGTGCTTCGGCGCGGGGGGCTTCCGCCCGGTTGTTGGCGGGCAGGAAACCCACGATCTCCTGGACCAATTCGATGGCGGCGGCATCGCTGTCTGCGGTGGCGTGTGCCGTGCCGGAGGTGGCCGCGTGAACCTGCGCACTGCCCAGGGAATCGGCGGTGGCGGCCGTGCCGGTGACCTTTTCCACGACGTCTGCGGCCACCAGATGCAGGCTGGCCTGGCCATCGACCATAACGAGGATGTCCGCGAACACGGGTGCCAGCGCGTGGACGCCTTCCGTGTGGCCGGTGACGATGGCGATCTGGGGGATCAATCCCGAGGCGGTGGTGGAACGGGCGATGATCTTCGAGTACATCGACAGGGTGACGATGCCTTCGGCGATGCGTGCGCCGACGCCCTCATGAATGCCGATGATGGGCACACCGGTCTTGATGGCGAGGTCATAGATCTTGATGATCTTCTCGCCATACACCTCGCCGAGAGTTCCCTCGAATACCGTCGCATCCTGGGAGAACACGCAGACCTTGCGGCCTTGGATGGTGCCGTAGCCGGTGACTACGCCGTCGGTGAGGGGGCGCTCGCCGTCTAGGCCGAACTCGGCGGAACGGTGCCGGGCCAGGGCATCGGTTTCCACGAAAGAATCGTCGTCGAGCAGGCTGATGAGGCGCTCGCGGGCGGTCTGGTTGCCCGCGGCGTGGGTGGCCTCGACAGCGTCGGTTCCCACCGGGGCCTCGGCCTCCGCCAGGCGGGCCCGCAAATCGGCGAGCCTTCCGGCGGTGGTGGTGAGATCAGGGGAGGTGGTCGTCATGGTCCTCTAGTCTAGGTTGTTGCGCAGGTACCGCGAAAAGAAGGCCCCGCGGACCCCAATGAAGAGGTGCGCGGGGTAACTTCTCGGCCGAATTCTTAGAGCGGGATGTTCCCGTGCTTGCGGGCCGGGCGGGACACGTTCTTGTCCTGGTAGAGGCGGAGATTGCGGGCGATCATGCCGCGAGTCTCGCTGGGGAGGATGACCGCGTCGATGAGGCCGCGCTCCGCTGCCTTGTACGGGTTGAGCATGTGGTCCTCGTACTCGCGCTCGAAGGACTTGGCCAGCTCGACGACATCGAGGCCCTTCTCGGAGGCCTCCTTGAGCTCCTTGCGGTAGATGAAGCCCACGGCACCGGCAGCGCCCATGACGGCGATCTGCGCGGTCGGCCACGCCAGGTTGACGTCAGCGCCGAGGCCCTTGGAGCCCATGACGCAGTACGCTCCGCCGTAGGCCTTGCGGGTGGTGACGGTGATCTTCGGGACAGTGGCCTCGCCGTAGGCGTAGAGCAGCTTCGCACCGCGGCGGAGGATGCCGCCGTACTCCTGGCCGGCGCCGGGCAGGAAGCCCGGGACGTCGACAAGCATGACGATGGGGATGTTGAAGGCGTCGCAGGTGCGGATGAAGCGGGCGGCCTTCTCGGAGGAGTCGATGTCGAGGCAGCCGGCGTAGACGGAGGGCTGGTTCGCGACGAAGCCGACCGACTGGCCCTCGATGCGGCCGAAGGCGATGACGACGTTCTCGGCGCGCTGAGCCTGGATCTCCAGGTACTCGCCGTCGTCGGTGAGGCACTCGATGACCTCGCGGACATCGTAAGGCTGGGTCGGCGAATCCGGGATGATGCCGTCGAGCTTGAGGTCATCGGCGGTGATGTTGTCGCCAACCGCGCCCTGGTCAGCGGTGAAGGGCTCGTAGGGGGCGACCGTGCGGTTGTTGGAAGGCAGGAAGCCCAGCAGGTCGTGGACCCAGTCGAGGGCCTCTTCATCGGTCTGGGCCGTGAAGTGGGAGTTACCGGCGGTGGCCATGTGCGTCGTGGCGCCGCCGAGCTCTTCCTGGGTGATTTCCTCGCCGGTGACGGTCTTGATCACGTCTGGGCCGGTGACGAACATCTTGGAGGTCTTGTCCACCATGACGACGAAGTCGGTGAGGGCGGGGGAGTACGCATTGCCGCCAGCGGAGGCGCCCATGATCACTGAGATCTGCGGGACCACACCCGAGGCGTGGATGTTCTGGTAGAAGGTCCGGGCGATCTGGTCGAGGGAGACCGCGCCGTCCTGGATGCGCGCGCCAGCACCCTCGTAGAGGCCGATGAGCGGGCGGCCGGTGGTGACGGCCAAGTCCATGATCTTGATCATTTTCTCGCCGTACACCTCGCCGAGGGCGCCACCGAAGACGGTGCCGTCCTGGGAGAAGATGCAGACCTCGCGGCCGTCGATGGTGCCCCAGCCGGTGACGATGCCGTCGGTGGTGGGGTGCTTCTTGCCCATACCGAAGTCGGTGGTGCGGTGCTTGGCCAGCATGTCGGTCTCGACGAAGGAGCCCTCGTCGAGGAGGTAATCCAGGCGCTCACGTGCCGTCAGCCGGTTCTGGGCGTGCACCCGCTCCACGGCCTTCTCGCCCATGGGGTAGGTGGCTTCCGCGCGGCGACGCTTCAGGTCGGCGATCTTGCCGGCGGTGGTGGTGACGTCGGTCAGATCGGACAGGTCCGTCAAAGGTGAGGAAATGGTCATGTTTGGGAATAGTAGACCCATTGATGCGTAGTTTCCACAACGAAACCTACGTGATGAGTATCACACTTCATGTTTGTGCAGGTGGCGGCGCTTTTGCGGGCAAAATATCGGCGTGTCGGAAGTGGCTCATGTGACTAGATGGGCCTTCCCGGACCTGTACACTCGCTTCCCGTGACCACCCCTGAGAGCTACTACCGCGACCACCTGCCGTCCTACGCCCGCGTCGACTGGGTCCCCGAGACGGGCTCCACCAACGCCGACCTCCTCGCGGATTCCCTAGCCCCGGCCTGGACCGTGCGCCTGGCCGGGCAGCAAACCGCAGGTCGCGGCCGGATGGGGCGCCCGTGGGTCTCACCCGCCGGCACTCAGGTCATCCTGTCAGTACTCCTGCGCCCCACGGTCGAAGAGATGGACCAGCTGGGCACCATCCCCCTGGCGGCGGGCCTCGCGGTGCTGGACGCCGTGAGAGAGGTCGCAGGAACGGGGGCAGACGTACAGCTCAAATGGCCCAACGACGTGCTGCTGAACGAGAAGAAGATCTGCGGCATCCTCGCCGAGGCCGCCGGGCTGCCGGAAGATCCCCGCATCGTCGTCGGCCTGGGACTTAACGTCTCGCTCACCCGCGAGCAACTCCCCGTGCCGCACGCCACCTCGCTGGCACTGGAAGGCATCGACATTCCCGTCGAGGAGGCCGGCGTCACCGTCCTGACCGCCCTGCATCGCAGGCTGGGACAGTGGGCCACCGGCGGGCGTGGCCTCATGGCGGACTACCGCGCGGTCTGCGCGACCATCGGCAAGCCAGTCCGCGTCGAGGCCGCCACCGGACAACTCCTGGGCACCGTCACCGGCGTGTCCAATGACGGACGGTTGGAGCTCGAAGACGAACAAGGAGCCCGCCACTTTATCTCCGCCGGTGACGTCACTCACCTTCGCCGCACCGACACCAGCTACTAGACTCTCGCCCCATGGGATCCATCCGACCGGGACAAGGAGAGGTAGTGCGCGCCGACCTCACGGCGCCGCTGCGCACGCTCACCTTCCCCACTCTCGAACTCATCCTCATCACCGGGGTGTGTTGGATGGGCATCGGATGGCTCGATCAACCTGGCCAGGCCTTCGGTGTAGATATCCGCAACGGACTCGTGGGGATCTGGGCACTGCTGGTGCTGTGGCGCTTCGTGGTGCCGCTGCTACGCGCGCGCCGCCGCCGCTTCCTGGTCACCGACCGCCGCATCATCGTCCGCGACGGCACCTTCCGCTCCCGGGTCGACTCCATCCCGCTTCACGACGTCCGCGGCGTCCAACGCCGCCGCAACGGCATCACCTTGGCGATCCTCGGCTTCGACCGCCCCCTGTATTTCCCCGATGTCCCGCGCACCAAGAAGGTCGCGTCCCTCATCGAGTCCTCCCTGCCGCCCGTGCCGGTGCGCTACTGGTAGACGGCTATAGTAAAGCCCGTGATTGACGCTGCAGGAAACCCCCACGCCCACGTCCCGGGCATGCCCACCGTCACCGTAATCGGCGATGGCCAGCTCGCCCGGATGATGCAGACCGAAGCCATCGAACTCGGTCAATCCATCCGGCTCCTCGCAGCCTCCCCCGACGCATCGGCAGCCCAAGTGGCCGCGGATGTGGTCTACGGCGATTACACCGACCTTGCTGATCTCCGCCGGGCGGTCGTGGGCGCCGACGCCGTCACCTTCGACCACGAGCACGTGCCCACCGAGCACCTGCGCGCACTCATCGCCGAGGGCATCAACGTCCAACCCGGCCCCGACGCCTTGGTCAACGCCCAGGACAAGCTGGTCATGCGCAAACGCCTCCGCGAGATCGGCGCCCCCGTCCCGCCCTTCGCGGCGATCGAATCAGTCGAGGATGCGGAAGCGTTTTTCGACGCCGTCGACGGCGCCGTCTGCCTCAAAGCTCGCCGCGGCGGCTACGACGGCCACGGCGTCTGGTTCCCCGCCGACCGCGCGCAGCTGCGCACTCTCGTTGCCGAACTACTCGCGGCAGACACCCCACTCATGGCAGAAAAGAAGGTCGCCTTGGTGCGCGAGCTTTCGGCCATGGTGGCACGCACCCCATCCGGGCGCGTCGAGGCCTGGCCCGTCGTGGAGTCAGTCCAGACCAACGGAATCTGCACCGAGGCGGTCTCACCCGCGCCGGGCTTGTCCCCGGAGCTGGGTCAGCGAGCCCGCGACCTGGCCGTGCACGTCGCCGAAGAACTCGGGGTGACCGGCGTCCTTGCCGTCGAGCTCTTCGAATTCGCCGACGCCAACGGCCAACCAGACATCGCCGTCAACGAGCTGGCCATGCGCCCGCACAACACCGGCCACTGGACCCAAGACGGCTGCGTGACCAGCCAATTCGAGCAACACCTGCGGGCCGTCCTGGATTACCCACTCGGCTCCACCGAGCCCACCGCCCCCGTCACTGTCATGGCTAACGTCCTCGGTGGTGAGGCCGACCCGGAGATGCCCATGGCTCAGCGCATGGCGCAGGTTTGGCAGCGCTTCCCCCACGTCAAGATCCACCTCTACGGCAAGACCTGGCGCGCCGGGCGGAAGATTGGCCACGTTAACGTCTCCGGCGAGAACGTTGAACTCGTCCGCCGGGAAGCGAACCTCGCGGCCGACTTCCTCGTCCATGGCCGCTGGGCCGACGGTTTCATCGCTGCTTAGCAGCTCTGCCTAGGTTCGCCTCTGGCACAATGACACCCATGAATCCCCAAGTTGGCATCATCATGGGCTCGGACTCGGACTGGCCCACCGTCGCCCCCGCCGCCGAGGCCCTCGCCGAGTTCGGCGTGCCCTTTGAAGTGGGTGTCGTCTCAGCTCACCGCACCCCGGAGAAGATGCTCGCCTACGCCAAGGCGGCACACGAGCGTGGCCTCAAGGCCATCATCGCCTGCGCCGGTGGCGCCGCCCACCTGCCGGGGATGGTCGCCGCAGCCACGCCGCTGCCCGTCATCGGTGTACCCCGTGCGCTGCAGGATCTCGACGGCATGGATTCGCTGTTGTCCATCGTCCAGATGCCAGCGGGCGTGCCCGTCGCCACCGTCTCCATTGGCGGGGCGAAAAACGCTGGTCTGCTGGCCGTGCGCATCCTCGGCGCAGGCGACCCGGCCCTGGTGGAGAAGATGGCCGCCTACCAGGCGGCCATGGCTCAAGAAGTCGAGCGCAAGGACGAAAACCTGCGACGAAAGCTGCTTGGAAGCTAGGTTTTAGCGGCGATCGTCTGAGCTTGCACGCAGTGCCTGGCTAATCTGCGAGTAGTAGGCTCCATGGCTATTCACCAGATCACTGACATCATGGTCGATGATGGACGCAATGTTTGTTTGAAATCCTGAGTGCCCCACGGAGACTTTGTTGCCTTGAGCAGTGCGGTACAGCCACGCGAGAATCGAGTCGTTCTTCGAATGGTAGTTGTGAATTGTTCCCGATACAGATCTGCCCAGACCGGCCCATTCCTTTGACGCTCGCTGGCTGACAGCAGAACCAAGCAAATGGACATCTAAGATCCGGGGCACATCTGACTTCGTTGACAGCGCGGTTGCCGTCTTGATCATCACACGACCACCGAGGCTGTGGCCGATGAGCACCCAGTCCTTTCGATCGGTCTTGATGATGAGCTCCGCCAGCGCCTGCCCGGCTCGCTCCGCCTTGTTAACTGCGAGGTGCCAAGGGTTGTTGACGACGTCCAGGGCACCCAACAAGCCGCCGGCCGGTCCTAGGTTTCTCGCGGCCTTCTTGCTTGCCCGCTTTACGACCTTTTTCGCCCCGGCAATCGCGAGGCCCTTTGCCGCACCGTTGCTCAGAAAAACTCCGAGATCGCTCAGTTCCTTGGCGCCCCAGCTAAGAAGGTAAATTGTGGGGTTATCGTAGCTTAACTTGGCGAATCGCTCCTCGTTCAACCAACTGGTGTCGTTTTCAGTGAAGAAGCCGCGGGCGATGACGACGGCAGGGCCTGTGCCTTGATGGATCTTTTTGATTTTAAATGACTTATCGGTATCGAGGTATCCCCTGAGATAAAGGGTTCCCCAGGCGCCGCCGATGACTGTACCTGTCATGGTGATCACGGCGGTTCCACCTGCCATACCGAATCCGCCCGCTGCGAGCGCGCCGCCGCCGAGCGTCGCTAGACCTGCATTTGTAGCTGCCGCACCAGTCAAACCCAGAAACTTCACTCCGATGAAGCCACCGATTGCAGGTGCGGCCCCGGCCGCCGCTATGGTCGCTACACCGGCGGCTCCGATCCCAGCCGTTGCATAGAGAGTATTGCGCGCCATGTTCTTTCGCGTGTAGTTCATCGCTTCGCGGAAATCCGCTAGATCCGCGAGAGGTGCTGCCGCGTTTTCGAACGATGGGAGCTCGTGCCGGTGTTCGGAGCAGTAGGGGACCACATTGCGGACCTTGCGTTTGTAGACCGCGAGCGCGTGGCACCCAGGTACTGTGCAGGTGATGGTGGCTGATCCACAACCGCCACACAGGTAGATGGTCGTGCCTGGGCCGCGTCTTTCGACCTTCTGGTGCACGGTGAAGTACAAGCAGGATGAGCACCAAGCCTGCCTGGAATCACTTGTGAGCCTATCGGACAGTTTGGCGAGTTGGGAGCATTCCTTGAACAATGCCTCGGCTCCCTTGGCCTGTGCCTTTTGCTCGTCCTCATTCAAGGATTCGTCGTGACTGTCGAGGTAGGCGCCGAGGGCGAGCAGAAAGCTGGATTTCATCGCCGGGTTGCCAGTGAGGATCGCATCACCTTCAATTATCGGCTCTGCCTGGTTTGGTCGCATATCGATGGAGATGTAGCGGCCTTTCGGGGAGCGTAGCTCGCAAATAACGCGACCGTCGGATAGTTCATCGATGGTAATTGCATCGGTTTTCATAGAATGGACGCTACTGCCAAGGGCCGACGGATGAGGTCCGAATGCTTGGATCATTTCGAAAGGTTGTTCATGAAGCATCCCGGTTGGGGGCTCCAAAGAGCAACAGCACCCTCTCGGCACCAAACTCGGCGCAGATGGATTGTGACCAACTTCGAGCGATTCGAGGGCGTTGACTGTGACGTTTTGCTTCCATGTGCACCAAAGCACGTACCAGTGAAGTGTTGACGACTTGTCCGGCGAGTGGAACAGGTTCGAAGTCTCTGGCCAGCACAATTCCGGGCTGGACGTCATGGCCAGGTCTGAAAAGCAGGGATCGGTCAAGTTCTAGGTGGTGGGGAGGCTCCTGCCCGGGAGGGATAGACGGCGAGGATTTCTTCTCATGTGGAGGCGGACAATCGCTCGTTGCCCTAGTTCGAATACCCAAGACGGTCATGTCTGGGGTCGGGGATACGATCAGGCTGTGAAACTTGAAAACGTAACCGCCAACAGGGATGTCACGGCCGAGGATGTTGAGTGGATTCGCCTACAGCGCCGCTCTGCTGCCACGGAACCGGAATACATCGCAGTCCGTGCACGCCTCTTCCAGCTAGCGGCTGATCTGGAGCAACGTCCTGCCCCATCCAGCCCGTGGATTCTCGCTCTATTCGGTGTGCTCATCATCGGGGCTGGATGTGCGCTTGGTTATGGTATTTACCTTATAGCCGACTCGATGTGGGCATGGCTGAACTCATGAAAAAGAACAATGCTGGGTTCGGCACGCTTGTTCTTTTCGCCTTAGTGGTCATGGCCGTGCTGTGGGTTGTTGGTGTTGCGCTGTGGCTTCTGTCTATCGCCGTTCCGATCGCGGGACTGATTTTCGGTTGTATGATCTTCTCCCAAGCCAATGACGCACGTCGCCAGGTCCGCACTCATGAAGCAGTTGACTCCGAACTCGAAGCCCTGAGACGTGACGCCTCATTGGAACTGGCGGAGACCATAGCGAGGTTCGACACCCTGGTTGTGACCAAGGGAATCGGCACTGAACTTTACGGGCATGACGATCAGGCCGCCGAAATCTACCGGCAGTTGCTTGCTACGCACGAGTCGCTGCAGTTGGCAGCCACCCCGACACAGAAGATTGAGTCCGTCCTGCAGTCGGATACGGCCCGTAGGGACGCAGAACGCTACCTCTAGGATTTAGCGGATATCCTGATCGGTTGGCCTGTAACAATCACGGGTCCTCCATTCGGCTGACAGCCTCAGGTTAAGGATGCCGTCATCGCGCGGTCGAGTCGGCCGAAGTTGTAATATGCGGCGCAGGCACCCTCGGGGGAGACCATGCACGTGCCAATCGGTGTGTCGGGGGTGCAGGCGGTGCCGAAGACCTTGCACTGCCAGGGCTTGATCTGTCCGGTGAGGACGGACCCGCACTCGCAGGCGGCGGGGTCGTCGACGCGGGAGCCGGGGACGTCGAAAAGCATCTCGGCATCCCAGGCGGCGTAGTCCGCAGAGACGCCCAGGCCGGAGTCCGGCAGCCAGCCGAGGCCGCGCCACTCGAAGGTGTCGCGGAGCGTGAACACCTCGCTGAGGAGTTCCCGGGCGGCGGGGTTGCCGCCGGGGCGCACCACGCGGGCGTATTGGTTTTCCACCCTGGCTTCACCGGCCAGGAATTGGTCGATGAGCATCTCCACGGCCTGGAGAATGTCCAGCGGCTCGAAGCCGGCGACGGCGACGGGCAAGTGATGCTCGGCGGGGAGAAACTCGAAGGCCTGGGTGCCCACGATGGTGGCCACGTGGCCGGGGCCGATGAATCCATCGACCGCGGTCTTGCCGCCATTGGCGATGGCGCGCAGCGGGGGCTCGATGGTGACATGGTTGGAAAAGACAGAGAAATTGTCTGCGCCACGGTCCCGCGCGTTGCGCAGGGTGATGGCGGTGGACGGGGCGGTCGTTTCAAAGCCGACGGCGAAGAACACCACCTGCTTGTCGGGGTTGTCCTCGGCGAGTTTCAAGGCGTCGAGCGGGGAGTACACGAAGCGGATGTCAGCGCTGCGGGCTCTAGCCTGCAGGAGCGAGCCATCGGAACCCGGCACGCGCATCATGTCACCGAAGGTGGTGAGGATGACCTCGGGCTGTTCGGCGAGCCACAGTGCGTCGTCGACGCGGCCCATGGGGATGACGCAGACGGGACAGCCGGGGCCATGCACGAGATCGATCGAACTGGGCAGGAGGTTCTCCAAGCCGTAGCGATAAATGCTGTGGGTGTGGCCGCCACAGATCTCCATGATCTTCACCGGGCGGTCGAGGCGGGCGGCTTTGTCGGTGATGCGCATGATGAGGGCGCGGGCGTCGGCTGGGTCCCGGAATTCATCAACGAATTTCATGGGGCTACTCGATCCTCGTCGTGGTGAACGAATCAACTTCGTCCTCGAAGGTATTGGCTCCCAGCTGCTTGATCTGCTGCAGGGTGGTGCGCGCCTCTTCCTCATCGATCTTGCTCAAGGCGAATCCGACGTGGACGAGCACCCACTCACCGATCTCGAGGCCCTCGGCGACCAGTAGGTCGGTGGAAATTACCCGGGTCACCCCGTCGATGCTGACGGTGGCGCGGGTGGAATCCTTGATGTCCACCACCTGCGCGGGTACTCCTAGGCACATATTGACAGCTCCTCGGTCGGGTGACGGGAAAAGGTCTTAATCCGATGCTACTCGCCGGACTAGCATGATCTTCATGGATCCCAAGAACCGACTCAACGAGGACGTGGACAAAGTCAACGCCACCATTTCCCGGGTCCGGCGCCGCCCGGGGCGGCTGAAGGACGATCACGTCACCCTCTCCCACGGGGCCGGGGGGAAAGCGTCGGCGGCACTGGTGGAGCAGGTTTTCTATGAAGCTTTTGGCAATGACCTGTTGGGCCAAGCCGGGGACTCCGCAGTCTTCGATCTCGTGGGCCCAGCTCGCCTGGCCTTTTCCACCGACTCCTATGTGGTCAATCCCATTGAGTTCCCGGGCGGCTCCATCGGGGAGCTGGCGGTTAACGGCACGGTTAATGATCTGGCGGTGGCCGGTGCGGTGCCGAAGTACCTCTCCGCGGCGTTCATCCTCGAAGAGGGGCTAGAGATCTCCGTGCTGCGCCGGGTGGTCGCCGCGATGGCAGCTGCCGCCGAGAAGGCGGGAGTAGTCATCGCCGCCGGTGACACCAAGGTTGTCCCGCGCGGCGCCTGCGATCGGATCTACATCACCACCGCCGGGGTAGGCGAGATCCCCGACTCCCGTGACTTGGGATTCCACCGGGTTGAGCCGGGTGATCGGATTCTCCTCTCCGGTCCCATCGCCGATCACGGCATGTCCGTCATGATGGCCCGCGGCGACCTTGCCATCGACGCCCCCATCGAGTCCGACACCCGCGAAGTCGCTTCCCTCACCGCCGCGCTGCTGGACGCGGCCCAGGGGACGAAGTGGATGCGTGACGCCACGCGCGGTGGCCTAGCCACCGTAATGAATGAGCTGGCCGAGCAGACGGGCCTTGCCGTGTTGCTCGAGGATACCGCCCTGCCCGTGCGCTCGATGACCCGCGCGGCCTGCGACATCCTGGGCATCGATCCGCTCTACGTGGCCAACGAGGGCACTTTCGCCGCCGTGGTCGCCGCTGAGGAAGCGGAAGCCGCCTTAGCCGCATTGCAGGCAGCGGGCGCCCCGGAGGCGTGCCTGGTGGGACGGGTCGCGGCGGAACCGGAAGCCTCCGTCGTGCTCCTCACCGCCTTCGGCGGCACTCGGATGGTGGACAAGCTCGTCGGCGACCCACTGCCGCGAATCTGTTAGCCCCACCGCTAGGCGCCCGGCGAGGGCCTGCCCGAGGCTCAGCCCGCCGTCGTTGGCAGGCACCTTCTCGTGCAGGAGGAGCCGGTGACCGGTGCCTTCGATGACGGCCTGCAGATCCGCGACGAGGATCCGGTTGAGGGCGCAGCCCCCGGTGAGACCGATGACCTCGGTGCCGGCGTCGTCGGCGGCGCGGAGCAGCTCGCCGCCGACGAGGCGGGCGAGACCCGCATGGAAGAGGCGGGCGCGGTCGGCTGGGGTGAGCGAGGCGTCGAGAAGCGCAGCCATGAGGGCGGGGATGCTGTCCGGGATGCGGTCCGGATAAGCGCCAGTCGACGCCAGGCCTTCCAGCGACATCGCCGCCTGGGCCTCGAAGGTGATCGCGCCTGGGACGACGCCGAGGAAGGCCGCGGCGGCGTCGAAAAGCCGACCAGTAGAGCTGGTGGACACGGTGCCGATGCCGCTGGACAGCTGGGAGCGCACCAGCTCCACCTCGGCCGCAGGTGCTCCCGGTGGGGACCAGTCCAGGCCATAAGCCGCCGCCACTCCCAGGGCGCTGCGCCACGGATGCGTGACGGCGCGGTCGCCGCCGACCAGTGGGAAGTCGGGTAGGTGCCAGGTGCGGGCCGCCTGGTCGAGCGTGGGGGAGAGGGTGAGGAGCTCGCCACCCCAGATGGTGCCGTCCAGACCGAAGCCGGTGCCGTCCAGGGTGGCCACCACGGCGGGGCCCTGGAAGATGCCGTGTTCGGCCAGCAAGGAGAGCGCGTGTGCGTGATGGTGCTGGACCTCGACCAGGTCGAGGCCGTGACGTTCGGCGAAACGTGCCGCCCAGGAGCTCGTGGAATAGCCAGGATGCAGGTCGCAGACGACCAGTTCAGGCGCGCCGCGGCGCATGCTCAGCAGTTGCTCGACGGCCCGCTCGAAGGCCTCCTGGGTGGCCAGCGAACCCATGTCGCCGATATGGGCGGAAACGTGCGCGTAGTCCTCATGGGCCAGCGTGAAGGTGTTCTTCAGCTCGCCGCCGACGGCGAGCACACTCGGGCCGGGTGGCAAGGGGATGGGTACGGGGGCGTATCCGCGGGAGCGGCGCGCCGGGGTGCTGCCGATAAACACCGAGTCCTCCACGGGAACGTGAATCTCTCGGTCGTGCAGGACGAAGAGATCGGCGATACCGCCCAGTTTCTCCAGCGCTTGGTCGTTGCTAAAGCACAACGGCTCCCCGGCGACGTTTCCCGAGGTGGCGGCCACTGGCCGATCAACCAGGAGGTGGTGCAGCGGGGAGTACGGCAGCATGATCCCGACGTCACTCAGGCCCGGTGCCACCTCCTCCGGCAACACGCCGCGGGAGGGCGCGATGACGATTGGCCGGGCGGGGGAGAGCAATAGTTCTTCCTCCTCCTGGGAGAACACCGCCAGGGTGCGGGCCGACTCGAGCGTCGGGGCCATGATGGCCAACGGTTTTCCGGGCCGATTCTTCCGCTCCCGAAGGGTGCGCAGTGCTGAGGGGGACTGGGCGTCGCACAGCAGATGAAAGCCGCCGATACCGCGCACGGCGATGATCTGCCCGGCATCGAGGGCCATCCGCACAGCGTGAAATACGTCCTCCGACTCAGGGGAAGTCCACAAGCGAGGACCGCAATCGGGGCAGGAGATCGGCTGGGCGTGAAAACGCCGGTCACGTGGGTCTTCGTACTCGGCCTGGCAGGCGGGGCACATGGGAAAATCCCGCATCGTGGTCAAGGGGCGGTCATACGGCAGCCCCTGGATGATCGATAACCGGGGCCCGCAATTGGTGCAGGTGGTGAAGGGGTAGCGGTAGCGCCGATTAGCCGGGTCGGACATATCCGCCAGGCAATCCGCGCAGGTCGCCACATCCGGCGGGAGCAAGGTGCGCGCGCCGGGCACGTGCTCAGAGGGCACAATCCGAAAGCCAGCTTCCTCCCGCGGGTCTTGCTTGTCGACGTCCGCCCGCACCACAGTGGCCAACGCCGGCAACGTCTCCAGCAGCTCGGCGTAGAACGCCTCGACGTCGGACAGCGTGCCCTGGACCTCGATGAACACTTCCCGGTCGTTATTGCCGCAGAAGCCGGTGACCGGGAACTTCTGCGCAACCTGCGCCACGTGGGGGCGAAAACCCACTCCCTGCACCACCCCGAAGAGGCGATAGCGGCGACGGGTGAGCTCCATGACATCGAGGGTAGCCTCAAGGGTGTGCATGAAGTCGCGTTGAGTACCCAGCTCGCGGGAGTGGTTTCGCGGGCGGCGGGAGACCGTCGGGTGCTTTCCGTGCACCTCCAGATCGGTCAGCTGCGCCAGGTGGTCCCGGACACTCTGCGCTACGCCTGGTCCATGGTGACCCGGGGAACCCTGCTTGCAGAAGCTTCCCTCAGCATTGATTCTCTCCCCGTCCGCCTTACCTGCCCCGCCGGGCACTGTTCGGAGGTGGACGGCGAGTTGGATTTGCACTGCCCTCGGTGCGGGGAAATCGCGGCTATCGTCGGAGGGGAAGAATTCACCGTCGTCGACATCGAGGTGGAGTCACTCAGCGTCGACTGACTCATCCAGGAGGCCCACTATGGGACGTTTCCACCGCCACGAAGACGGCACCGTGCACAGCCACGATCACGGACATGAGCATCATGAGCACGGCGATCACTCGGGCTACGCCACCGGCCGCGAGCGCATCGAAGTGCTCGAGGACATCTTCTCTGAAAATGACCGCCTCGCCGATGCCAACCGGCGTGCCTTCGACGACCACGGTGTCACGTGCGTCAACCTCATGAGCTCCCCGGGAGCTGGCAAGACGACCTTGTTGGAGCGCACCCTCGCCGCCGCTCAAGGCAAGGTGCGGGTGGGGGTAGTCGAGGGCGACATCGAGACATCCTTGGATGCTGACCGGCTGAACAACTATGGGGCGCAGATTTCCTTGCTCAACACCGGGCAAGGCTTCGGTGGTGAATGCCATCTCGACGCCCCGATGGTGGCGAAGGCTCTGCAGGGGCTCGACCTCGCACAGTTGGATCTGGTGCTCATCGAAAACGTGGGCAACCTCGTGTGTCCGGCCGAATTCCAGGTCGGCGAGCACCGCAAGGCAATGATCGCCTCCGTCACCGAGGGTGAAGATAAGCCGTCGAAGTACCCAGTGATGTTCCGCTCCGTCGAAGTCGTGGTGATCAACAAAATCGACCTGCTCCCGTACCTGAATTTCGACCTCGACCTGTTCAAAGCAAACCTGGACAAGGTCAATCCCGGGGTCCAGGTCATTGAGATGTCCGCCACCACGGGCGAGGGGCTTTCCGAATGGCTGGAGTGGTTATCACCAGAATTGGGTTAGACATCCCACAATCGCCTGTGGCTGGCGCGGTGGAGAACTAAGCTAGAAGGAAGCAATGAGCTCACAAGCTGGTCTTCCTTCGTGCATTTTCCTTCACCCTAGGGTGAGGGGCAAAGGGCCCGGCTGGTGATAACAACCGAGAAGGGCCCCACGATGAATCTCGTTGATAGCTGGCAGGGGGAGACCCTCCGCGACAATCTGGAACGCCGCGGAGTGAGTCGCCGCGATTTTATGAAGATGTGCGCGGGCTTGGCCGCCATATTTGCCACCGGTGCCCCCGCGATGGGCTCAGGCAAGGCCTATGCGGCGGAAGCTCAAGACATCGCGGACGCGCTGGGAGCCGTGAAAAAACCCAACGTGGCGTGGTTGCAGTTGCAGGAATGCACTGGATGCATGGAGTCGGTCCTGCGCTCCGGTTCCTCTACTGTTGAAGATCTCGTACTCAATCAACTCTCGATGAATTACAACGAGCTGGTCATGGCGGCTTCTGGGGCTGCGGCCGAACAGGCTCTCCACGAACTCAACCAGGAGCCCCACATCCTCGTGGTCAATGGCTCGGTGGCACTGGCCGAGGACGGGGTCTACTGCATGATCGGCGGCAAGACCTCCCTCCAGGTGCTCGAGGAGGCCGCAGAAAATGCCACGGCCATCCTCGCCGTCGGGGCATGCGCCGTCTACGGATCGGTCCAAGCCGCCCGCCCCAACCCGACGCACGCGGTGGGAGTGGACGAGATCATCAAGGACAAGCCCGTCATCAACGTCTCCGGCTGCCCGCCCATCGGCGAAGTTATCACCGCCACCATCACGTACCTGCTCACCCACGGCCGCCCGCCGAAGGTCGATGCCCAGGGTCGCCCGCTATTCGCCTACGACCAGCGCATCCATGATTCCTGTCCCAAGCGCGCCCACTTTGACGCCGGGCAGTTCGTCCGCACCTTCGATGATGAAGCCGCCCGCAACGGCTGGTGCCTCTACGAAGTCGGCTGTAAAGGCCCCTCGACGTTTAGCCCCTGTCCGATCGTGCAGTGGAACCTTAAATCCGGTTGGCCCATCGGTGCCGGCCACCCCTGCATCGGCTGCACGGAGAAGGACTTCTTCGACACGTTCACTCCCTTCTACTCCACGCTGCCGCACATCACCGGGTTCGGTGTGGAGGCAACGGCAGAAAAGGTTGGATGGGGATTGGTCGGCGCGGCGGCGGCCGGCGCCGCCATCCACGGTGGCGTGACCCTGGTGCGTCAGGTGGGTATGCGCCGAGAAAATGGCGAGGTGGAAACGCTCGCTGCTTTCGGTGACCCCGACGCACCGTCGCAAAGCACTATTTCCCCTTCCGACCAGCCGAAGAACAGTTAAGGACCTCCCATGGCTACCGAAAGAGTTGTTGTTGATCCGCTGACTCGCATTGAAGGGCACCTGCGCGTCGAGTTGGAAGTCGACGGGAAGCAAATCAAGGAGGCCTGGTCGGAGACGACCCAGTACCGCGGCATCGAGACGATTGTGGAGGGCCGCGACCCGCGTGATGTGTGGGCCTTCGTCGGCCGCATCTGTGGTGTGTGCACCGGCACCCACTCGGTCGCTTCCGTCGTGGCGGTGGAGGACGCGATCGGCTCCCACATCCCTAAGCAGGCGCAGCTCATCCGCGACCTCGTCTTGGCCTCTCACGAGACCCATGATCACGTGGTGCACTTCTATCACCTGCATGCCCTCGACTGGGTGAACGTGGTCTCGGCGGCGGAGGCAGACCCGCAGAAGGCGGTGGACTTCGCTAAGTCGATTGGGTCGACGTGGCGGGGAAACTCCCTCGAGAAATTCCAAAAGGTGAAGGAGACGCTGCAGGGGGTGCTGAAATCGGGTCAGCTGTCTATCTTCACCGGCGGGTACTGGGAGCACCCGGATTACCGGCTTCCCCCGGAGGCCAACCTCATGGCCGTGTCCCACTACCTCGATGCGCTGCAGTTCCAGCGCTCGATCATTCGCATCTCAACGGTATTCGGCGGCAAGAACCCGCACCCGAATTTCCTCGTCGGCGGCATGGCGTGTTCCATCGACCCCGATCGCTCCGAGACGGTCAACCAAGTCCACCTTGACCAGATCAAGAACTGGGTAGCCGAGATCGAGGAGTTTGTCCACGGTTGCTACCTTCCGGATGCCCTGGCGATCATGGGGGTGTACAAGGACTACTTCGACATCGGAGCGGCCTCGGACACGTTCATGGCCGTCGGTATGGCGGGCGCGATCGTGCGCGGCGACCAGCTTTCCCGCAGCCTGTCCTATGCCCATCCGAGCGTCACCCCGGGCATCATCCTTGATGGTGATTACACGAAGGTGCACCCGCTGGACCCGGCCAAGATCCGCGAGTACGTCTCCTCCGCCTGGTTTAGTTACGAAGACGGCAACGAGGTGGGCCTCGCCCCGGCAGAAGGGGAGACTACGCCCGCCTACACCGGTCCAAAGCCGCCCTACGAGTGGTTGGCGGACCGCGAGGAGTACACCTGGTCCAAGGCCCCGCGTTACGACGGCCGCCCCGTCCAGGTCGGTCCGAACGCCCGGGTGCTGCTGGCGTACCTGCAGGGAGAGAAACAGACCGTCGAGTTGGTTGATCAGGCGATGGCCTCCCTCGGCATCACCATCGACAAGTTCAATTCCACCGGCGGCCGTACTCTGGCCCGCGCCGTCGAGGCGGTCACCACCGCCGACGATCTGGCCCACAACCTCCTGCCGGAGTTCATCAAGGGCCTCCAATCCGGAGACATCGATGTATTCGACTCCACCAAGTGGGAACCAAAGTCCTGGCCGAAGGAATCCAGCGGCTTCGCCATGATGGAAGTGGCCCGCGGCTGCCTCGGCCACTGGGTGAGCATCAAGGACGAAAAGGTCGAACGCTATCAAGCTGTCGTCCCCACCACCTGGCTGGCCGGCGGACGTGACCCGGAAGGTCAGCGAGGGCCCTACGAGGAGGCATTGGCCGGTAACGGGAAGCACCCGCTGGTGGACCCGGAGCAGCCATTGGAAGTCCTGCGCACCATCCACTCCTTCGACCCGTGCATGTCCTGCGCGGTCCATCTCCTCGATCCGTCGGGAGAGGAATTGTTCCAGGTGATGACACAATGACCGACACCTCCGCCCGTCCCATGACCAAGCGGGACATCTCCGTCGTCGCCTCCTACCCGGTCGCGGACGTGGGAGCAGAAAGCCTGGTGACTTTGGCGGCCGCCGCCCCCGCGGGCTCAACCGACCCGGTGGACCTGGCGCTGGCGGCCTCCGTGCGCACGGGGCCGGCTCCCGTCGCCGAGGAATTCGAGCCAGCCACGGTGCAACAGCGCTACTCTTTGGCCCGGGTGGGCGATAAGGCGATCATCCGCGGCGATATGGGGGCGGTCCTCCAAGCCACTACCGCCACCCGGGAGCAACGTGCTTTGGTGGTCCGCAATGCCAATGCCATGAAGAAGCTGGGCCGTCGCTGCTTGGGCGTGGGCGTGGCTGAGATCGATGCTGATGGCATGGCGGGAGAGTTCCAGCTCGCGGGGTTTGTCGCGCTGGCACCGGGACACCACGAGAGGGTCTCCGCCCCGAGCCGAGGTGGATACGCGCGGGTAGAAATGTGGCCGTTGGCGCTGCGCATCCAGCACTGGGTCAATCTCATCCTCATCGTCGCCTTGAGTATGACCGGCTACTACATCATGCGGCCCTTCTTCGGGCCCGCCGCCTCGGAGGACACTGGCTACCTCATGGGGCTGATCCGTTTCATTCACTTCGCCGCCGGATTCGGGTGGATCGTGCTGGCGCTGTGGCGCCTGGGCTTGACTATTTTTGCCAAGGAACGGCAGATGCGGTGGCGATCACTATGGCCAATCCACAGCAAACAAAACGCTAAAGATATGTGGGGAACCACGCAGTACTACCTCTTCCTCAAGAAGGAGGGGCCGCTCTACGTGGGCCACAACTCCCTGCAGCAATTCACCTACTCCGGCATCTACGTGCTCTGTATCATCCAGATCATCACCGGCTTGGCGCTGTTCGGACTGGCGAACCAAACCACCTGGTTCTTCGTCATGCTGTCCTATCCCGTGCACTGGCTCGGGATCCCGGTGGTGCGCCTCATCCACACGATGATCATGTTCATCATCTGGGCCTTCGTTGTCCTCCACGTCTACTTGGCCTTCCGCTCCGACGCTCTCGAAGGGCACGGCAGCGTGTCCTCCATGATCAACGGCGGGCTGTGGCTGCCGCGGGGCACCAAGCCAGTCGACGCCCCGGAAGTGCAATGAGCGCCCGGATCACCTGCCTCGGCGTGGGGAACCCCATCATGGGTGATGATGCGACGGGACTGGAACTCCTGCGGATCGTCGAAAAGCAGGGACCTCGCGGCGTGACCTACACCGACGGCGGGACCTCCGGCATGGAAATCCTCCCCGACATCCTCGACGCCGACTACCTGCTGCTTCTCGACGCCCTCGCCGGGCCCGGCACCAGCGGAGACGTGGTCACACTCGAAGGGGATCAGATCCCCCGGTTGTTGCAATCCAAGCTCTCTCCCCATCAAGTGGGGCTGTTGGACCTACTCTCGGCGGCACGGCTGTTGGACCAGGAACCGGCAGCGGTCGCCGTGGTGGGAGTGGTGGCGCAGGACGTACAGCTACACGTCGGCATCACTGACACGGTCGCTGAGGCGCTCCCGGCGGCCGCCGACTCCGCGGTGGCACTGCTTAATCGTTGGTGCCAACGTCAACCCAGCTGATGGTGAACTCGCGTCCCTGGCGTAAATCCGCCGTGGGGGTCTCACACACCGGGCACACGAGGGCGAAAAACTCGTCGATGACCTGCTCGTTCTGGCAGGTGGGGCACCACACGGTGGCCGGGATAGCCTCGATCTCCAGGCTGGCAGCGTGGCACCGAGTGCCCACGATAGCAACCGGCCAGGCAGCTTCGAGGGCATCGACCATCACCCCGGACCGCGCCCCCACCCGCAGCCCCACGGAACTAACGGGCTTATCCCCGGCCACCTCTTCGACCGCCCCAACTACGCCCGCGAGCAGACTAAGTTCATGCATAATCGCAGCATAACGCGAAAGGAGGAGACCCATGGCACGACAGAAGCTCCAACTTGATCAGATCATTGACCCCCTGCAGGCCACCATCCTCCGCCGCCCGGATGGCACGGCGAGTTTCGACCTCAGCGGTGTGCCCCGCGTCGACGCCCTCCTCGTCGGCCGACCCCTGGCCGAGGTCCCCGGCCTCATCACCCGCCTCTGCGGCCTCTGCCCGGTCACCCATCACCTCGCCGGTATCCGCGCACTCGATGGCCTCCTCGACCTTCGGCCATCTCCGACGGCGCAGGCCGTGCGGCGCCTCCTCCACCACGGCTCCGTTATCGCGGTCATGGGCGTACGCTTCTTCGCGGAAGACCGATCGTTGGCTATCAAGCTGAAGCAGGTCGGCGGCGCGGTCATGGCCGCCGCGGGCGCGCCGGGCCACTTTCCTGATGTCGCCGTCCCCGGCGGGGTGCGCACCGTCGCCCAGATCGAGGGCCTATCGTCCCTGCTTATCGACGTCCGCTCGCGCCTACTCTCCCTCATCGACACCCTCCCCACCACCTGGTCAGACACGTTTGCTGGTCTCGATGTGGTCGTCGTCGACGAGGCGGGAGCGCCGGATCCTCTCGGCTCCTGGCTGCACGCCGGTTCGACGATGATCCCGGTGTCTGCGCTTCCCGAGGTCCTCGTGGAGACCAACCCCACCGACATCGCCCCGCGCCCCCGCCTGCTCTTGGGCGGCGAGCCGCAGCCCTACCGCGTCGGCCCCGTCGCCCGCTTCCCCGGGGTGGCACCCCGTCGAGCGCAGGCGTTGGCGGTCCAAGAATCCATCGACGCCGTCCTGGACCTGCTGTCGCTTCCGGAACTGGTGGAAGGAGAGGTCGGCGGACCTTCGGCATCCTTGGAAGGAGTGACTGGAGTTGGCGTCGGCGTGGTCGACGGCCCTCGGGGACTACTCGTCCACGAATACCGCGCCGACGGCACCGGCCGGTTGGCTGCCAGCCGCATCATCACCCCGACCGCCCAGAACGAGGGCTGGATGTCCGACATGCTCACCACCGCACTTGCTACCGGCCAAGGGATGATCGCCGTGGAAGATGCCATCCGCGCCGCCGACCCCTGCCTGCCCTGCACCGCCGCCCCACCCGGAGCAATGAACCTCAGCATTAAGGAGGCCTGATCGCATGTGTCTCGGCATACCCGCCCGCGTCCTCGACACCGGCGACCCCACGAGCCCGCTACCCATGGGCTCCATTGACATGGTCGGGGAATTGCGCCCCTGCTGCTTCGCCTACCTCCCCGAGGCGGAGGTGGGCGACTGGGTGCTCATCCAAAACGGCTTCGCCATGTCGCTCATCGACGAAGCCGCCGCCCGCGAATCCCTTGCCACCATCGGAGAGTTCGACCTCATCGATGACCCCCGAGGCAGCGCTGGAGCTCCGCCCACCGGTTCGCCGTGATATCACGATGAAGAAAGGGCCCCTTTCAGCCTTTCTCCTAGAGCGTGACGTCCCAGCTGACTGGCTTATCAAACAGGCCACCCTCGTAGATGACCTTGTACAACCCTGAGGTGTTGTCTCCCTCGAAGCAGATGGTGCCGTTGGTGTTGCCGCCCGGGTTTAGCTCTGCGGACTCTAGATCTTTAGTGTCGAGCCCCGTAAAGGTCGTGCTCGCGACGACACCATTAGGCTTCTCGAGTTCGAAGTCGAACTGGCTGAATCGTTTGGCGCGGTCGCTGTTATTGGTTAGGTCCACGTCGGCGCAGACGTAGCTGCTGAAGTAGTCGGAAGCGAAGTGAGCGTTGCTGATGATCACCTGCATGCCGCCGAGTTCGGTGGCGTCACCCATCTGAAGTGTCGCGGGAACCGCCGCTGCCTGCACTGCTTGCTTCGCTTCGGTCTGCTCGGAGTTGGCCCGCTGGGTGGCTCCCGCCGGCCCCGCGGTGGTGGTGGTTGTGTCTTCGGAGTCGCCACCACTCGTAGCGGCGAAAAGGACCAGAAGCGCGCCGATGCCTGCGACCCACGGCCACTTCTTCTTTTTCTTCGGCTTTTCGACTGAGAATGCCTGGTACTGAGGGTGGTTCGGGACCTGGTCCTGGTGGAAGGGCTGGGGATTAGTCACAGTGGACTCCTTGCTTGAAAGGTCACCGTTGTTGGTGACAATTCAGAAGCTATCCACCACTTCAGACATGAGGCTTGAACCTTTAAACCATGTGTTCGATGTTGGAGATAAATAGCTACGGTGTAATTATGTCCATCGTGACCTCGACGAACCTTCCCACCTGTCGATGATCTGAAATCCTGAGCCAAGAGCAATCGATCCTGCGGGGAAGGGTGGGGCGCCCGGAGGACAAGAACACCGGTGCCAACGTGAGGATGATTCTGTCGAGCGCACCGGCATCGAAGAATTGACCGGCTAGATCTCCGCCGCCCATGACCCAGATGGTGTCTGCGTTTTCCCGGATGAGGGGAAGATGATCAGCTACCGCACCGTTGAGCAGCCGGATTGTGCCGGACTCGGGGAGAGGAAGCTCGCGGGAGCTGAACACCCAGATTGGTCGGCCACCGTGTTGGATGACGATCTCGTCCGGGGTGCCGAGTTCCCGCAGGAGCCATTCGTAGGTCGTGATCATCGGCAAGGAAGCCGTTGAGGGTGGTTGCGGCGTTGTAGATGATCGGCATTGGGTCCAGACTAGCGTCGCCACACCCACCAGGTCAGGCCTACGAGAACGGCGGCCAACAGCCCGGGCCAAATCGCAGGTTCCGGGGAGAAGAGATTCGCTACCGCCTGCGCTAACGCGAGGAAGGCGAAGAAGCCCAGGAAACCGAGCAGGGTCTCGTGCTGGAGCTTTCGGCGCTGCCCCCGCCCAGAGTCGCTGGGTTCGGTCGGGTTCACTCGATCACGCCTTGACGCCGCCGGCGGTGAGGCCGGATACGATGCGGCGCTGGAAGATGAGCACCATGATGATGAGCGGGATGGTGACCAGGGCTCCGGCGGCCATGATGGAGGCGTAGGGGTACTCGAAGGCGCTGGGGCCGGAGAACCGGGCGATGGCGACGGTGACGGGTTCGGTGGCAGTGGTGGAGAGCTGGCGGGCGAGCATGAACTCGTTCCATGTGGCAATGAACGCCAGGATGGCAGTGGTGAACAGCGCGGGGGCGGCGAGGGGGAGGAGGACGAGGCGGAAGGCTTGGCCGCGGGAGGCGCCGTCGACACGCGCGGCTTCCTCCAGTTCCCAGGGCAGCTGCCGGAAGAAGGAGACGAGGGTGTAGATGGTGAGGGGGAGGGCGAAGGAAATGTTGGGGATGATCATCGCCCGGTACTCGCCGATCCAGCCGAGGTTGCCGAAGAGTTGGAACAGGGGCGTGACCAGGGCGATTCCGGGAAACATGGAGGCGGCGAGGATGATGCCGGTGACGATGCCCTTGCCGGGGAAGTTCAGGCGGGCGAGCGCGTAGGCGGTGAAGACGCCGACGGCGACGGCGAGCGCGGTCGTCGTTAAGGAAATGAACAGCGAGTTGCCGATGGCGCCGAGGAAGTCGTTGCCCTTGTCGGTAGAGAGGGCGTCGCGGAAGTTATCCAGCGTGACGTGGGTGGGCCACGGGGTGGTATCGAAGGTGTACGCCTTATCGCGGAGGGCGACGACGACCATCCAGTAGAACGGGGCCAGACCCCAGAACATGATGAACAGGACCCCGAGGTAGTGGCCGATCATCGATCGGGTTGCCTTGGTCATGCCGCCACCTCTTCCTTCTGTTCCTTCTGCTGCTTAGCCTTGGTGCGTCCCACCCCGGGGACTTTTCTCTTTTTCATTCCTCGCTGGCCGGAGACGTCGGCGCCGAGGAAGCGGATCATGATGAAGGCCACGGCGAAGATGAGCAGGAAGATCAACGTGGACAACGCGGAGGCGGAGTTGAAGTTGTTCTGCCGCATGTCTTCCACGACGAGCTGGGAGATCGTCGCGGTGGGGGAGTTGGAGGAGGCGGAAATCATGATGACGGGCAGGTCGTACATGCGCAGCGCGTCGAGGGTGCGGAACAGCACCGCGACCATGAGGGCCGGTCGCACCAGGGGCATGGTGATCCGGACGAACTGCTGCCAGCGGGTGGCGCCGTCGACGCGGGCGGCCTCGTAGACGTCCTTGGGGATCATCTGCAGGCCGGCGAGGATGAGCAGAGCCATGAAGGGCGAGGTCTTCCAGACATCGGCAATGATGACGGCGGCGCGGGCTGCCCAGGGGTCTGTCGTCCAACTGATGTCCGTGTTGAATATCGAGTTGATGATGCCGCGATCAGCGAAGATGAACTGCCACAGCTTCGCGGTGACGGCGGTCGGGATTGCCCAGGGGATGAGGACGGCGGCGCGGACGAGGCCGCGGCCCTTGTAGCTGCCATTCATGATCAATGCCATGATCATGCCCAGGATCGTCTCTAAAAGCACGGTGACCACGGTGAAGAACAACGTGATGCGCACCGCCGGCCAGAAGTCGGTGGCCAACACACCCGGAGGGCAGGTGGAGATCACCCCGGTGGGGGACATACACCGATTGGTGATCCAGTAGAGGTAGTGGTCGAAGCCCGCGAATCCGCCTTCGACGAACACACCCGACGTGGGGTCGAGGTGCTTGTCAGCTTGAAACGAGAGGTAAATGGCCCGAAAAATCGGGTAGCCAATGACGGTGGCCAGCACGATGAGTGCTGGGGCAATCAACCAGGCCGCTGATCTGGCCTGGCGGGCTCGCGTCTGCACGGCGAGGCTCCTTCCACGTGAAGAGGTATCCGTAATGACCACAAAACCACAGAAAACCTGCCCACAGGGCAGGTTTTCGTGGTCGAGATGATAACCGCTGGTTACTTAGCCTGCGGCGTTCTCGATGGCGGCCTTCATGTCGGCGGTCGCGTCATCGACGGACTTGCCGGAGGTGAGGGCAGCGTAGGAGTTGTCCTGGATGGCCTTGGAGATGGCCGGGTAGAACGGGGACACTGGACGCGGTGCGGCGTTCTCCAGGGAGGTCTTCAGGGCGGGGAGGTACGGGAACTTCTCCACCAGGGCCGGGTCCTCGTAGATGGAGGCGAGGACCGGCGGGAAAGAGGCCTCGGCGAAGGAGGTCTGGTTCTCGACGTTGACGATGAACTGGATGAAGTCCAGGGCGGTGGCCTTGTTCTCGGAGTTCACGTTGATGCCGTTGTTGTATCCACCTAGGGTGGACACGCCGACGCCATCCTTGCCCACGAGCGGCTGGACTTCGAACTTGCCCTCCACGGCGGAGGTCTCACCCTCGGCTGCGTTGGTGTACATGTACGGCCAGTTGATCGCGTAGGCGGTGTCGCCCGCGACGAAGGCCAGGTTGGTCTCCTCCTCGGTGGCGGAGGTGGAGGCCTTGGAGATGGTGCCGTCTTCGTAAGCGGTGACCAGGGCCTGGAGACCGGCCTTGGAGTCATCGGAGTCGACGGTGACGTTCCCGTCGGCGTCGAGAACCGAGCCACCCCAGCCTTCCATGAAGCCGACGGTGTTGACGGTCAGGCCCTCGTACTGCTTGAGCTGAAGGGTCAGGCAGTCCTTGTTGGCGTCCTTGGCGGCCGAGCAGGAGGCTTCGAGCTCGGCCCAGTTTCCGGGGGCCTCGGGGACGATCTCGGTGTTGCGGAACAGGAGCTGGCCGTTGGTGTTCTGCGGCAGAGCGTAGAGGGTGCCGTTGTAGGTCGCCGAATCCACGGTCGACTGCAGCAAGCCGGAGGTGTCTGCCGCGTACTCGCCCTCCAGCGGGGTCAGCCACTGGTTGGCGGCGAAGTCAGCGGTCCAGACGACGTCGAGAGCCATGACGTCGTAGTCGGAGTTGCCTGCCTGCAGGGACTGGACGAGGGTCTCGCGCTGGGCGTCGGCCTCACCGGCGAGCTCGGAGAGGGTGACCTTTTCGTCCGGGTGCTCGGCGTTCCACTTCTCGATGATCGGGATGATCTTGTCAGTGTCGTTCTTGCCCATGGCGAAGGTGATGGGGCCACGGCCGCCTTCACTGGCAGCGGCAGAGGTGGCGGCGCCAGTGGTGGTGGAGCCGGAGTCGCTCGTTCCGGAGCTACATCCAGCGAGAACAAGGCCCGTGACTCCGAGCGCAGCAATCACTGCGTGGCGGGACTTGCGAGAGATGGGAAAAGTCATCTGGGGTACACCTTTCTAGATCGTCAGGTGTCTCCAATCTAGTGATTTAGCTTATATTTCCGCCGGAAGTTGGGCTATTTCACTTCTTCTCACCCCTGGCCGGGGGTGAGCTACAGGCGCTGACCCGTCGAGGGATGGAAGCGATGCGAGTCAGCGGGGGAGAAACCGAAACGAACCAGTGCTCCGCGCTCCGGGGAGGCCACCTCATTGAGACGAGCGACGAGGCGGACCCCGTCACTGGTGGCGTACACGTAAGACTCGGAACCGAGTTCCTCCACGAGGTCGACGGTGGCCTGCTTCTCCACCCAACCGGCGGGTGGCTCCCGATCCTCGAGCACCATCATGGATTCCGGGCGGACGCCGAGGGTCACGCCCTCATGGGGGAAAAGGTTCATGGCGGGGGAGCCGATGAAGCCGGCGACGAATTCGTTGACGGGGGCGTCGTAAAGCTCCCTCGGCGGGGCGACCTGCTGGAGGATGCCGTCTTTGAGGACGGCGACGCGATCGCCCATCGTCATGGCCTCGACCTGGTCGTGCGTAACGTAGACCGTCGTGGTGCCCAGGCGGCGCTGGAGGGCGGCGAGCTCAGCGCGGGTTTGCACCCGGAGCTTGGCGTCCAAGTTGGACAGAGGCTCATCCATGAGGAAGACCTTCGGGTCGCGCACGATGGCCCGGCCCATGGCCACGCGCTGCCGCTGGCCACCGGACAGGTCCTTAGGCTTTCGGTCGAGGTACTCGGTGAGCCCGAGCATGTCGGCGGCGCGCTCCACCCGCTCGGTGATCTCGGCGGAGGACAATTTAGCCAACTTGAGGGCGAAGCCCATGTTCTTGGCCACGCTTAAGTGTGGGTAAAGGGCATAGTTTTGAAACACCATGGCGATGTCGCGATCGCCGGGCTCGACGCCGGTGACATCGCGGCCGTCGATAAGCAGATGGCCCGAGTCGACCTCCTCGAGACCTGCCAGCGCCCGGAGGGTGGTGGACTTGCCGCAACCGGAGGGGCCGACCAGGACGAGGAACTCGCCGTCGGCGATCTCTAAATCAAGATCCTGGACCGTGGGGCGCTCGGCGCCCGGGTAACGGATGGAGACCGAATCAAACGTGACCGTTGCCATAGGCGATACGCTACACGCGTTGGGTGACCTTTTCCGCCGTTGCGATCTCGTCCAGACGATTGGTGTCGCTCATGCCGCTGACCACCACCGCAGACCCTCCCGCGGAGAGGGGAACGAGGACGGATTCGGCGAAGGAAGCATCGTCGTGCCAGCCTGTGGAGAGCACACGGGCGGGCTCGGCCGAGGTGGGCACGACATCGCGCAACGATGGGGCAGGGCCGAAGAACTGGTCACCATAGAAACGCACCGTGGGGCCAAAATCGATGGCATCGTCTGGAAGCTCCCCGCCCGACTCGACGATTCCGCGGCCGAAGGGATCATCGCTGACGAGCACGATGTCTGGCCCTGAGTAGGCGTAGAAGCGCGCGAGGGAGGTGAACACGGCATCCACACCGCCTAAGGATTCGGTGCCAAAGTGGTGGGGCACTCCCGCAGCCAGGCAGCCGAGGGCAATCGTCGCGGCCTGCCAGCCGACGGGAAGGTCAATGAGGACCGAGGAGTCTTCGTCGAGATCGAGCTCCTCGAGCAGCATGTTGGCGATCTTCGAGGCCCAGTTATCTAGCGTTTGGGCAGAAAAGTCGAGGCGCATCCCGGTCGAATCGTTGTAAACGGTGAGGCGGGGGGCGGCTGGATCCATCGCAAGCAGGTGTTCTAGAAGGTCCATGTCCGCCCATCGTAGGCAAAAGCTGGATCGAACTGCGAAAACTAGCGTAGGTTTATTGTGCCAGGCACCAATAAGGAGAGGCTAAAGTGTTTGTTCCTGTCGCCCCACGTTCCATCAGCATCGTCATACCCTGCCTCAACGATGCTGAACTGCTCCCGCGGTGCCTTGATTCCCTCGCCGAGCAGAGCGTCCCGGCCGAAGAAATCATCGTCGTCGATAACGGTTCCACCGATGATTCGGCTGCCGTGGCCCGCGCTGCCGGGGCACGGGTGATCCCGGAATTCCGCCGCGGAATCACCTGGGCCACCCGAGCCGGGTTCGATGCCGCCAGCGGCGACATCCTCGTGCGTATCGACGCCGATGTCGTCGCCCCTCGCGACTACCTCGCCCGGCTCCACGCGGCGTGGGACGCCGCTGATGCCGCCCCGGGCCGCGACGTCGTGGGGGTCACCGGGGTGGGCCGATTCGAGCTGCCAGGCGTCCTCGGCGTGCTAGCCAGCTCGCTCTACCTCGGTGCCTATCGCGCCAGCGTCGGATCCGCACTAGGACACAACCCCCTCTTTGGCACGAACTATTCCATCAAGGCCACCTGGTGGCGCGAGATCCGGGACTTGGTCGATTCCGCAGACACCTACTCACACGAGGACATGCAGATTTCCTTCGAAGTACGCCCGCACGAAACTGTGTGGTTCCAACCCGACCTCACCCTCGACATGGACCCGCGAGCCTTGTTCGGTGCGCGCCAGATTGCTCGACGGTTTAGCCGCGGCATGCACACGATCCTGCGGGCGTGGAGGAAACACCCACCGCACCGGCGCCTAGCTCAGCGCGGATTGTTGGGGGAGTGATGGACAACCTCACTAGGCGCGTCAACGATTCCTTGGCGTTGATCAACGAGTACCTCACCACCACCCGCGGCCGGGTGCCGGTCGACGCCCAGCTCATCGATTACGCCATTGACGGCGTGTCCACCTTCGCCTTGGGCGGCAAACACCTGCGCGCCGCCCTCGTGCATATCTCCGCGGGCGAGCTACCCGCGGAGCGGGAGATCATCGCCACCACCTTCGGGGCCTGCGTCGACCTGCTCCACGGCGCCTTCCTCATCCACGATGACATCATCGATCGCGACGACACCCGCCGCGGTCATCCGACCGTGCACGCCGCAGTGCGGGAGGAATATGGCGACGCGCACCTGGGGACGTCGATAGGCATTGCCGCGGGCGATATCGCCCTCAACGGCGCGCTTCAGATTCTCGTGGATTCCCCGCTTGACGACGCCCTCGTGCGTCAAGCAATGCGCATCCTCACGGATGCAGTCCAGCAGACGATCCTCGGCGAGGTGCTTGACGTCGCGCACACCGTGGGCCAAGCCCCCGACCCGGAGCTCGTGCGGCTGAGCAATGACCTCAAGACCTCCGACTACACCTTCGGCGCACCGCTGAAGCTCGGGGCGCTGGCCGCCGAACGGGATCCCGCCTCGATGGGGCCCATCGCCCGGGAACTGGGCCGCGCCTTCCAAGCCGCGGACGATATCGCCGGCTCCGTGGGCAACAGCGAGGCCACCGGGAAACTTGCTGGCGGCGATGTGCTCCACGGCCGCGCTACGCTCATGACCATGCGGATGAACGGCAACAGCGTGGAGTCGGATCCTCTCGCCCTGGGCGGTATCGTCCGTGAAGTCGTCGAGGAGGGACAGGCGCACCTTCGCTTGGCGCGCACGCACATCGCTGAGGCAGCGCTCAGTGACTCCATCCGTACGGGACTGCAGGCCGTCGCCGACGATGTGGAAAGGATGCTGCGCACCTATGCCTGATCACGCTTCTGAGCTTCGCGGCTTCCTCCGCCGCTATGACCGGATGTCCACCGCGGCCGCCCACCAGGTCATCACTTCCTATTCCACCAGTTTTTCCCTGGCCACGAGGCTGCTGAGCGGACGCATCCGGGAGGACATTCGCAACCTCTACGCTATGGTCCGCATCGCCGACGAAATCGTCGACGGCACCGCAGAAGCCGCCGGGCTCAGCCACACCGAATGCGTCCAGATGCTCGACGACTACGAACGCGCCGTCCTCGACGCCCCCCGCAGCCGCTTCCACGTCGACCCCGTCCTCCACGCCTACGCGCAATCCGCCCGCCGCTGCTCCTTCGACCCGGCACACATCGAGGCCTTCTTCGCCTCCATGCGGCGCGACCTCACCCAATCCACCTACGATTCGGGCAGCTTTGACGCCTACGTTTACGGCTCCGCCGAAGTCATCGGCCTGCTGTGCCTGGCGGCCTTCCTCGTGGATAACCCGGTCGAGGCTGCGGAGCGGGAACAGTTGGACAACGGCGCGCGCGCCTTGGGGGCGGCCTTCCAAAAGGTCAACTTCCTCCGCGACCTCGCCGAAGACTCCGAGGTCTTAGGCCGTGCCTACTTCCCCGGCCTGGAGCGCACCGCCCTGACTGAGGCGCGCAAGGACGAACTCGTCGCCGACATCCGCAACGACCTCGACCAAGCCCACGCGGCAATCGGCTACCTCCCAATGTCCGCGCGGGCCGGAGTCCTCGCCGCCGCCAATCTCTTCGCCGAACTGACCAACCGCATCGATGCCCTCCCCGCCGAAGAACTCGCTCGGCGTCGAGTAAGCGTTCCCTCGCACGTCAAAGCCCGCATCATCGTGGCCTCCCTGGCCGCGGCCATCCGAATGAAAGCAGGTCGTTCATGACTCCCTCGCACCCCCACACCGCCGTCATCATCGGGGCAGGAGTGGCCGGCCTGGCCACCGCAGCTCTGCTTGCGCGGGAGGGGACGTCCGTGACGGTGGTCGAACGCCTCGACACCGTTGGTGGACGCGCCGGAGATCTCACCTTGGATGATCACCCCGGCTTCCGCTGGGACACCGGTCCTTCCTGGTACCTCATGCCGGAAGCTTTTGACCACTTCTTCCGCCTGTTTGGCACGACCGCCGAGGAACAGCTCGACCTCGTCGATCTCGCCCCGGCGTATCGCGTCTTCCCCGAAGCCCACGAACCCGTTGATGTTCCCCAGGGCCGGGAGGAAGTGATTTCTCTCTTCGATAGCATCGAGCCCGGTGCCGGGGCCGCCCTGGATAGCTACCTCGCCAGCGCGGCCGATGCCTATGACATCGCCCTCGATCGCTTCCTCTACACCACGTTTTCTTCGGTTTCCCCGCTCGTGCACCGCGACGTCCGCGTTCGCATGGCCCAACTGGCGAAGCTGCTGAGCACGTCGCTACAGAGCTTCGTCAACAAACGCTTCCGCGACGTCCGCCTGCGCCAGATCCTCACCTACCCGGCCGTATTCCTTTCTTCGCGCCCGGAATCGACACCCGCGCTCTACCACCTGATGAGCCACACCGACCTCGTCCAGGGCGTGAAGTATCCCATCGGCGGCTTCACTGCGGTGGTCGAGGCCCTCCACCGGGTCGCGGTCGAGCAAGGAGTGGACGTTGTGTTGGGTACGGACGTCACGGCCATCACCACCGAGGGAAAGCGCGCCACTGGCGTGCGGGTGCGAGACGCCGACGGCGGCATCCGACAGATTGTCGCCGACGTCGTCGTGTCCGGCGCGGACCTCCACCACACCGAAACCGAGCTCCTCCCTGCGCAGCTGCGCACCTACCCGGAAAAGTACTTCGCCGGGCGAGACCCAGGCATTGGGACCGTCCTGGTCATGCTGGGGGTGGAAGGAAAGCTGCCGCAGTTACTCCACCACAACTTGCTGTTCAGCGATGACTGGTCCATCGACTTCGCCGCCGTCTTCGACGGACCCCAGCCGCAACGACCGGAGGGGGCATCGCAGTCGATCTACGTGTCCATGCCTTCGGCCACCGACCCCGGTGTGGCTCCGCCCGAGCACGAGAACCTGTTCATTCTTGTTCCCGTGCCCGCCGCAGAGTCCGGCGGCCACGGTGATCTCTACGGCCCCGGGTCGGTGGCAGTGGATGCCATTGCCGACGCCGCCATCGCTCAACTCGCCGAGTGGGCCAACATTCCCGATCTCCAGGAGCGGATCGTCGTCCGCCGGACCGTGGGGCCCGCGGACTTCGCCGAGCGTTACCACGCCTGGCGGGCCGGTTCCATCGGTCCCGCCCACACCTTGAAGCAGTCTGCCTTCTTTCGGGGGAGCAACGTCTCCGGCAAGGTGGCCGGCCTGTACTACGCCGGTGCCACGACCGTGCCCGGAGTGGGGGTGCCCATGTGCCTGATCTCCGCAGAGAATGTGCTCAAGCGCCTGCGCGGTGACTCTAGCCCCGGAGCCCTGGCCGAGGAGAGGGCATGAGCTTCGCTTATCTGGTCATCCTCCTGCTCACGATCGGCTGCATGATCCTGTGCGATTGGCGGTGGAAGCTCACCTTCTTCGCTGACGCCCGCCGCGCCACGATCATTTGTGTGGCCATGGTCGCGCTCTTCCTCGTGTGGGATGCCCTCGGCATCATCTCCGGCTCCTTCTTCCGTGGCGCCTCCGACTACATGCTCGGCGTCGAACTCGCCCCCGAGATGCCACTGGAGGAGCCGATCTTCCTCTTCTTCCTCACCTACCTCACCCTCAATCTGACCTCCGGGGTTCGCCTCGTCCTGCACACCCGCTCGACCTCCCGGAGGGTTCAGCCGTGACCTACCTCCTCATCAGCATTCCCTTCCTCATCGTGGGCTTTGCGTTCGCGCTGTGGCGCCGACAGTTCCTCGTCACAGCCATCGTGGCCACCGTGCTCATCGCGCTGACCATCATCTTCGACAACCTCATGATCTGGGCCGAGCTCGTCGGCTACGGCGATGCTCAACGACTCGGCCTGCACATTGGACTCGTGCCCGTGGAGGACTTGTTCTACGCCCTGGTCGTCGCACTGATCGTCCCCGCCGTGTGGCCGCACCGCGGACGCCCCGCAAACGAGGACTCATGAACACCCTGAAGAACATCCTCGCCGCATCCCGGCCGATCAGCTGGGTGAACACCGCCTTCCCCTTCGCCGTGGCTTATCTCCTGCTCGGTGGGGGACTGGACTGGCTGTTCTGGGTCGGGACCTTCTTCTTCCTCATCCCGTACAACATCGCGATGTATGGCATCAACGATGTCTTCGACTACGAATCCGATATCCGTAACCCGCGCAAAGGCGGAGTCGAAGGCGCCGTCCTGCCGAAGTCCATGCACCAGCCCCTCCTGTGGGCTTCCGTGCTCACCACCGTGCCCTTCTTGGCAGCCATGGTGTGGGCGGGCACCTGGACCTCTGCGCTGTGGCTGGCCATCGCCATGGCAGCCGTCGTCGCATACTCGGCCCCGCCGATGCGCTTCAAGGAACGCCCAGTCCTGGACTCGATGACTTCCTCCGCGCACTTTGTTACACCAGCTCTCGTGGGAGCGACCATCCGCGGGGGCGACGCCAGCAGATATTTCTGGTTAGCCGCCGGAGCGTTCTTCCTGTGGGGCATGGCCAGCCACGCCCTCGGCGCCGTCCAAGACGTCAAGGCAGACCGAGAAGGCGGCCTATCGTCCATCGCCACCGCCCTCGGAGCCCGTACCGTCACGCGCCTAGCGGCGGGGTTCTACCTCCTCGCCGCGGCGCTGCTGTTCTTCCTGCCTGCCCCCGGCTGGATCGTCGGCATCGCCGGCCTGGGCTACGTAGCCAACACGTTGCGGTTCTGGAACATCACCGACGACACCTGTGAGGACGTCAACCGCGCCTGGCGCGTGTTCCTTTGGCTTAATTACCTGGTGGGGGCGATCGTGACGATGTCGCTGGCGTGGGTGTACCTGTAGAAACTCCTAGTTCACGCAGCGCGGCCCATTGCCGCCGGCGTCGATCTCCGGGGCAACTTCGGCCTCGCCGAAGTCAGATCCGGGGGTGCCCACGGAGACGGACGGGGAGGCTACCGAGGAGCCTGCGGCGGCGTCGCCAAGCGGGCCGGCGTAGTCATCGGCGGAGACGACGATAAGAGTGCTGTCGTTGATGCCGGCATTGGCGGTGATGGGGAGGCCTCCGAGGGCTTCGGACAGGGCCAGGGCTCGGGGGTCACTGGCGTCGGCGGCGACGATCTGGCTGGTGGAATAGATGCCGGCCTGAGCGTTGGAGATGTCGCCTACCTGGTAGCCGTTGTCCCTAAGCCAGCCGCCGATTTGGCCAGCCAGGCCAGTGGTGGCGCCGGCATTGAGCACCATGATTTCGGTGCCCTCGAGCTGCGGGGCAGGTGAATCGGTGGTGGGGGAGTCGGCTGCATCGGAGCCTTCCTCAGCTGCCGGGGCGTTGAGCAAGCTATCCATGTAGGCGTGCACTTGGTCGGTGTCGACGGTGACGATTGATTCGCCATAGTCGCCGACCCCGTCGATGGAGGTGACCGGAATGGTGGAAAAGACGACGCTGCCGCCAGCGAGGTTGGCCAGCTGGGTGGCGAAGGAGAGGATGTCCCAGTCTTCGTCGATGACGACGGAGCGTTCCACAGCGGTAGACATGTTCGCCAACTTGGAGGGGTTGGTGAGGGTGCCAGCGGCGAGGACTTTGTTCACCAGGGAGGCCATAAAGGCCTGCTGGCGTACGATGCGGTCGAGGTCGCCGCGGGGCAGGCCGTGGCGCTGGCGGACGAAGGCCAACGCCTGCGTGCCGTCGAGGTTTTGCACGCCGGCGTGGAAGTCCGCGCCGGAGAATTCGTCTTGGACGTCGTCGTTGAGGCAAACTTCGACGCCGCCGACGGCGTCGGTAAGCAGCACGAAGCCGAACAGGCCGACCTCGGCGAAGTGATCGACCTCGATGCCGGTGAGGTTGCTCACCGCTTTGATGAGGCCCTTGCGGCCGGCGTTGGTGGCATCCGCATCCGCTGCCTGCGGGGACATTCCGCTGGCCACGAGGTCTTCACGCTCGGCGGCTTTGTGCACGCCGAAGACGCCGTTGATCTTCATGTTGCCGAAGGTCTCGTCGCGCACGTAGGTATCGCGGGGGATGGACACAGCGGTGGCGGAAGAACCATCGTTGGGAACGCGAATCACCATGATGGTGTCGGTGTTTTCTTCGCCCTCATCGACACCAGCGCGCAGGCGAGCCAATTCTTCCTCGGACAGCGGGTTGCCCTGGGCATCGGAGCGGGAGTCGCTGCCGACGAGGAGGATATCGGTTGCGCCGTCGGCTGCCTTACTTTTGACACCCTGACCGCCGCCAAGCGCGAGGTTGCCAGCGGAGGCGACCTCGGAGCCCAGGCGGCCGACGGTGTTGTATCCGAGGAAGGAAATGACGAGTACCAGCGATGACAGCAGCGCCAGAATCACTTTGACCGGCGTCGGCCCGACTTGGCGGGTCGAGCGGCCGGTGCCGGGGGCGGCCTGGATGTCGCGCACGTGGCGGTACTTGTCACTCACGCCCTGCAGTTTAGGCCATCGGAGTGGCGTTGCCGATGTGATGGCCGGGGCGTCGCTAAGCTGATGCCATTGTGACTAGCTTGCCTATTGCCGTTGTGACGGTGACATACTCGCCAGGTTCCTACCTCACGGATTTCCTGGACAGCCTGCCCGCAGCCGCCGCCAGCGGGTCGGTCGTCGTGCTCGCCGACAACGGCTCGACTGACGGCGCTCCCGAGGCAGCCGCCGCCGCGCAGGACAACGTTGAGTTCTTCCCCACTGGCGGAAACCTCGGTTATGGCACAGCCATCAACCTCGCTGCCCGGCACCTGCAGCCCCTGCGGGATGCGGGCGAGATCAATCCGGACTTCTTCGTCATCTCCAACCCGGACGTGGTGTTCGGCGCTGATTCCATCGATACCCTTCTCCAATGTGCTGGCCGGTGGCCGGATGCCGCAGCCGTCGGGCCCCGGATTGACCAGTCTGATGGGAGCGCCTACCCCTCGGCGAGGGCGGTGCCGACGCTGCGCAACGGAATCGGACACGCCCTATTTTCCCAGGTCTGGCCAAATAATCCATGGACGCGTTCCTACCGCGACGACGCTGATATGGATCACGAGCGCGTCGCCGGTTGGCTGTCGGGTTCGTGCTTGCTCGTGCGTTGGGACGCGTTCGATGCCGTCGGCGGATTTGACGAGCGCTACTTCATGTACATGGAAGACGTGGACTTGGGCGATCGTTTCAATCGCGCCGGGTATGTCAACGTTTTCTGCCCTCAGGCGCGCATCACTCACGCGGTGGGGCATGCCGCGGGAAAGCACCCGGATACGATGCTTCCCGCGCATCACAACTCGGCTTATCGTTTTCAGGCAGACCGCCTGCCGCAGTGGTGGCAAGCTCCGATACGGGCTGCCCTTAAGATTGGCTTGAAAGCCCGCGGGGTGCTTGCCGTATGGCAGGCGCGTTCACGAAAGGACTCCTAACCCGATGCCAGTTTCTGCTAATCCTGCCCAGACGGATGCCGTCATCCTGGTCGGTGGTCGCGGTACGCGGCTGCGGCCACTGACGATCAACACGCCGAAGCCGATGTTGTCTACGGCTGGGTACCCCTTCTTGCAGCACTTGCTGGCCCGCATCAAGGCGGCGGGCATCACGCACGTGGTGTTGGGGACGTCGTACCGGGCGGAGGTGTTCGAGGAGTATTTCGGGGACGGTTCGGACATGGGCCTGGAGATCGAGTACGTCGTTGAGGAAGAGGCGCTGGGCACCGGCGGCGGTATCCGCAACGTTTACGATCGCTTGCGTCATGAGACGGTGATGGTATTCAACGGTGACGTTCTGGCTGGCACGGACCTCACCGCCATTCTGGACACTCACGTGGAGAAGAATGCCGACGTCACTTTGCACCTGGTCCGGGTGCCGGATCCGAGGGCTTTTGGCTGCGTACCCACCGATGAGGATGGTCGAGTCCTAGAGTTTCTGGAAAAGACGGAGGACCCGCCCACCGATCAGATCAACGCTGGTTGCTACGTCTTCCGCCGCGAAATCATCGAAGCGATCCCCGCTGGCAGGGTCGTATCCGTCGAGCGCGAGACCTTTCCGGGGTTGTTGGCGGCCGGTCGCCGCGTTTACGGCCACGTCGATTACGCCTACTGGCGGGACATGGGCCGCCCGGATGATTTCGTTCGCGGTTCCTCCGACTTGGTCCGCGGTATTGCGCATTCGCCGCTGTTGGAGGGCCGCACCGGGGAGTCGCTTATCGACGAATCCGCGGGGGTCGCCGCCGGTTGCCTCCTCCTGGGAGGCACGTCGGTCGGTCGCGGCACCGAAATCGGTGCCGGCTGCCGCCTGGATGACACGGTGGTGTTCGACGGGGTCACCATCGAACCCGGCGCCATCATTGAGGATTCGATCATTGCGTCCGGCGCCCGGATTGGGGCGAATGCCCGCATTTCCGGCTGCGTTATTGGCGAGGGAGCGCAGATCGGTGCGCGCTGTGAGCTGCAGGGCGGAATGCGGGTCTGGCCAGGTGTGGTCATTCCGGACAATGGAGTGCGCTTCTCTTCGGATGCGTGATGACACGCCGGTAGCCCCGGCAGTTGTTATCGGCATTGTGGGCCACCACTAGATGTAGTGCCCCCATACTTTACCCCCAACCTAGGGGGTTTGTTTCTGTTGTGGCTGATGTGATTGTTGACCTTGAAATTTCCTGATAAACGGTAAAATCCCGCCCATCGAGGTTGACGACATTTAGTGATTCGGTGTGTAATCACATCAGTGTAAGAAGCATTATTCGGACGGAGAAAGGATCGGGCGTGGAAGACATGGCTAACGACGCCATTCTCCGTGGCGGAGCCAGCGGGGGAAACAGCGGAAGCGGATCGGCGGCCCTGTCGCTCGATGAGCTCTTCGGGGCTGTTGAGCAGGAATGGCAAGACCAAGCGCTCTGCGCGCAGACCGATCCGGAGGCATTCTTCCCGGAAAAGGGTGGCTCCACTCGTGAGGCCAAGCGCATCTGCCAGGCGTGCTCGGTCCGCGACGATTGCTTGGAGTACGCGCTCGAGCATGATGAGCGCTTTGGTATCTGGGGCGGGCTCTCCGATCGCGAACGGCGTCGCCTCAAGCGGGAGATTAGCTAGTCACCACTGATAGTCCGGGTCGATGTCTCGGGGATCTAGGTTGAGATAGTTGGCAACCAGAGCGGTCAAGATTGTCGTTAAGAGGTCTTGCCGCTCTTGTGCGTTCGTGGCCCTTTGTTCCACGGGCATACGAAAGATCACCAGTCGAGCCCGAGTGGGCCGGCCGGTCACGTCGATGCCGGCGGGGATGATGCGGCCTAAGGGGACTGGCCCGTCGGCAATAATCTCATTGGGTAACACCGTCATGTCCGCGCGCAAGCGCATCCGCGGCACGGTGTCCACGGCCAGGTCGAGTTGGCCAAGCTGTTGCGCGTAGGAATGCTGCAGGGGAGCGTAGGCCTCCAGGACGGCGACGTCGAAAGAGTTCGCACGGGAGCGGTAGCGTGGGGCGGCCATGGGGACGTGGGGGCCCCTGAGTCCACGGCCGTGCCTGTCGCGGAAACTCCTGGTGTGCATGCAGATGAGGGTAGAACTTCTCGCTCGTGCTGGGGGCGAGGCGCGCGGAAGGCTACCGAAATCTCAAGAAGAGGTTTAGACTTACCCATCGTGAGCCATTTTCGCCGCTGTTCCCGCCCCGGTTGTGGCAAGCCAGCCGTCGCCACGATGACCTATGCCTACGCCGAGTCCACGGCAGTCGTCGGGCCATTGGCCCCGGCCGCCGAGCCCCACAGTTGGGACCTCTGCGAGCACCATGCCGAGAAGATCACCGCCCCGTTGGGCTGGGAGATGCTCCGCGTCGACCACATCGACATCGATGATGACGAGGACCTCACCGCCCTCGCCGAAGCCGTGCGGGAGGCCGGCCGCGTCACCAGCGGGCTCGTCGACAACGACGAGGTCACTCGCCCCGACGTGAATCAGCGCGACGTGACCAACCCGGCAGCCTCCTTGCATCCGGTGCACCGCACCAAGCGCGTCGCGGAAGAGCGACAGCGCCGCCGCTCACACCTACGCCTCGTGACAGACGGGGACGGCGCAGCGGAGTAAACTCTCCTGCTATGCGCAACCGTGAATCAGTAACTTCCGTCATCAAGGCCTACGACGTCCGCGGCGTCGTCGGCCGCGACATCGATGCGGACTTCATCCGCGAAACCGGCGCGGCCTTTGGTCACTTGCTGCGCGGAGAAGGTGAGACGCAGGTAGTCATCGGCTACGACATGCGACCTTCCTCCCCGGAACTGGCCGGAGCATTCGCGGAGGGCCTTAACTCCCAGGGCATCAACGTTGTCCTTCTGGGACTGACCTCTACCGATGAGCTCTACTTCGCTTCCGGAACCATGGAGTGCGCCGGAGCGATGTTCACCGCCTCCCACAACCCGGCACAGTACAACGGCATCAAGATGTGCCGCTCGGGGGCGCGCCCCGTCGGGCAACAATCCGGCCTGGCGGAGATCATTGACATGCTTGTTAGCGGCGTGCCGGCCTACAACGGCGCCTCCGGCACTGTCGCCGAACAAGACGTCCTGGCCGATTACGGTGTCTTCCTGCGAAATCTGGTGGATCTCTCCGGCATTCGCCCCCTCGTCGTCGCCGTGGACGCGGCCAACGGCATGGGCGGACACACCGTGCCGGAGGTCTTCGCGGGCCTGCCGCTGGACATCCGGCCCCTGTACTTTGAGCTCGATGGCACGTTCCCCAACCACGAGGCGAACCCATTGGACCCGAAGAACCTCGTGGATCTGCAGAAGTTCACCGTCGAGCAGGGCGCCGACATCGGCCTGGCTTTTGACGGTGACGCCGACCGCTGCTTCGTCGTGGACGAAGCGGGTGAACCTGTGAGCCCTTCGGCGATTTGCGCGATCGTCGCCAAGCGATACCTGCAGGAACATCCCGGCGCCACGATCATCCACAACCTCATCACCTCGAAGTCGGTCCCGGAGGTCATCGCCGAGAACGGCGGCACAGCCGTACGCACCCGTGTGGGCCACTCCTTCATCAAGGCCACCATGGCTGAGACCGGGGCCGTATTCGGCGGTGAGCACTCCGCGCACTACTACTTCACCGAGTTCTTTAACGCGGACTCCGGCATCCTCGCCGCTATGCACGTCCTCGCCGCCTTGGGTTCCCAGGATCTGCCGCTGAGCGAGATGATGGCTGAGTTCAACCGCTATGAAGCCTCCGGGGAGATCAACTCCACCGTCGATGACCAGGCCGCCCGCACCCAGGCCGTCCTCGATGCCTTCGCCGATCGCATCGAATCCATCGATGAGCTCGACGGCGTCACTGTGGAACTGCAAGGCACCTCCGCGTGGTTCAACGTGCGGGCCTCCAATACCGAACCCCTCCTCCGGCTAAATGTTGAGGCGCCCACTCGCGGCGAGGTAGATACCTTGGTGGAAGAGATCTTGAGCATCATCCGCGCCTAGTCCAGCCTGCTTTCAGGATCTGGCACTATTCTGGGCCGCATGGAGTCCAGCAGCTATCACGACGGATCTGCCTACGATCGGGAATCAGTGCAGTTCTATGACGTGGCACACGAGGGTGCGCAGATCCGCGCTATCGCCGGTGTCCTGCCGGAGCTGGCCACCTTGCGTGGCCTCACCCCCCGCAGCCTGGTGGTAGTCGCGACTGACCTGGTGGCGCGGGCGTCGGCACGCTTTGCCGTCTCAATCCGCAGCCCCCTGCGGCTGCCCATTGTGGTGACGGGGGAATTGCCCACCTACGTCGGGCCGCTCGATGTGGTGATGGTGGTGGGGGACCGCGCCGAAGACCCGCAGATCTCGCAAGAACTCATCACTGCGGATCGTCGGGGCGCGCTGAGCATCCTCGTGGGGCCCGCTCAAGGCCCCATCATCGTTGATGCCCCCGCCCGCACCATCCTCGTGCCAGCCCTGCCGACCGTCGTTGGGGCCTCCCCGGCGCGCACCATCGCCTCCGTGTCTACGGTTCTCGACCTGCTGGAGGAGGATCCCAGCCTCATCGAGCAGCGCCTGGAGGACACCGCCAGTGCGATCGACGCCGAATTGGAACAGTTGTCCCCGGAGCGCGATAGCTTGGTCAACCCCGGCCGCCAATTGCGCGAATTTGCCGACGGTGCCCGGCTCATCCACACGGCTCATACCCGGGCGGAGTTCGGCATCGCGGAACTCATGGCCGCCCTGTGGACCACCAAGGGCATCCCTTCCGGAGCCGCCCCGGCCGCGGAGATCACCGTGGAGCCGACCCGTGAGGCAAGTATTTTCCATGACCCGTTCTTGGACGGACCTATCGACCTGATACCGTTGAAGACCATTGTCTGGGCTCAACAGCCCCCGGTGGTGTCCACCCAGCCCCATTCGCTTGTCGTCTCAACTGAGACCCCGCAAGCGGGGATACTGGCGGGCGCCCTCACCTTGATCACGCGCGGATTTGCCGCGACCGCCTTCGATCTCCCAGAAGACTCAGTGGAGGATTTATAACATGCAGCAGCTCACCGGTGTGCTCCGGGCCTATCCTTGGGGTTCTCGAACCCTCATCCCTGAGCTGCGGGGCTTGCCCGCGCCCTCAGACCGGCCGGAGGCCGAGCTCTGGTTCGGCGCTCACCCGGCCGGCCCGTCCACCATCGATGGTCGCCCCCTGACCGAGATCATCGCCGAAGATCCCACCGCCGCCCTAGGGCCCCGCGTCCGCGATCAATTTGGGGACGGCCTGCCCTTCCTGCTCAAGCTGCTCGCCGCCGCGGAGCCGTTGTCGCTGCAGGCTCACCCTTCCGCCGAGCAAGCCCGAGAGGGATTTGCGCGGGAGAATGACCAGGGCATCGCGCTCAACGCCGGCAACCGCAATTACAAGGATCCCAGCCACAAGCCGGAGCTCGTGGTGGCGCTCTCCGAGTTCGACGCTATGACCGGCTTCCGCCCCCTCGAGCAGACCCGCGAACTGTTCGCCGCGCTGTCTTGCCCGGAACTCGATCGATACCTCACGATCCTCGATCCTTTCAACGAGTCCGACAGCTTGCGCGGGCTGTTCACCACATGGATCTCCATCCCCGCGCATGCGCGCCAGGAGCTTATCGACGCCGTCGTCACCGCCGCCAGCACCAATCTGGAGCGCGGCGACTGGATCTCCGACGTCCTGGTCACCGTCCTCGAACTGCAGGAACGCTACCCCGGCGACATCGGTGTGCTGGGCGCGCTGCTGCTCAACCACGTCCGCTTGCAGCCCGGCCAGGGAATCTACCTTGATGCTGGCCAGCTCCACGCCTATGTCCGCGGTCTCGGCGTCGAGATCATGGCTAACTCCGACAATGTTCTGCGCGGTGGCTTAACTTCCAAGTACGTCGACGTGCCCGAACTGGTCCGCGTCTTGGAGTTCTCCTCCCTGTCTGACCTGGTGGTCGAGCCGGAGGAAGGGGTCTATCCGACCCCGGCGCCCGAGTTCCAGCTCACCTGCCGCGAAGTCAGCCAGGCCGCACCGTGGACCATCGATCACGACGGCCCGGCTATCGCCATGTGCACGGCCGGCACGGTGGAACTGGGCGGCATGAGCCTAAAGCCCGGCGATGCGATGTGGATTCCGGCCTCCGACCCGGCGGTGACCGCGGGCGGTGCTGGCGGCCAGCTCTTCCTAGCTACTGCCTAAAACCACAGGTTGAACGGCCACGGGAGTGGCTGGCGCGGCACCCCAGTTGTTGGGGGCATGCCCGCGCGCTCTGGTTCTGATTCTGAGGTTGTCGGAGCTTCCGCGGGCTCGGGGGAAGGGGTTGCCGGTTCCGTAAACTGCGGAACCTGAGGTGTGTCGGTGCTCTCCGAGGGGACAGAGGTGCCAGGGTTCTCCGAGGTCGGCGACGGGGAGGTTGGTGCCGGGCTGGATGTAGTCGCTGGGCTCTCGGGGGCAACGCTCGGCTCGGTGGTGGAAGACCCCTGGACGTTTGGCGGCCGGTACACGGTTGTTGGCACGATGGGCTGGGGGTTTTGCTGCACGACGGCGTGCGGAGGAAGGAACGGGTCACCGTCAACGGGCGTGGCTACGTTTTGGGGCTTTTTCTCCGTAGACTCTTCTTCGGACGACGGGGTCGTGGTGGTAGTCCTCGAAGCTTCGGCCACGGTGGATACCTCAGGGGTGGCCGTGGCAGTATCGGAACTTGAAGGGTTGGCAGGTGAGCCTGTGTGCCACACAGCTACACCGACGAAGACCGCAGCAATAAGGCCAAGGGCGATGAAGAGGTAGACGCGACGGTTATCGGCTTTCACCAGCGCGGTTCCCTTCTTTTGAGATAAATTAGTAACAACTCGGTAACAACATAGCAGAAGTTTCACCTTATCGAACATATTGGGTGAAACGACACACAGTGAGAGGACTGTTGACCGTGAGTACATGGGACGTCGAAATCTTCGCGGAAGATGACAATATTGATTTCCTCGAGGAACTAAACGAGCTCGATGATGATGAGATCACCGAGGCGGTTCGTGACGCCTGCCTGCTGGCCCTAAAGCAGTCGCATGTGTCCGACACTGAGCGCCTCAACGGCCTCGCAGCCGCCACCATCGCTGCCATCTGGGCGGGTGCACCGTTTTCGGCCGGTGATGTCGCAGATTCCTACCCCTTCATCCGTCGACTTATCGGAGCCGGGGATGAGGCGCTCAACGAATCTGCTGCTGAGCTGCTGGAAACAGTCGACAGCGACGATGACATTGATGCCTTCACCGAGGCGCTTTCCTAAAACATGATCGTCTCCATAGAGGGCATCGATGGTGCCGGGAAGAACACGCTCGTTCACGCTATTCGCGAAGAAGTTGAGGCTGACGTGCTCGCTTTTCCTCGCTACGCAGATTCCCTCCCCGCACAGCTGGCCGATGACGCGCTCCATGGGCGAATGGGCGACCTCACTGATTCGGCTTACGCGATGGCCACACTCTTCGCATTGGACCGACATGGCGCGAAAGAAGAGCTGAATAAATACCTCGACAATGATCGCGTGGTCATCCTCGATCGCTACGTCGCCTCTAACGCGGCCTACTCCGCAGCCCGCCTCAACGATGATGAGGTCATGGACTGGGTGTACGAGCTGGAATTTGGCAGGCTGGGCCTGCCCCAGCCAGACCTGCAGGTGTTGCTGGATACGCCGCCTACGACGGCGTCGCAACGCGCCATCAACCGCGAGGCCCTCGATTCGACCCGGGAAAGGGACCGCTACGAGCGGGACGCGGGACTCCAGGAACGCACTTTCGCCGCCTATCACCGTTTGGCGGAGAAACAATGGGCGGGTCGATGGCTGGTGACCAGCGATCCAGGCGTTATCCTGCAGGAAATACACACGAAGCTGAGGACGTAAATGGCTGCCAAGATTCTTGTTGTTGACGACGACCCTTCCATCTCTGACATGCTGGCCCTCGTCCTGGAGACGGAAGGCTACGAGCCAATTCCGATCATGGACGGCAACGAAGCTGTTCCTGCCTTCCAGGAAAACCAGCCAGATCTTGTGCTGCTGGACCTCATGCTCCCCGGGATGAACGGTGTCGACATCTGCCGGGCTATCCGCCTGGAATCCTCCGTGCCCATCATCATGCTTACGGCTAAGACCGACACCGTTGATGTGGTGTTGGGCCTGGAAACCGGGGCAGATGATTACATGACGAAGCCTTTCAAGCCGAAGGAGCTCATCGCCCGTATCCGCGCGCGCCTGCGTGGCACGGAGGCCGGGCCCGCGGAGATCCTCGAGGTTGGTGACCTGAGCATTGACGTGCCTGAACACACCGTCAAGCGCGGGCACGAGGAGATCTCGCTGACCCCGCTGGAGTTCGACTTGTTGCTGGAGCTGGCCCGCAAGCCGCGCCAGGTGCACACCCGGGAAGAGCTGTTGGAGACGGTGTGGGGCTACCGCCACGCCTCCGATACCCGCCTAGTCAACGTCCATGTGCAGCGCCTGCGCGCGAAGATTGAAAAAGACCCGGAAAACCCGCAAATCGTGCTCACCGTGCGCGGCGTGGGATATAAGACGGGTCTGGGGGAGTAGACAATCCTGTCGTCGCTTGCCGCCTCTACCCGTCGTCTCCTTGACCGCATCTCCGAGATGTGGCGGACCTCCCTGCAGGTTCGCGTACTCGGGATGATCTTCGCCGCCGCGGCGATCGTCATGGGAATCCTGGGTGGTGTCCTCGTTTCCGTGGTCACCTCCCAGCTCGTCGATGCCAAACTCGAGGTGGCTACCTCGGAGATCGAGCGGGCGCGGGTCGCGGTGGAGCAGCAAATCGATGCCACTGGCACGTCGAATACTTTGCAGGTGAGAATTAACTCGGCGCGGGCGTCGCTGACGCAGCGCAGCGCCCAGCCGGGCGAGTCCGCGACGGCATATGAGCCGGTCATTGTGGTCACGGATCAAAACGGCACGACCACGACCTCCCCTTCGGGCTACCGCATTCCGGAGAAGCTCCGCCGCTTCGTCTCCGAGGGGCAGGTGTCCTACCAATTCGCCGACATCGACCGGGCGGACGGGTCGAGCTACAACGCCTTGGTCATCGGTACCCCGACCAACACGGATATCCCCAACCTGCAGGTCTACCTCGTACTCTCCGCGGAGTCGGATGAATCGACCCTGGCGATGATGCGCGGTCTGCTTTCCGCCGCGGGCGTCGTGGTCGTGGTCCTGCTCGTCGGTATCGCCTGGTTAGCCACCCAGCAGGTGACCGCCCCGGTGCGTTCGGCCTCAAGAATCGCGCAGCGCTTGGCTGCGGGGCATCTGCGGGAGCGGATGATCGTTGACGGCGAGGACGAAGTGGCCCGCCTGGCGCTCAGCTTCAACGACATGGCGGAGAAGCTGTCCAAACAGATCCACCAGCTTGAGGAATACGGAAATCTCCAACGCCAGTTCACCTCCGACGTTTCCCATGAGCTGCGCACTCCGCTGACCACCGTGCGCATGGCCGCGGACATGATCGCCTCCGATCCGGAGAACCTCGAGCCCCACACCCGGCGCGCCTCTGAACTGATGATCCGCGAGCTCGATCGCTTCGAGGAGCTCCTCGCCGATCTGTTGGAAATCTCCCGCTACGATGCCGGCATGGCAGACCTCTCCGAGGCGCGTATCGACGCCCGCTCGTGCATCAACGCCGCCTGGGAATCCGTCGAGCACCTGGCCAACAAGCTCGATATCGTGGTCAACTTCGACATTCCCGAGGAGCCGATCTACATCACCGCCGATTCCCGCCGCATCGAGCGCGTTCTGCGCAACCTTTTCGCCAATGCCATCGACCACTCCGAAGGCAATCCCATCGACGTGAAACTGGCAGCCAATGACGAAGCCATCGCCATCACCGTCTCGGACCACGGTGTCGGCTTGAAGCCAGGGCAGGAGGAGCTGGTGTTCAATCGCTTCTGGCGGGCCGATGCTTCGAGGCGCCGACACTCCGGCGGCACTGGACTCGGCCTCGCCATCGCACGGGAGGATGTCGCCCTGCACGGCGGTCAACTCGACGCCGTGGGCAACTACGGCGTGGGATCGCAGTTCCGCGTCAGCCTGCCCCGCGAGCCAGGCGTGCCCTACGCCGAAAGCCCCTTGGAATTGGAGGCACCGGTCGCATGATGTCTTTCCGCACGTCCCGTACTCTGCTGGCCGCCGTTTCTTGTGCGGTCCTCGTGGCCGGCTGCACGACTTTGCCCTCCAACACTGAACCTCAAGCACTTCGCTCTTTCGAGGTGCCAACTGAATCCGCCACCAACCGGGGTCCGGAACCAGGACGCGAGCCCGACCTTTTGCTCCGCGATTTTTATACCTCCTCCGCGCAGCCCACTCAGGACTATTTCGCCGCCCGCTCCTATCTCATGCCCGAGACCGCCGAGCAATGGAATCCCCAGGAATCACTGCTGGTGGTTGACCGCATCGACCTCAATACTCAGCCGGGGTCCACGTCGGAGCGGCGTTCATTTAGCGTGCGCGGCGCGGTCATCGGCCGGATCGCCACTGGAGGTTCCTATGAGCCGGAAAACGGCGTGTATGAGGCGACCATCGAGATGGCCCGCAATTCCGCCGGTGAATGGAGGATTAGCTCCCTACCCGCTGGCATTGTCCTCGAGCGTACCGAGATGCGCAATCAATTCCAGCCGCAGCAAGTCTACTTCTTCGAGCCCACCAACCAGGCCCTCGTGATGGATCGCCGATGGATCTACAGCGGCCACGAGTCCCTCGACGCGGTGCTGATTTCCCTCATCATGGAGGGGCCCTCGCGCCTGCTGGCCCCGGCGGTGAATAATGACTTGCCCGCAGAGGCTACCTTCGCGGGAACCAACGACGGCATTTACCAGTTCACAGGCTTTACCGGCATGGATGCTGATGCCCGTCTCCGCTTCGCCGCCCAGTTGGTATGGACACTGGCCAGTGCGAACGTCCCCGAACCTTATGCAGTTCAGGTGGATGGTGCACCGATCGTTCCGGGCTACGGCGAGCTCACTACTGATGACTTTGCCAAGTTCAATCCCCAGGTCACCAACGTGGCCAACACGCCCTTGTTCGCTCTCACCGACGGCGTCGTACACCGGGTCTCCGCCACGACCGTCACGCCCGTGGAAGGAGATCTGGGCAACTTGGGTGGCATTACCTCGGTGGACATCATCACCGAGGGGGCGGCGGCAGCTGTGCGTACCATCGGCAACGAATCGGAGCTCTACGTCGGCGACCTAGATGGAAACCTTGATCCGGTGCTCAAGGCCGACACCATCTCCCGCCCAACCTTCGAGCTTGATCCTTCCGCGCTGTGGGCAGTCATTGATGGCCGCACGGTCGAGCGCATCGTCATTTCCGGGGTCGTGGGTGGGGTGTCCCGCTCGGAGGTGGATATCAGTGCTTTGGACGCCATGGGCGGAGATATTTCCGTCCTGCGTTTGTCTCGCATTGGCGCCCGCGTCGCGATGATCGTCGACGGCCGTGTCTATGCCGGAGTGGTCAGTCGCCCGGGGCCCGGCCAGCGGCGCGTGGTCAACGTCCACGAACTGGCGCCCCAGCTGGGTGCCACGGCGCTATCCCTGGACTGGCAGCCCGACGGCTCGCTCATCGTCGGTACCTCGACTCCTGAGACTCCGATCTGGCGGGTCGAACAGGATGGATCTGCGGCGACTTCCCTGCCCTCTGGCAACATCACTGCGCCCGTCGTGGCGGTGGCGGCATCGTCGACGACGATCTACCTCACCGATGCCCTCGCGGTGCGGCAGATGCCCACATCCGGCAGTGATAGCGCTTTCTGGCGCGAGGTCGCCGGCCTGCAGGGCGTGCGTTCGGCCCCGGTGATTGCCAACTAGCAGCCATGGAACTGTTCCTGCCCCGGTCGTGCGCAGGCTGCCAGGCCCCCGGCGAGCACTTATGCCCGGAATGTCGGACGCGGCTGCGACAGGTTCCCCGGCGCATCGTCCCGCCCGTTAACCCCCACGTGCCTGTCTGGTCGCTGGGGCCCTATGCCGGTCCCCACCGCGGGGTCGTGTTGGCCATGAAGGAACGCAACAATCGCGCCGTGCGCGACCTCCTCGGCCCGGTGCTCGCTGCCGCGCTCACACATCTACAGGTCCGTGGAGAGCTTATCGACGCCCCCGTCCTCGTCCCCGCACCCACCCGCCCGCGGTCCGCCCGCCTACGCGGCGGGGACCACGTCACGGGGGTATGTCGGGCATCAGGGATGCCCGTTGTTGTGGCTTTATCCCATAGCGCGGGGGTGCAGGACCAAGTGGGCCTTGATGCTCAGCAACGTCGCAGGAATTTGGCAGGTTCACTGGTTCTCCGACAGGTCCCCGTCGGCCCCGTTCTGCTTGTCGACGACGTCGTGACCACGGGTTCTACCCTCGCGGCGAGCGCTGAAACCCTTCTGGCGGCAGGTTGCCAGGTGGCGGGCGCACTCGTGTTGTCGCACGCATAAAACCCCGGGGGCGATGGCCGCTGCTTCGAGACCAGATGTACGATGAGTGTACGAGTTGTCCCACCAACTGTAGGGAGGAAGCAGATGACATCACCTGCTGATCACACCGACATCCTGAGCCCCGAAGCACAGGTCACCATCACCGGCCGCAATGTTGAGGTCCCCGAGCATTTCGCAGAGCGAGTCAATGGAAAGCTCGCCAAGATCGAGCGCCTCGACCCCACGCTGACCTTCTTCCACGTGGAGCTGCAGCATGAGCCGAATCCGCGCCGTGAGTCTGAGTCCGACCGGATTCAGATCACTGCCACCGGCAAGGGGCATATTGCTCGTGCAGAGGCCAAGGAGGACAGCTTCTACGCCGCACTCGAGACCGCTCTGGCGCGGATGGAGCGCTCGCTGCGCAAGGTCAAAGCCCGTCGTTCCATTTCTCGTTCCGGCCACCGCGCGCCCCAGTCCGCTGGCGTCGTCGCCGCCGAGCTGGCCGCTGAGGCCGAGAAGGTCCGGGCAGATCAAGGCAAGTACGACGTGGATCCTTATGCGGATTCCGTTGAAGATGTCGTGCCGGGCCAGGTTGTTCGCTCCAAGGAGCACACCGCCACCCCGATGTCTGTCGACGACGCACTCTCCGAGATGGAGCTCGTTGGACACGACTTCTACCTCTTCATCAACGAGGAGACCCAGCGTCCTTCCGTGGTGTACCGCCGCCACGCTTTCGACTACGGTCTCATCTCCCTGGTTGGCGAGGAAGCCTAGTAGTTAGCTGGCAGCTTCATAGCAGCACCGCCCTTTTCGCACAGGCGAAAAGGGCGGTGCTTTTTCATGGTGAGTACAATGGCACCGACTATTCCAGTTCCACAACAGATTAAGGACGACAGCACGTGTTTGGATTGTCCAAGCTGCTTAGGGCCGGTGAAGGGCGTACCGTCAAGCGTCTGAGCAAGATCGCTGATAGCGTTCTCCAACTCGACGAAGAGTACGCCGCTCTAACCGATGAAGAACTCAAGGCCAAGACCGAGGAATTCAAGTCCCGCCTGGCCGAGGGGGAGGACCTCGATTCCATTCTGTTGGAGGCCTTTGCCACCGTTCGCGAGGCAGCGTGGCGCGTTCTGGGACAGAAGCACTATCACGTCCAGGTGATGGGCGGCGCGGCCCTGCACTTTGGAAACGTCGCCGAGATGAAGACCGGTGAGGGCAAGACCCTTACCTCGGTTCTGCCGGCCTACCTCAACGCCCTAGAGGGCAAGGGTGTCCACATCGTGACGGTCAACGATTACCTCGCGCGCCGCGACGCCGAGATGATGGGCCGTATCCACCGCTTCCTCGGCCTGCAGGTTGGTGTCATTCTCTCGGAGATGCGCCCCGATGAGCGTCGTACTGCTTACAACGCCGACATCACATACGGCACGAACAACGAGCTGGGCTTCGATTACCTGCGTGACAACATGGCGCGAACCCTCGGAGATCTGGTGCAGCGCGGCCACAACTACGCCATCGTCGATGAGGTCGACTCGATCCTCATCGATGAGGCGCGTACCCCGTTGATCATCTCCGGCCCCGTTGACGGCTCCTCGCAATTTTACAACGTCTTTTCCCAGCTAGCTCCGCGCATGCGTGAGGGTATCCACTACGAGGTGGACCACCGCAAGCGCACCGTCGGCGTCCTGGAGGACGGCGTCGCTTATGTGGAGGATCAGCTCGGCATCGACAACCTTTATGCCTCGGAGCACTCTCAGTTGGTCAGTTACCTCACCAACGCCCTCAAGGCCAAGGAGCTGTTCGCGCGCGATAAGGACTACATCGTCCGCAACGGTGAGGTCTTGATCGTGGATGCCTTCACCGGTCGTGTCCTGGCGGGCCGTCGTTACAACGAGGGTATGCACCAGGCCATCGAGGCGAAGGAGGCCGTGGAGATCAAGAACGAGAACCAGACGTTGGCCACCGTTACCCTTCAGAACTACTTCCGCCTCTACGACAAGCTGGCCGGAATGACCGGTACCGCCGAGACCGAAGCCGCCGAGCTTCACCAGATCTACAAGCTCGACGTGGTGGCGATTCCCACCAACCGCGACAACATCCGCGACGACATGACCGACCGCGTGTACAAGACGCAGGAGGCTAAGTTCGCGGCCGTCGCCGACGACATCCAAGAGCGGGTGGCTAACGGCCAGCCGGTCCTCGTTGGTACTACTTCAGTGGAGCGCTCTGAGTACCTCTCGCAGCTGCTGCAAAAGCGCGGCATCGCCCACAAGGTCCTCAACGCCAAGCACCACGAGCAAGAGGGTGAAATCATCGCCCAGGCCGGCCTTCCCGCTGCAGTCACGGTGTCCACCAACATGGCCGGCCGTGGTACAGACATTGTGCTCGGCGGCAACCCGGACGTTATCTGTGACATCAAGCTTCGCGAGCGTGGCCTTGACCCCTTCGAAGACGAAGAGGCCTACCAGGCCGCCTGGGATGAAGAGCTGCCGAAGGTGAAGGCTAAGTCGGCCCGCCTCGGCGACCAGGTCCGCGAATCGGGTGGCCTCTACGTTCTTGGCACTGAGCGCCACGAATCCCGCCGCATCGACAATCAGTTGCGAGGCCGTTCCGCCCGCCAGGGTGACCCCGGTTCCACCCGCTTCTACCTCTCCATGCGCGATGACCTCATGGTCCGTTTCGTCGGCCAGTCCATGGAGAACATGATGAATCGCCTCAACGTCCCCGACGACGTACCGATCGAGGCCAAGATGGTCACCAACTCCATCAAGGGTGCCCAGGCGCAGGTGGAGAACCAAAACTTCGAGATGCGCAAGAACGTCCTCAAGTACGACGAGGTGCTCAACGAACAGCGCAAGGTCATCTACGCCGAGCGCCGCGAGATCCTCGAGTCCAAGGACATCGCCACCAACATTCGGCACATGATCGACGAGACCATCGCCGCCTACGTCGATGGCGCTACCGCCGTCGGCTTCGTGGAGGACTGGGATCTCGATGAACTCTGGAACGCACTCGAGTCCCTCTATGGCCCGACCTTCACCTGGCAGAGCCTCGTCGACGGCACCGAGTATGGCTCCGCCGGTGAAATCACCGCGGAGCAGCTCACCGAGGCACTGACCAAGGACGCCCACAAGCAGTACGACGAGCTGGAAGCCAACGTCGCCGCCATCGGCGGCGAGGCCCAGATGCGCAACATTGAGCGCATGGTCATCCTGCCCGTCATCGATACCAAGTGGCGCGAGCACCTCTACGAGATGGATTACCTCAAGGAGGGCATCGGCCTCCGCGCGATGGCGCAGCGCGATCCGCTGGTCGAGTACCAAAAGGAAGGCGGCGACATGTTCGACGCCATGAAGGACGCCATCCAGGAAGAAACCGTGCGCAACCTCTTCCTGCTGCGCAAGCAGTTTGCCCAGCCAGAGCCGGAAAACGCTGAGGCTTAACCTGCTTTAAGAGCCGTAGGGGTTGCGCACGCCGATGTACTGGAGAGTGGTGTACTCGGCCAGTCCCTCGGCGCCTCCCTCGCGACCCATTCCGGACTGCTTGACTCCGCCGAAGGGGGCGGCGGCGTTGGAGATGACCCCGACGTTGGCTCCCATGAGCCCGAACTCGAGGCCGTCGGACAGCCGCCACAAACGGTCCACGGATTCGGTGTAGACGTACGAAGCGAGGCCGTACTCGGTGTCGTTGGCAATCGCGATGGCCTCCTTTTCCTCGCGGAAGGTAATGATGGGAGCGACGGGGCCAAAGATTTCCTCTTGGGCGACTCGGGCTTCGCGGGGGACGTCGATAAGCACCGTTGGGGTGTAGAAGTACCCGGCCCCCTGGCCGGGAGTACCACCGGTGAGGGCGCGCGCGCCTTGGGCCACGGCGTCGTCGACAAGCTGGGTGATGGACTCGCGGGCACTCTCATCGATGAGAGGACCGCAGGTCACGCCCTCGTCGAGCCCATTGCCGAGGGTGAGTTCGCTGATCCGGCGGGCGAACTTGGTGGAGAACTCCTCCGCGACTGACTCGTGCACGATAAACCGATTCGCGGCCGTGCAAGCCTCACCAATGTTGCGCATTTTGGCGCCCATGGCACCCTCAACGGCCTGATCAATGTCCGCATCCTCGAATACGAGGAAGGGGGCGTTACCGCCCAGCTCCATGGACGTGCGCAGGACGTTATCAGCGGCGGCCTTGAGGAGCGACTTGCCCACGGCGGTGGAGCCGGTGAAAGAGATCTTGCGGAGGCGACGGTCGGCCATAATGGGCTCGGAAATCGCCGAGGCAGAAGAACCCGAGACGACATTGAGCACTCCCGCCGGAAGACCCGCATCAAGCATGGTCTGGGCGAAGTACTGCGAGGTCAGCGGCGTCAGCTTCGCGGGTTTGAGCACCATCGTGCACCCCGCGGCGATCGCCGGAGCAATCTTGCGGGTCGCCATCGCCAGCGGGAAGTTCCACGGAGTAATGAGCAAGCACGGGCCCACTGGCTTGCGGCGCGTGAGCATCTGCAACGTACCTTCCGGGGCAGGGAATGTGCGGCCATAGTCGCGCACCGCCTCCTCGGAGAACCAGCGCAGGTATTCGGTGCCGTAGTTCACTTCGCCGCGCGCCTCCGCGAGGGGCTTGCCCATCTCCAACGTCATGAGGGTCGCGAACTCCTCCTTGCGCTCCTGGACCAAATCGAAACCGCGGCGCAGCAGCTCAGCGCGCTCACGCGGTGCGATGCGTGCCCACTCGTCCTGGACGGCACACGCAGCATCCAGCGCGGCGCGGGCATCGTCCGACGTCGCGGACGCCAACGTCAACAGCACCTCGCCGGTGGCCGGATTTTCAACCGCGAAGGTAGAACCGTCAGAGGAGTCTCGCCACTGCCCGCCGATCAGCAGGCCGGTAGGAACTTTCGCGAGGAGGGCATCGATGGTGGTGTTCATGAAAATCTCCTTGGTGTTGGGCGGGAGGGGTGATCGCCAGGATAGTTCGCCGAAGGGCTGGACAGCACCCGAAAGCTGAGCAGCCGTTGCTTGTCGACGCACCCGGTAAACGCGTAGGCCCGCCCGCCAGCGTGGGCTGTGCCGAAGAGTTCGCCGTCCTCTTGAAGGTGCAGGGCTCCCATCCGTACTGGCTCGGGCCGTTGGCCCGAGCGCTGTCGGGCGGCGATGTGGGTGCGCACGGCCATGCCGAAGCGGTTGGCGTTGAGTTGATTAGCGCGGCGCATGCCGAAGGCGGCTTCCAATGCGACGACGACCAGGGAGGTGGACAGCTGTGTGCTGTCCGTTATGGGGGTGGTGCGAGGTGCGGTAGGGGGGACGTCGATAAGCGGGGCGGAAGGGACCAACACCTTGAGGTGGGTGAGTCCGGGAATGGGTGTCAACATGGGCTTCTGGCTCCTGGTGAGTTCATCAGGGCAGACGCGGCGTGGGCTGGGTACTATTGTGACACGTCAAGCCCGGTTATGGGATATGAAAAGGGAGCTAAAGAGTGCGTGGACTAATCGTCGACTATGTAGGGGTACTGGACGGAGCGGAGGAGGATCAAAAGCGCTGGCGTGACCTGTTCGCTGCGGCGAAGGCCAATGGTGTGGCCACGGCGATCCTCTCCAACGATCCGGGCGGCCCCGGCGCGGAGCACATCCGGGAGTGGGAATTCCGCGGCATTGTTGATGCTGTGCTGCTCTCCGGCGAGATCGGAGCGGAGAAGCCGGAAGAGGCGGCTTTCGCTGCTGCGGCTGCTGCCATCGACCTGCCGATGAATGATTGCGTGCTGGTCGACGATTCGATCCTCAATGTGCGCGGCGCTGTTGAAGCAGGATTGGTGGGGGTGCTCTACCAGGTCTTTGACCGGGCTGTCATTGAGATCTGCTCGATCTTCGATATCGAGGGCGAGTTCTAAGTGCGCGTCTATCTGCCGGCCACTTTCGGCATGCTGGCTGGATTGAATGAGACCGGTACTCTGACGGCTCGGTCCGGGTGGGGGTTCGCCGTCACCCCAGCCTTGGTGGAGTTCTACACCGCAGGAGACGAGGAGGAGATTGCGCATGCTGCCTTCCTCGATGCGGCGGAGGCATCGCTGCGGCTGCTCGCCATCGGCGATGAGGAGACGTTCCCGAACCGTCGGGTGGTCCTGTCCGTTGATATTGATGATTCGGTGGTGGAGATGCAGCCTGATCTGGGCGAGAGCATCGTTAAGCTGCTTCCGCCTCAGGTCACGGTAGATGATCTCGCGGCGATCCACATTGATATCGAGGAGTCGGAGGACGCCACCAGGGCGGCAATTGACGCTATTGATGCCTCGGATCTGGGGGACGTCGACGCTGAGTTGGTGGTGGGCGACGCCCAAGACAATTTCATGGCTTTTTATGACCCGACTGAACTGCCCTTTTTGGTGGAATTGCTCTGACACGCCTCGTGGGTTGTTGGACAGTGTAGTTACGGTCCCGTAGGCTTCGACAACGTAATATTTGTCAGCAAAAGGAGGGGTCGATGTCTACGTCACCCGATGGTCTCGCCGGTGTCCGTGGCGTCTTGCGACGTTTTACAACGCCACTGCTTCCCGACGATTACACCAGCTTGGTCAACCCCTTGTGGTCCAAGCGTGAGCTCCGCGGAAAGATCGAAAGCGTGGAGCGCTTCCCGGATGACACCATCCACCTCGTAATCCGGCCGGGCTGGGGTGTGCCCGTCCACTTCGAGGCCGGGCAGTACATCGGTATCGGTTTGCGCGTGGGAGGTCGTTTCACCTGGCGCAGCTACTCGTTGACCAACTCCCCGGATACCCGCGATGGGCTATTCGCCATCACCGTCCGCGCCGTGGAAAAGGGCAAGTTGTCCAACCACCTCGTTGGTACAGCGCGCCCGGGGATCAATGTTCGCCTCGCGGCCCCCGCCGGTGACTTCCACCTCACCGATCCCATGCCGTCGAAGCTGCTCTTCGTCACCGCTGGTTCCGGGGTGACTCCGGTCATCGCCATGCTGCGATCACTAGAATCCAAGCGCCAGGACGTTGATATCGAGGTCGTTCATTCGGTGCGCAAGCGCGAGGACCTGATCTTTGAAGACGTACTCCAGGACTATGACGCCCATATCCAGGTCACCTCGGAGGATGGCCGCGTGTCCCCGGCGGTGCTGCAGGAGCTGGTGCCGGACTTCGCCGACCGCGTGCTCTACGCCTGCGGTCCGGCCACCATGCTCGACGAGTTGGAGACCTGGGCCGACGAAAACAAAGTGGAAATTCGCGTCGAGCGCTTCACCCTCGACCGTGCCTCCGATGCCAAGGGCGGCAAGATCACCTTCGGCACCCGGGGCGTCACCGTCGAGGCAGACGGGGCCACCACCATCCTCGAGGCCGGTGAAGAGGCCGGCGTCCAGATGCCCTTCGGCTGCCGCATGGGCATCTGCCAGACCTGTGTGCGGGAACTCTCCGACGGATATGTTCTCGACCTGCGCACCGGCCAAACCCACGAACCCGGAACACGCATCCGTACCTGCGTCGGCGTAGCCGCTGGCGACATCACCATCGACGTCTAGGAGCTACCCACATGGCAATCGACAACATCAAGGCCTACTCCCACTTGTCCGATGAGGACATTCTCGAGATTGGTCGTCGCCTCGACGCCATCAAGGAGGAATTCGAGGCCGACCTCGGCGAGCAGGACGTTCGTTACATCAAGACGCTCATCCGCGTGCAGCGCTGGATCGAGATCGCCGGACGCGGCGCCCTGTTCTTCTCCAATCGGAAGCCCTTCTGGATCGCCGGAGTGAGCCTGCTCTCGCTGTCGAAGATCCTGGAGAACCTGGAGATTGGCCACAACGTCATGCACGGCCAGTGGGACTGGATGAATGATCCGGAGATCCACTCCACCACCTGGGAGTGGGATAACGTCTGCCCGTCGTCGCAGTGGATGCACACACACAACTTTGCGCATCACAAGTACACCAACATCCTCGGCATGGATACCGATGTCGGATACGGCGTTTTGCGAGTCACCCGCGACCGCAAGTGGACCCCCATGCACACCTTCCAACCGGTGATTAACTTGACGTTGGCATCGATGTTCCAGTGGGCGGTCGGCTTTTACGACGTCGAGTTGGGCAAGGTCGCCGCCGGACGCGCCGAGTGGAAGGAGATTTCTCCGAAGTTCTGGGAGTCCATGCGCAAGGCCGGGACGCAGGGCCTGCGTGACTACGTCCTCTACCCGGCGTTGACGGGCCCGAACTTCAAGCACACCATCACCGCCAATGCCACCGCCAACTTCGTCCGTTCCGTGTGGGCCTACGCGGTGATCTTCTGTGGTCACTTCCCTGATGAGGCGGAGACTTTTACCAAGGAACAGTGGAAGAACGAGACCCACGAAGAGTGGTACCTGCGCCAGATGCTGGGTTCCGCGAACTTCCATGGCGGCAAGATCCTCACCATCTTGTCCGGCAACCTCAACTACCAGATTGAGCACCACCTCTTCCCGGATATGCCGTCGAACCGTCTTGCGGCAATCGGCGAGCGGGTCCGCGCCATCTGCAATGATTTCGACCTGCCGTACAACACCGATTCTTTCCCGGCGCAGCTGGTCAAGGTGCAAAAGACCCTGCTCAAGCTGACCTTGCCCAACAAGTATTTGGCGGCTGATCGCGACAACGCTCCGGAGGTGCGCTCGAACGTGGCCTTTGCCAAGTACCCCGAGGTCGCCGAGAAGCTGTGGGTCGGGGCGAACGAGGAGGGCCACCGCGCTGGCCTGCGCACCGCCCTGCCGCTGCTGCAGAAGCTGCGCCCCACGGTCAAGGAAGCGATCCTCAACTTCTCCGGGCGCACGCCGGAGTGGCGCAACAAGGTCGCCGTCGAGGCCTAGGCGACAGGGAGTTACATCTCCCAGTCGTTGTTGGTGCGCAATGCCTCAAGCAGCTTGCGCACTGCTTCTCGACGCCGCGCGGAGGCCGAGTCCTCCGCAAACAGGTCGAGCGCGCACTCCGGGTCGGCTGGGGGGCCGAGGTGAGTGCAGCCCCGCGGGCAGTTCTCCGCGGCGGCGGCCAGATCCTCAAAGACGCCAACGACGGTGTCGGCGTCAACGTGAGCCAGGCCAAAGGAGCGGATGCCAGGGGTATCAATGATCCAGCCGTTGCCGTCTGGCAGGCGCAGGGCCACGGATTGGGTAGAGGTGTGGCGACCCTTGCCCACCCCGGATACCACGCCCGTTTCCCGGTGCGCATCAGGAATAAGGCGGTTGACCAGCGTTGACTTGCCGACGCCGGAGTGGCCGATGAAGGCGGTGACGTGGCCGTCGATAAGCTCCTGTACCTCTGTGAGGGGATCGTCGATCCCGGCGGTGACCACCGTGACATCTAAGTCGGTGAACTCGGCAGCGAACTCGCTCGGATCCGCGAGGTCCGACTTGGTCAGGCAGAGGATGGGGTGGAGGTTGCCCACGAAGGCGGCGATGAGGGCGCGCTCGACGAAGCCGGCGCGCGGCGGGGGATCGGCGACCGCGGTGACGATGAGCAGCTGGTCGGCATTGGCGACGACGATGCGCTCATAAGGATCGGTGTCATCGGCGGTGCGGCGCAGCACCGAGGTGCGTTCCTCCAATTTGACGATCCGCGCCAGGGTGTCTTTCCTCCCGGAGGTATCGCCGACGACGCCGACCCGGTCGCCGACCTCAATGGGCGTGCGGCCCAACTCGCGGGCCCGCATGGTGACCACTGGTGCTTCGTGGCCGTCGAGGACGACCCCCCAGCGACCTCGGTCCTTGGTCACCACCATGCCGAACTCTGCGTCCTCGTGCGAGGGGCGGTCCTTGGTGCGCGGCCGGGAGCTTTTCGACGGTCGCACGCGGACGTCGGACTCGTCCCACCTCCGCTTAGCCATGAACCATGTCCGCCCACATGGTCTCGAAACCGGGGAGGGTTTTCGCGGTGGTCTGGATATCCTCGACCTCGACGCCTTCCACCGCCAGGCCAATGATTGCTCCAGCAGTGGCCATGCGGTGATCGGCGTAGGAATGCCACTCACCACCGTGCAAGGGCGCGGGGGTGATGAGCAGGCCGTCGGGCAGCTCCTGGCAGTTCCCGCCTAGCTTATTGATCTCAGTGCTCAGCGCCGCCAGGCGATCGGTCTCGTGTCCGCGCAGGTGCGCGATACCGCTGAGGATCGATGGCTCGGAGGCGAGCGCGGCGAGAGCTGCCACCGTCGGCGTGAGCTCCCCGATATCGGACATATCAAGGTTGACGCCGTGGAGCTGACCCTGCTTCGGCCCGGTGACCTGCAGGTCATACCCGGGGCCCGAGCTGGCAGCCATGAGATCCACCGCGCAGCCCATCCGCTCGAGGATGAGACGAATAGCATCGCCCGGCTGGGTGGTATCCAGGGGCCAATTGCGCACCGTGACGCACCCGCCGGTGACCGCCGCCGCAGCGAGGAAGGGAGTCGCATTGGACAGATCCGGCTCGATAGTCCAGGTCCGACCCTGGATAGGGCCGGGGTGGACATGCCACTCGTTTTCGGATTCATCCACCGTAATGCCCGCCTGGCGCAGCATGGCTACGGTCATTTCGATGTGGGGCAGGCTGGGAAGCTTGGCGCCGACGTGGCGAACCGTGATGCCCTTGGCGAAGCGGGGGGCAGAGAGCAGGAGGCCCGACACGAATTGGGACGACGCCGAGGCGTCGACCTCTACGGTCCCGCCCTCCGGGATGCCCGAGCTTTCGACGGTGAAGGGCAAGGTATCGCCGGTGATGGTTACCCCCAGCGCGCGGAGCGCATCAAGGATCGTGCTCATGGGGCGGGTGCGGGCCTGGACATCTCCATCAAACAGCACGGGCCCGCTGGCCAAGGCGGCAACAGGCGGCACGAAACGCATGACTGTGCCGGCGAGGCCGCATTCGACCTTGGTGCCGTGCAGCCGGGCTGGATCAACGTAGATAACACCGTTGATATCGCGAATAGTAGTGCCCATCGCGCGGAGAGCATCCGCCATGAGAGCGGTATCGCGGGAGTGCAGAGCTCCGTGAATCTCCGAGGGGTAGTCGGCCAGGGCGGCGAGGATGTAGGCACGGTTGGTAATCGATTTGGAGCCGGGGATGTGCTGGGTCCACCGGATCGGTCCGTGAGCGGTCGGCGCGGTCCAGTTGGCAGTCATGTCCTACATAATAGGGGCATGTGCGGACGATTTGTTCTCTTCACCACCGGCGAATCCCTCATCACGCAGGTCGGCGCCCTGCCCGGAGTCGAGGAAGTCTACGCGCCAGAAGGAACCTCCGGGGCGCGCTACAACATCGCCCCCACCCAGGTGGTGCCGCTGGTTCGTCTAAGTGAATCCCTCGCGCAGCTCGATCCCGCCCGCTGGGGCTTGCTGCCCCAATGGAAAAAGGATGACTCCGGCCCACCGCTCTTCAACGCCCGGGGTGAGACCATCGCCGCCAAGCCCAGCTTCCGGGATGCCTTCCGGAACCAGCGAGGCCTGATCCCCATGGATGGCTACTACGAATGGCACGACAGTGGCGAGGGAAAGGTGCCCCACTTGGTCAGTTCCGGCCAGATCATGTGGGCCGCCGCACTGTGGGCAACTGGGGTCAACCAGCTGTCCTCGACGATCGTCACCACCGCGGCTATTGAGCCCCTGGACTGGCTACACGACCGCCTACCCAGGTTGCTTGCGAAAGAGGAGATCGAGCAGTGGACGCACGGCACCCCGGAGCAAGCCGCCGAGCTCCTGCATCCCACCCCCGTGGACTACTTAGCCAACCTCACGGTGCGCCCGGTTGATAAAGCAGTGGGCAACGTCCGCAACGACTACGCGGAACTATTGGGCAGCTAGGTCGACAAAGTTAGCGCCAGTGACCTCGGCGAGGTCACCCGGAGCCAGGCCGATGTCCAGCCCACGGCGACCCCCGGAAACGTAAACGGTGCTGGCGTGGGTGACGGAGGCGTCGATAAGCGTGGGCAGCGCGGTGCGCTGACCGATGGGGGAGATGCCACCTGGAATGTACCCGGAGGAGCGCTGCGCTTTCACCGGATCGGCCATGGTGGCTTTGGGGACGCCGAAGCCAGCGGCGGCCTTTTTCAGCGAGAGTTTCCCGGTCACCGGGACGCAGCACACGCCTAAGCCCGTCCCCGTATCCACGACGAGTGTCTTGAGGATGAGGCCTGGGTCGACATCGAGAGCAGCGGCGGCATGCTCGCCGAAGTGGTCGTGGCCGGCGTCGAAACGCTGCAGCTGATGGGGAATGCTGGCGTCGACGAGGACCTGAACTGCGGCGGTGGGGGCGCTCGCCTTCTTCTTCTTGGCCATGTCTGCCATTATGCACTGCTGCCCTAGAATGGTTCCCATGACAGCAACAGAGCTCGCCACCCGTTTCGAGGAAGAGGCACTGCCCTTGCTCGACCAGCTGTACGGCGGTGCACTGCGCATGACCCGTAACCCCACCGACGCCGAAGACCTCGTCCAAGAGACCTTCCTCAAGGCGTACAAAGCGTTTGATTCATTCAAACCAGGCACCAACCTCAAGGCGTGGTTGTACCGGATCATGACGAATACCTACATCAACACCTACCGCAAAAAGCAGCGGCAGCCTGCGCAGAGCTGGGATGAGGAGATCTCCGATCACCAGCTCTACACCACGAGTTCCCACGATTCGACTGGCCTGGAATCAGCCGAAGTTGAAGCGCTGAAGAACATGCCTGACGGCAAGATCGCCGAGGCTATGAACCAGCTGCCCGAGGATTACCGCATGGCCGTGTATTACGCCGATGTGGAGGGGCTGGCCTACAAGGAAATCGCCGAGATCATGGGCACGCCTCTGGGAACAGTAATGTCCCGGCTGCACCGGGGAAGAAAACAACTGCGCGAGGCGTTAAAGGAAGTAGCGCAAGAGCAAGGGATTGGTCTCGACCACCCCGATATGACTGACCAGCAGGACACCCAGCAGGACACTCAGCAGGACCCTCAGCAGGACACGGAAGCGAGCACCCGATGAACGCAGATCCCCACCGCAGCGGCGAAAGCTGTGACTGCAGCTGTGAGGACATCCAATCAAACTTGTGTGCCCTCTTCGACCCAGCTACCAGCCGGGAAGAAGCTCACGTCATCCTCGCTCAGATTGCTGCTTGCCCCGAGTGTGCCGGGCGACTGCAATCCGAGCATGAGATCCGGGCCCTGCTGAAGAAGTGTTGCACTGCCGAGGCCGCTCCCGTGACGTTGCGGCAGCGTATTTCCATGGAAATCCGAGTCACGCGCTTCGGCTGATTCCTCGCGACGCCTTGATCGCGACCGGAACGCTGGCCAGGCTCCAAAATCCCAGGTGGCGCTAGGCGTAGGCCGGAAAAGTGGCCTAAAAGTCGCGAGGAGGGCGTCGCGATCAGGTTGAGGGATAGAAGGGTGTTGGAGATCCATCCTCAGGACGCGATCGTGATTCTGAAACTTCAGAACCTTTGCCCGTAGCTAGGCCAGGACTGGAGCAGGACCCAAAACCGGCACTTCCTAACAACTTCGGGGTAAAGCCCCCTTCCAAACTGGCCAAGTTGTTAGGTAGTGCGGGTTTTGATCGACTCAGGGGCTTGACAACCTGCTTTGACCCGGAATCGACAAAGACCGTCCATCCCTCATCGGGGTGGACGGTCTTTTCGCCGTTTAACGTCCTAGTTTAGGAGTTGGGGCGCTTACCGTGGTTAGCGCCCTTCTTGCGGCGGTCCTTACGCTTACGACCACGCTTGCTCATGTGATTCTCCTTGGTGGTTGGATGTCAACTTTTAGTCAACTGTAGCGGTAGGGGCTCGTCGCGAGAAAATTGGCCTGGCTCAGGTTTATGGGGCAGGCCGGTTGCGGGTGTGCGAAGCGGGTGTTAGACCGCGACGCGGGCGCGG